>JAENXD010000041.1 GCA_016649745.1 Flavobacteriaceae bacterium | reverse complement strand
CATTGTTGTCCGATAAAAATTCATAAAAAATGATTAACCTCGATCTAAATGGGACTTGATAAACAGTTCGCCCCGATGGGGCTTGTTTTCAATGAAAATCTATTTATTACCAACAGATCGTCCCGATGGGACTAAAAAAGCTCCGTTAGGAGCAAAATGTTTGTAGAAAAATGCAAAAATACAGTTATTAAAGCCCCATCGGGGCGACCTGTTTGTTTTGGAAAATTTAACCGGACAATAATGTTATTTAATAAAAAAAGGCTGTCTTTTCAGACAGCCTTTTAAAGAGGGGTTTTGATTGTATTATTTATTCTGGTTTGTTAACCGTATTCATTTGTAGGGTTACTGCTGTTTGAGCCAACATTCTTCCGTTCATAGTTGCGCCAGTTTGCATATTGATTCCTGTTTGTCCTAATATGTTTCCTTCAAAATGACTTGTTGTTCCAAAAGTAACAGCATCAGAAACTACCCAGAAAATATTTTTAGCCTGCGCACCACCTTCTAAAGTAACTCTTACTGAAGAACTCATTTTTAGAGTACCTGCAACTTGGAAAATAAAAATATCTGTTGGGCTACCAGAAATAGTGATATCTGTTGGGATGTTCACTGAACTTGTAAATTTATATAACCCAGGTAAAAGTGTTTTTCCGCCAATAGTTCCAGCGCCTAAATTCAAGTAATCTGGATTAGATCTTCCGGCTGCATCAGTATATGCTGTTTGCATATCACCTATTGCTGAAGTTAGCATAGTGGCACTTGTAGTTTTACAAGCTGGACCTGCAGCATCAACTGAAAATACAGAACCTGTTACTTCCGTACACTCTACTACCATAGCTGCACCGGTGATTGGGCTTGTTCCAATATCTCCTAAAATAGAAGATTTATAAACACTTGTAATTCCTGTTTTTGAAAGAATAACAAAGTCACCAGCAACTCCTAGGTTTACTGTTTTTAATTCATTTCCTTTTGATGATTGTTCAAAAGAAATTTCCTTACCTAAAACATAAGAATCTTTTTGGGCAGAGGCATCGTTGGTTAAAGTTGGGTCTTGATCGTTTGTACAACTTCCAATTCCAATTAATACGAATAATAGCATTGCTGCCATCGGGGTTATATTATTTAGTTTCATTATGATGATTTTTAAACTGTGGCTTAGTTGTCCCAGTTATTGATGAAGCAAAGTTGACTTCTTTCATTTAGCTCCGGGTTACACAATTATTTAAAATAGTTGCACAATTCACACATTTTATTAATTTAAATAGAGAACTGGTTTAAACTTTTTTCAATTGGTTACAAAATGTTATTTTTCACTCACTTTTTGTCTTTTTTGAACTCCGCAGCGATGCTATGCAGTTAAAAAAAGTCTTCAATTGAGTAAAAAACTCCTATTTTTCGCTTCAATCAAAAAAGTTTAAACCAGTTCAGAATTAAATCTAAAAAAATTAATTTTTTTTCTATTTTTTTCTATTAGTCGCAACAATTACAATTCCCCCAACCAATAAAATTGCACCAATAATTGGCGACCATTGCACTGGGTGATTTTTTTCGGCATTTATTTCAAGAGGACCCAAGTCAACCACTTTTTCGGTGGTCACATAATTAAATCCGGTATAAATGATCATAAGTATTCCTAATGCGGCAATTACGATTCCTAAAGTTTTTGTATTCATAATATGGTTATTTAAGATTTTTTTATTGGATTTTATTTTATAGAATTTAAATTTACGAAATAAAAGCTATGTTTCTGAATTTGTGTCTTTTATTTATTTATTTATTTATTTTTCTACAGTAAAAAATAATTTACATGTTAGTTATGTTAGTTGGACAGTGGAAAATTTATGATTTAGTTTTTATAATGCTTACTAAGCTAATGCTCGTAACAAAAAACACCAAACCAAGAGTGCCGAAACGAATATCGCTTTAGTGGCATATTATTGATCAGAATAATTTACAAACAAAAACACAGGACAATTGAGACCGCCAATTACAAATACGATAAGTAGGGTCTTAATAATTTTTTTTGATATTTACTGTTTTTAAATTAAAGATGAATAGCTGCTTTATTTGCTTTTTCAATATCGGCTGTAAAAAACAGCCTTGATAATTTGAAACAGAAGTTTATGATTCGTCTTTCGTTGTGCGTATAAGGCTAATGCCTGCTGTAAAAAACACGATACCAAGTATGCCAAAAACAACCAGTGTTTTAATGGCGTAATTACTGTTTGAACTGTTTACAAATAATATGGCAGTATAAATTAAACCACCAATTCCGAGAGCGGTAAGCAATGCTCCAAAGATTCTTTTTAAGTTCATTTTATTAAGTTTTAAGATTTGTTGGTAAAAAAAACATTGATTACTTGGCCTAATCTTCAATCTAAATAATCAATGTTTTTGTTAATTATTTAACCGTTAACTGTTATAATTAGAATTGAAATTTAAGACCCAAAGCAATATCAGAACCATAATTGTTTTTGTAATAACCATTACCACCAAATTCAGGTCTGAAATCTAAAGAGATTAATAATGGAATTGGAAAATTATACTCAATCCCTATATCTCCGGCAGCAAATGCAAACGTATCGTTGTTATAATCACGATTATCGTAATAATCTCTACCATAAGTTCCTACACCTCCACCAACACCTGCATACCAGTTGAAACCACCATCGATGTTCCATACCCATTGGTATAAGGCAGCAAGTTTGATAGCATCATCATCATACTTATCATTATTGTAGTCTTTTCTGTTTCTCCAACCTAAATCAAGTTCAAGTCTATTGTTACTTCCCAAAGCTGTTTGATAAGTGATTTCAGTTCCGAAACCTCCACTGTCTCCTAAACGTAAACCTATTGCATTTTTAGAGATTTCCTGAGCTTGTGTGGTAAATGCTAATCCAATTAGGATAATAGCCGATAAAATGATTTTTTTCATGTTTAAAAATTTTGAAATTTTCTTGCTTTTTAATTGCCCTTACCAATTAACCTAACGGTTATCAGATTTGTATAACCAAGCAAGCCGTTTTTTTAGGTGGGTTCTGGTCTCCACTATTTTTTTAGTCTATTTTTCGTAATTTTTTTATTAACTAATCACAACTATAACTACGGTGTAAAGATGATAAGTTTCAGTAAGGCGAGTATTACATAATTTCATGAATTAGTTATATGATTCACACATTACACCAACTGATCTTGCATTCCTAATCTCAAACGATGTGTTTTTTGACGTTTATTACTTAGTTCGTTTAGGATAAATTTCTCAATTGTTAGTCTGGCCATCAGGTAACTTACGGTTGATTCCGCACCTTGGTTAAGGTTTACAGAATTTTCTTCCAGTCCGTCATAACAACCACCGGTGCAAGGGTTATAAATAATCTGATTCAGGTGATTGCTTCCCAAAAACCAATTAAAAGAAATTTCCATATTTAATCGGTAAGTTTTCTCCCTAAACACCTGGTAGAATTTACGCAAAGCAAGAATTGTATAAGCGACATCAATTGGCTGTTCACCTCCAATGGGTATGGTTTTTAAGTTTTCTTTTGTATTTAACCAGTTTTTGTTTGAAATTACTTTTATCTTATTTTTTCTGAAGGTCTTCGAAAGAAGAAAATCAAAAGAAGATTTCGCAATTTTTTGATAGGTGATTTCACCTGTAACTAACCACGCACACAACAATGCCTCTGGCAAAACGCTATTTGCATAGGTTAAATAACTCTCGAACCATTGCCATTCATTGCTGGATTCGTGGCGATACATTTGAACCAATCGATCCGCAAGTTTTTTAATTAATGCGGCGTTTTGTGGCGACCAATTTTTTTTATTTCTAAAATACAATCCTTTTATTGCAAATGCCATTGCACGTGTAGAATGAGTGTTGTCTATATTTAGCAATACATGTTGTATCATTAATTCTGCATCAGTGGCAAGAGTTTGAGATTCTTCTGGCAGTAAAGCACTTATGGAAATTAAATAACCCAATGCCCAAATAGCCCTTCCATTTGCATCTTCAAGGTTGACCTTATTGTTTTGTGGCGTAAAAATTCCTTGTTCATCTACATAATTTAAAAAACCATCTTCAGATTGCAAACAATATTTTATGAAGTTACAGTAAATATGAATGTATTCTAAATCAGCTTCATTTTTTGTCAATTCATAATGCTGGCACATAACAATCAGTGCCCTTGCATTGTCATCTAACGTATATCCTGAATCTATATCGGGCTGGTTGATTTTGGAAAATTGAATCATTCCAAAACTGGTTGTCAGTTTTTTAAAATGCTTAAGGTTAATGATAGGTAAATTGTACTGTAATGAAATACGTTCATCGTCCATTTTTTCAAATAACTTGGCATGCGCTATGGCAGAATTTTCCCATACTGTGGAAGCTATTTTACGCAAGGCATTTATGCCAATATTTCTTCTTAAGTGACCATCGTTAAGGAGTTTGATGGTGACAGTGGCCAATTGGCTGGAGTTGCGAAAATCAAAAATAATTCCGGTCTCGTCGGTCAACATTTCCTTTGCATGCGGTATTGGTGTGGAAATGATAGGGCAGCCACAACTCATGGCATAAACAAAAGTACCGCTTACAGCCTGATTTGAATCATTGGCGGTAAACAGATAAATATCTGTAAGTTGCAGATATTCAAGCAATTCAGGTAATTCCAGATATTTGTTAACAAATCTTACATGATTTTGAAGGGAAAGTTGCGCTACTTTTTGCTCAAGCATTTCACGATATTTTTCACCTTCGTTTTTTACCACTTCCGGATGGGTTTTTCCAAGAATCAAAAATATTGTTTCTGGGCACTGTTTAATAATGGCGGGTAATGCATCTAATGTTGTCCCAATATCTTTTCCTGAACTTAACAAACCAAATGTGGACAGCACTTTTTTGCCCTTTAGTTTATACTTCAGTTTTAAAGCAGTCTTGTTTAATCGTGGAACTAAGTGGGTTCCATGGGGAATTATAGCTATTTTTTTTGGTGCCACATTATAATCTTGTATTAATATTTCAGCTGAAGTATTTGTCATTACAATGATTGATTTGCAGGCAGCCGCAATATTTTGCACCTTTTCTTTTAGAAGTTTATCAGGGCGGGGCAGTACCGAATGAAAAACAATAACAATCGGTTTTAACAGTGCTGTCAATAATTGATGAAATGCTTGTTCCTGCGATCCGAAAAAGCCAAATTCATGCTGAATCAAAACGGTTTTAACACGATTGTCTTTATTTATGGCATAGGCCAACTTTTCATAATCTACAGCCAATGATGTTTTTAGGGTATATTTCACTTCATCTGGATAGGAATAAGTGTTTCCATTTGATTCCAGCGCACAAACTTTTATGGAGAATGAATTGCTGAATTTATTGTTTAATGCCTTTATTAAATCCTGTGAATATGTGGCTATGCCGCATTCCCTTGGCGGATAGGAGGTAATGAATAATATTTCAGATAGATTATTTGTGTTTGGGTTCGGATTTTGTTCCTTGTTTTTTGAAGTTGTCATGGGTGAATGGTATTTGAATCATTAAGAAATCTATTTTCTATTGGAATTGGTGCTCTACGTACAACAATCCCATATCCTGTGTTGCTTTTTTGCCCACTTGATATCAAGGTAAAATGAAAAAACCTGTCAGGGATAACTCAATTGCAGTAGTATAAACTTAGGGTACTTTATACTTAACTATTTAACAAAACCCTGACAGGGCAATTTTTAAAAATATTAATTTTATTGAAGACAATTCAGTTTCCAGCTGGTTTTGCCTATTTGTTATCTGCCATTTTTTTTGGCATTTTACGTTCAACAAAGTCAGAAACTTCGTCCTTTAACTTGTCAAATTTCTTATTGGCAATGTCCTTATTTTTACTGAATTTTTTTTCCAGTTTTTTTTCATAGTTTTTACCCTTTTTGATAATTTTTTTTCTTGTGCCCGAACCTTTGTCCGGAGCAAATAAAAGACCTGCAATTGCGCCTGCGGCAACGCCTGCCAATAAACCTAACACTACTTTTCCTGAACTCATAATTTTTGTTTTTGATTATGATTAATCATAATTATTATTATACAAATTTGAGGTTCTTAATATTGAAAAGTGTTACACAATTTTAACAATAAGTTATATCATTCACACATTAAGCCGATTGATTGTGCATCATTAAATAGGAATAAGATCTTTAGGGGGTTATACCATTTGAATGTTTAATTGGTATTGGCTATTTTTTTGTTTTGGTGATGATTAATCATTTTTATTAAATGCAAATTTTCCAGTTCTTATTCTTAATATTTCACAAAATTTAATAAAAAGGGTTACATCATTCATATTCTATTAGGTATGGTATGTTAATCCTGCTATGAAAACAGAGGTGTGTGATCTTTGGAAAAATAATGTTTGTCACAAGACAATTGCAACGTTAATTTGTAATGATAACTTAATATTGTTATTGCTACTTGGATATTTTCAAAACATCCAGAAGTTCCCTGAGATTAACAGTGGCATAAGTAGATGAATAATCTGACATAGCATAAGGGATGATCAGATTATCGTTATGAATGATGGAACCGCATGAATAAATAACATTTGGCACATAACCTTCTCTTTCCGATTCATTTGGACCCATCAACGGTTCTTTTAACCTCCCAATCTCAATTTCTGGGTTGTCAAGTTCATATAGCGAAGCACCCAAAGTATATTCTCTCATGGAACCGACCGCATGGGTAATAACCAACCAACCGTCTTTTGTCTCAATGGGAGAACCTGCATTGCCTATTTGCACAAGTTCCCAAGGATATTTGGGTTGTTGTATCATTTTAGCGTCGTTCCAGATATTGATTTTATCTGAATATGCGATATAATTATTAACCCCGTCTATACGGCAAAGCATCGCAAACTTTCCGTTGATTTTCCTTGGAAACAAAGCCATTCCCTTGTCACGGGCAATCTTGCCATTAAGAGGCAATACTTTAAAATTATAAAAGTCTTTTGTGCTAATTAACTTTGGCAGAATGGTCATCCCATCGAAAGCGGTGTAAGTGGCATAATAGGTTATTTCACCATTATCATCGGTGAATTTAACAAACCGGGCATCTTCAATACCTTTTTTTTCTATTGCAGATATAGGGAAAATAACCCTTTCTGAAATGGCTGAATCAATTGAAAAATGAATCTCGTAATGTGCGGAAGCCATCCATAACATTTGATTTATAATTTTAACATGGTCTTCCGTAATTTTAGGGTCTTTAATTGCTGTTTCAAGACTCTTTGCCAATTCTTCATAGGTAAAATTATCGTCCAGTTGGTCTAAGATAAAAGCAGGAGAAATAATTTTGAGCTTATCTTGTATTTTAACCTTTTCGTCTAAGACAGCCGAAGGAATCACATTTCCAGAGTCTTGCATTTCAGCTGGGTTATCTATAATTGTAGGTGGGACAAGAGTTTCATGGTCTTGCATTTCGTTCAGTTTCTCCTGAAAACTTTTTTTGTCGTAAACGGTCTGTATAATTTTATCGGCCTCGGCAAGCATTTTGCCAACCGGTTCTACACTTAGGTTATTATTTTTGTCAAGAATTCCTGTGCGGAATACAACAGAGGAAATATGTCCTTCACCTGTAGCCCGGAAACTGAAAATCACCCTTTTCTCGTTAGTTCTCAATTCTGACTGATCTGGATGTTCCATAGCAGACGGATTAAAAAAAGCAGCTGATTCAATGGAATATTCCATGGTAAAATACGACCCTATAAGCGCTTTCTGATCCATGCTAAGATCTTCTTCATTAACTTCAATCTTATCAAATATGGGAGCCAGTTTATTAAAATGGTTCTCAAATATTCGTGAAATATTCCGGTGCCTCCTTGAATAACCTCTCAGTAACTGGCTCATGGCCGTATTTACTTCTTTTTCAGGCATTGCAAATACTTGTCTTATGATATCTGCCGATCTGTCGTCATTTAATTGTAGAAATCGAGCGATTACCCTGGAAGGATCTGGAGAAAATATATTCTTTTTTCTTGTTACGGCTACTTTCATGATTTTAATTTTAAATAATTCTTATGAAGGTTTAATAGTTTATTCTGAGCGATTTAACTGTTTGATAGTTGTATTAGAAAATAAATGCTTTGTGTATTAAAACACAAAAATCCGCTTTAAATAGAAACGAACGTTTGTGTTTTATAAGCGAGGTTGTTACTTTTATAAATATTATATTGTCAGCATCATAAACTTTATAGACTGAATCAAATTAATGTTTTTTATCTTAGTCTTACATTTTTTCCATATACCAATTTAATTCTTTCTCCATTTTATTGAATTTTAAAACGGTAGTGATAATTTTTTTCAAGCGCATAAAGGCAGTTTCGCTTTTTACCACATAGTCAAACGCACCGTGATGCATACAGCTTATGGCAATGTCAATTTTATCCTGGGAAGATAGCATTATCACAGGAATATTTGCATTTATGGCTTTTATTTTGTCTAATGTTTCCAACCCATTCATCGCATTTTTTTCCACGCCATCCAAGTAATAATCCAGTATAATTATATCTGGGTTATTTGATAAATTTGCCATGCACAGTTCACCCGTTGGATAAGTTTCAATGGTGAAATCACCGTGTTGAAGAAATTCAATTTCTAATAATTTTAAAGATACCGCATCATCATCAACCAGAAAAATTTTTATCTTGCCTGTCGACAGACAGGTTTTATTTCCGTTATTCATTCTATATTGTTTTTAATTGCATTAAATTCTACTTTTAATTCATCGCAAGCCTGCAAACAAACTACTTCAAGCTGCAACACCATTTCTGATATGCCATCTGTTTGTTGTTGCGTGCTTGCATATTCCTGAACCTTTCTTGCCATGTTTTCATAATCTGCACTAATTCCCATAATTGAAAATGAAGGGATTATTTTGTGGACGGTCGCCTGTAACGATTTCCAGTCTTTATCAATCATACTTTGTTTCATGGTGCTGATTAAAGGCGGCGTTTGTTCCAAATAAAGGGAAATCATTTCCATCATCAGTATCCTATTTGATTTGGTTCGGGTATTCAAATAATTTAAGTTGGTGCATTTAATCTTTACAGTTTTAGCGAATTCACTTAAATTAGGCTCTATTGCAACTGGGTTTTTTTTCAAAAACCCTATCATTTTACTGTACAATAACCTATCGTCAACAGGTTTTGCAATGTAATCATCCATCCCAACAGTTTTGCATTTGGCCAAATCAACGGTGGTGACGTCTGCCGTTAAAGCGATGATTGGAACATTGGATTTCATTTCGTTCCTTATATATTGGGTAGCTTCAAATCCGTTCATTTCCGGCATTTGCAAGTCCATCAAAATAAGGTCGTACGCTGTGGTTTGCATTTTTTCTATGGCTATTTTTCCGTTGTCTGCAATATCACATTCAAATCCAAAATCATCCAATACTGTTCTCATTAGCAATTGATTGAGGGCGATGTCTTCAACTACCAATACTTTTACGTTGGTTATATCCGTATCTAATTCTACCATTTCCATTTCTAATTCAGCATCTGCTTTTGTTTTAAGAAAACTTAAAGTAAAAGTGAAATTTGAGCCCTCATTAACTTTACTTGTTACACAAATACTTCCGCCTTGTGGTTCTATTAATTGTTTAACAATAGCCAAACCCAATCCTGTCCCTCCATACAAACGCGATGTGTCAATGGATGCTTGTTGAAAATTTTCAAAAATCCTTTCTATTTTATTTTCGGGTATCCCAATTCCGGTATCTGAAACGGAAAATTCGACACTTACTTTTTGATCATCTTCACTCAGCAATTTGGCACCCACCGTAATTTTTCCTTTTGTGGTAAACTTTACGGCATTACTTACCAAATTCATGATAATTTGGTGTAATCGCACCGGGTCGCCAACCAATACATCAGGTATTTTAGGGTCGTATTCTTTTACCAGTTTTATATTCTTTTCCTGAATTTTTGGCTCGAACAAATGAAGCATTACCGATATGGATACCGACATTTTGAACGGTATTTGCTCAAAGATCATTTTTCCGGCATCTACTTTTGCAAGATCGAGTATATCGTTAATGAGCACAATTAAAGCGTCACCACTTATTTTTATTGCCTTTAAATATTCTTTTTGTTTTGGAGTCAGCTCTGTTTTCAACACCACTTTTGTAAAGCCAATAATTGCATTCATTGGAGTGCGAATTTCATGGCTCATATTCGACAAAAATTGCTGTTTGGCTTTCATGGCATTTTCCGCAATTATGGTGGCATTTTCCGCCTTAATTTTCGCCTCTTCAGCAATTGATGTTGCCATCTCTGCAAATATCATGGCTTCGTTCAGTTCTTTGGCAATCTTTTTTTGCTCAGTGACATCTCTGGCAACAATAACAACGCCATCAACATTCCCGTCATCATCTTTATAAACCGATCCGTTGAACAATACATCGGTAAGTTTGCCGTTTTTATGGCGAAGCGTAAGTGGAGAATTGACAACAGAACCTTTTGCGAATACTTCTTGATAAACAGCGCGCGCTTTTTGAGGTTCTGTAAAATAATCCAAAAAATCAGTATCGGTCAATTCTTCCCGTGTTAGCCCTGTAATGTTTGTTAAAGCCTCATTCATATCTGTAATCTTACCTGCCGGGCTAATGGTAACTAAGGGGTCAAGACTCGCTTCAATAAGGCTTAAAGAATATTGAGAATCTAATTTTATATCTATGTTTGAAGCTTCTAATTCTTTATTTGTTATTCCTTGTTTTATGGCCTCAATGTTTTGTAAAGCAAGCTCTTCATTCGCAAGAACCAACTCAGCGGCCCTTTTTTCTTTTATTTTTGTTTGAAATACGAGTTCTTCGTTAGCAATAACCAACTCAGCGGCTCGTTTTTCTTTCTCTTTATTTTGGAAAGCGAGTTCTTTGTTGGCAATAACCAGTTCAGCTGCCCGTTTTTCTTTCACTTCATTCTGATAAGCAAGTTCACCGTTGGCAATCACCAATTCGGCCGCTCGTTTTTCTTTTTCATTATTTTGAAAGGCAAGCTCTTCGTTGGCAATAATTAGTTCTGCTGACCGTTTTTCTTTCTCATTATTTTGAAAGGCCAATTCTTCGTTGGCTATAACCAGCTCCGCTGCCCGTTTTTCCTTTTCATTATTTTGAAAGGCCAATTCTTTGTTGGCAATGCCTAATTCTTCTGCCCGTTTCTCTTTTTCATTATTTTGAAAGGCAAGTTCACCGTTGGCAATAACCAGTTCAGCAGCCCGTTTTTCCTTTTCATTATTTTGAAAGGCCAATTCTTTGTTGGCAATGCCTAATTCTTCTGCCCGTTTCTCTTTTTCATTATTTTGAAAGGCAAGTTCTTCGTTAGCAATGACCAGCTCAGCTGCCCGTTTTTCTTTCTCGTCGTTTTGAAAAGCAAGTTCTTCGTTGGCAACAATCAATTCTGCTGCACGTTTTTCTTTTACCTCATTTTGAAAAGCAAGCTCTTCATTGGCAATCACCAATTCTGCAGCCCGTTTTTCTTTCTCATCATTTTGAAAAGCCAATTCCTTGTTGGCAATGACCAACTCTTCTGCCCGTTTTTCTTTCTCATCATTCTGAAAAGCCAATTCCTTGTTGGCTTTTCTCAAATCTATTGCCCATTTTTGAATGGTAACATCACGTGCCGCAGCAAAAACGCCTATAACATTTCCTGCAATATCTTTATAAACGGAAGCATTGTAGGATACATCGGTTAAATTTCCGTTTTTATTCCTTATGGTTAACGGATAATCTACCACAAAACCTTTTTTAAAAACTTGAAGATAACCTTCCTTGGCTTTTTTGGGATCCGTAAAATAATCAGAGAAGTTAGTATTTATCAATTTTTTTCTTGAAATACCGGTAACTTTTATTGACGCTTCATTAACGTCGGTTATCTTTCCTTCCAAACTGATGGTAACAAATGGATCTAAGCTTGCTTCTATTAAGCTTCTGGTGTAATTTGTATTTTTGATTGTTTGTGATTTCATTTATGTTTTGATACCTTTATAAAAGTGGGTAATTTTAATTTTTGTTTTCAGAACCTAACTGTATGTTAGGCAGGTTTCAAATTTCTTCAATCGGACTTCTTCTTTTATCTTTCATTTGTTTAAAATGGGAAGGGGAGAGCCCTGTAACTTTTTTAAATTGATTGGATAAATGTGCAACACTGCTGTAGTTCATTTTCCAGGCAATTTCGGTAATATTTAATTCAGCATAAATAATCAATTCTTTTATGCGTTCAACTTTGTGATGAATGATAAATTGTTCAATGGTGGTTCCCTGTACTTCTGAAAATAAATTTGCCAAATAGGTGTAATCATGATCTAATTTTTCACTTAAAAAATCTGAAAAATTTACTTTGATTGCTTCTTCAGAATGATGAACCATTTCAATAATTACATTTTTTATTTTTTCAATCAGCATGGATCTTTTGTCATCCATCAACTCGAGTCCGGAGTTTAATAACGCCAATTTTAGCTCATTTCGTTGCGATTCGTTAATATTTTCCATGATATCAACTTCACCTAAGTCAACAAGGATAAAATGAACTCCCAGCTTTTTTAAGGCATCTTTTACAACCATTTTGCAACGGTTACTTACCATGTATTTTATGTATAATTTCAAAACTCATATATTTTTTCACAAGGTACAATAAATGCTGCATTAATGTTTTTATAAATAAAAATAAAATTTCTATTAGGCGCACTTATAATTCAATTTCTCGTTAGAAAAAATAAAAGAACTTTGTCTTTAAATTGTTATATCCAGCATGTTTTTAACATACTTAAAACAGGTGTGTTTTCACCTGTTTTATAATTATTAACCACTCATATTCTTTTTTCAAATAAGAGACGTTGGCGTTTATTATCAAGGGATTTTCATTTAAATAAACGCCTGCCTTCATCTCCTTTTATTACAAATAATCAAAAAATTACAAAAATCTATCAAAATTGCAATTAATGCTACGGTTTTATGCCTTTGGGTTCATCATATTTTATGGAAAAAACTTTATTTTTATTTATAATGAAGTCTTTCCGTCACTTATATTATATGCATTGTACTCAGATTATCTCTTAATTTATAGAATTCTTTGAGGTTTTAAGAATCCTATTTTCAATACCGACTTTGCAAATTGCACCGGCTAATGTTTTTTATTTCCGTGACCTTTAGATTTCCCCTTTGATTTGTAGTTTCCATTATTCGGTCTGTCGCCTATGTTTTTTTGAGGTTTTCCCCGGTATCCTTTTGCATATTTAACTTTATGCTGTTTGTAATAGGTATAAGGAGCATTGCCGCGATAATCTGTGATCACTACTTTATAGCCATTGTACAAATCATAATTTCTATATTGTCTTGGAAGATGAGATCTGTGAACCCAATTATTTCCTGAATAATAAATAAAATTGGATGATTGAACGTCATAATAGGCTTCAACATCAGGTAAATAGTAATATCGAACATCTGAATAACCTGAAGGTCCCCATTGTGGTGGTGTCCCAACGTTTAAATTTACTGAAATTTGTGCCTGCATTCCGCCTGCGAAAAACAAAGCGATTCCGATTAATGTATATTTTAAAGCTTTCATATTGTTGTATTTTAAATGAGTTTCTCTTATTGAAAAAAAAGAGATTTAACAAAGGTGAGCACTTTAAAATGGAATTGTGTTACATAACTTTAGCTAAAATTTGTATAATTCACACATTTATGTTGGTAAAACAGTAAAACAGTAAAACGGTTAAACCGTTATTTGGTTGCTGGTGTTTTAGTATTTTGGTAGTCGTCTTTGAGCTTTCAACTTTATACTTTGAACTTTAAACTTTCACCTTTTTAATTCCCCCTTTGGGGGCTAGGAGGCGTTCCCTTTGGGAGTTAGGGGGGCTATTTGGGGATTAGGGGGCGTTTTTCCTTTCATCCTTCATCATTGCTCCGAGCCAATCACAAATTTGAATGTTTTTTGTGGTGTTGCCATTTTTAACTTTAAAAATAAGTAAAGAATGGTCTTTGCATTCAACAGTCAATCCGCAAGGAACAGCTTTGGTATAACCACCGCTTACAACGGATGATTTGTTGTTGCTGTCGGTTGAATCTTCCTGAACGGTATAAGCAAATGCGATATAGTTCCCTTCGGGTATTTTTATAAATTTAAAAGGCTTTTGATTTTCTTTGATATCCAAAGAATATATTTTTCCGGTTTCCTTGTTTTTCAGATAAACATCCATTGCCGGTATATATTCAGAAGGATAACATACGGTTCCTTTAACAGTTCCCGTTGTACTGCTGCAGCTTGTTAGTAAAATCGCAGATAAAAATAAAAGGATAGCTAAATTTTTCATGGTTGAGATACTGAGTATGGAATTTATTAATTTTTTATGCAATATACTCATTATTTGAGATTAACCAGCGTATGAAAATTTATTTATTATTCAAATCAAATTTCAAATTGCTTAGAAATTTTTGAAAAGAAATATGTTGAAGAGCAATTGGGTATTTGAACTTATTTTTAATCTTTTTCTTGTTTTTTAGAAATGTATAGTATCCTATGAAGTAATATTAATCATATTTTTAAATGATGCAGGTCATTTAATATTGAACTGGTTTAAACTTTTTTCAATTGGCTACAAAATATTATTTTTCACTCACTTTTTGTCTTTTTTGAACTCCGTAGCGATGCTATGCAGTTAAAAAAAGCCTTCAATTGAGCAAAAAATTCCTATTTTTCGCTTCAATCAAAAAAGTTTAAACCAGTTCTATTATAATATTGGCAGTTTATTAAAGAGTAAACTATACATTTGGGATAAAGACGAAGTGTTTTTTCCTAAAAAAAATAATGGAAAATTTGCCGTTTTGCACAGATCGTTTCCTTCAATTCAAATAATGTATTTTAATGATCCTAAAGAATTGACGAGAGAATTCTGGGAAGAATGTATTTGTGATTTGCAAAAACATATTGTATTGCTACCAAAAGGCAAACAACAAACTAGCCACATTAGTGCCGGGCGTCCGCCCATTGAAACAGATTAGGGCTGGTTGCTTACTTATCATTCAGACAACCATACTCCAGAAGGGTATATGTATTATGCATGTGCAGCTTTATTTGACCTCAAAAATCCGATGAAGTTAATCGCCAGACTTAAAGAGCCCTTGTTTTCGCCCACCGAGAAATGGGAAAGGAAGGCTATGTAAATAATGTTGTTTTTCCTACGGGAACAGCGATTTTTAATAATGAACTTTATATATATATTATGGTGCGGAAGATAGTAGAATAGCCCTCGCTTCTGTCGATATGGATTCACTTCTTAAAGAGCTCAAAAAAGAGTAATCAACAGTGTATTCAAAATAATTTAAGGTATGAATTATGTAACTTATTTAAAAAGTTGTGTAATATCTCAAGCTATGAAAGACCATACCTTTATATTATGAAAATTAATTGAGTATTCAGAACAGGGACAATTGACATAAATCAGCAAAAAATAAGATTTAGTTGATAATGCTCATTGCGGTAGTTATATATTAATCTCAATTTTATGCAATATATAGGAATTTATGGTAGCTATAACGAAACATGGAGTTATTTTAGAAAAAACCCAAAACGATTTTGAAAAATTAGGGGTTTAAAAACCTGGCTTAAACAATCTTTGTTTTCAGCAACGGAGATTTGGGAAAAAGGAAGGCTATGTAAACAATATGGTTTTTCCTACAGGAACGGCGATTTTTGGTAAAGACCGTTATATATATTATGGAACAGCAGATAGCGCAGTTACAGGGGCTTCTGTTAATATTAATTCTCTTTTAAAAGAGCTTAAAAAATCTAAAAAAAAAATGAAAAACCCACCAATAAAATCTAAAATAGTATTTATGTCCACATTCCCACCAACGCAGTGTGGAATTGCCACTTTTACTCAAGATCTTACTGCCGCAATTAATAATGTTTTTGGGGAAGCAATAGATTGTGTAATTTGTGATTTAACGGAGAATCCGAAGAATTCTCCTGATATTTTTTATACATTAAATCCAAATGTGAAAGAGGATTATATAAGCGTGGCACAACAAATTAATAAAGACAATTCAGTTAAATTGGTGCACATTCAGCATGAATTTGGGTTGTTTGGTGGCCAATACGGAAGTTATTTATTGGAATTTTTGGAAGAAGTTAATAAACCTGTGACATTTACCTTTCACAGCGTTATACCAAATCCTAACAATGAATTGCTGTCTTTTGTGAAGATATTGATTTCTTATGCCTTTTCGGTTATTGTGATGACCAAACAATCTCGAAAAATTTTGGTGGAAGATTATGGAATCAATGAAGAAATGATAGAATATATGCCTCATGGAACGCACCTTACAAGTTATAGCCATCCGGATGATTTGAAAGGAAAATATAATTTCGAGAATCGAACAATACTTTCAACTTTCGGACTTTTAGGTGAAGGAAAAAGTATTGAAACAGCCTTAAAAGCATTACCGGAAATAATTGAACATACCCCTAACGTTTTATACTTAATAATTGGAAAAACACATCCGCAGAATATTAAAAATAATATAGATGAATACCGTAACTATTTAGAAACGTTGGTGAAAGAATTGAGTTTAGAAAACCACGTGCTTTTTATTGACCGCTATTTGGAAATTAATGAATTGTTGGATTATTTAAAAGTTACGGAAATTTACTTATTTACCTCAAAAGACCCGAATCAGGCGGTTAGCGGTACTTTTTCCTATGCAATGAGTTGTGCGTGTCCTATTATCGCAACCTCAATACCGCATACCCGGGAAGTGCTTACCCCAGATGCCGGAATACTTGTTGAGATAGGAAACTCAGCACAACTTGCCAATGCGACCAAGCAATTACTTTCAAACGGTGATTTGCGTGAATCTATGGCATTTCATGCTTTTCAAAAAACAAGAGAATCGGCATGGGAAAATATCGCCATAAAACACATCAGCAGCTATGGCAAATCTGTTGACCAATTTTTGAAAATTGACTTTAATTATCCTTCAATTAAATTGGATCACATTAAAAGAATGACAACAAAATTAGGTATTATTCAATTCAGTAAAATAAACATTCCCGATATTGCTTCTGGATATACTTTGGATGATAATGCAAGGGCTTTGATTGCCATGTGTTTACACTATAAATTATTCAGGAAAAAAGAAGACTTAAACTATATAAATACCTATTTGAATTTTATTAAACTTTGTCAACAACCCAATGGAACTTTTATAAATTATGTAGATAAAAATGGCAATGAGCATCTTAAAAATAATTATTCGCATATAGAAGATTCAAATGCCCGAGCAATTTGGGCTTTGGGAACTGTGATTTCTTTAAAAAAATATTTACCGGCGGCTACAGTTGCCAGTGCAAATGATAGTTTGTTAAAATGCATCCCATGGATGAAAAACATTCAATCTCCAAGATCCATGGCATTCGCCATTAAAGGATTGTATTTATGCTTCTCCGAAATGCATTACAATTGGGCGGCTGCCATAATTGAAAAATTGTCAAAAAACCTGAGGTCGTTATATTATTCAAATTCTACCAAGGAATGGGATTGGTTCGAGGATTCTCTAACATATGCCAACAGTATTTTGCCAGAAGCAATGCTATATGCCCATATCATAACGGGAGAGTTCGCTTATAAGAAAGTGGCAACCGATTCTTTAGATTTCTTATTGTCGAAAATGTTTGTTAACGGAGAATTTAGGGTAATTTCAAATAACGGATGGTATCAAAAAAATACAGAACCTCAACAATACGGAGAACAACCAATTGATGCGGGCTGTGCCATTCAAACTTTGAACATTTTTAACAAAGCACTGAGAATTCCAACCTATGAATATATGATGGATGTGATATTTAGCTGGTTTTTAGGAAGAAATCATTTAAAACAAACCATGTACAATCCAATAACCGGAGGTTGTTATGATGGATTAGAGCGGGAAATTGTAAACCTTAATCAAGGCGCAGAATCCACTATTTGTTATCTTATTTCACGTTTAGTAATGGAAAGTAATCGCATTGCAGTATCTAAAGTGTATGGCAGAAAAACGACCGTAAAATTCAAGCAAACAACTAAAGCCAAAACCATGAATGTGAATAAAATAACGCTCCAATTATAGAAACTTGATAAATTATGAAATAAAACGACAATGTTTTAACGTCTTTCCTGTTTTAGGGTTTTCCAAGGGGGATGGATTCTGCCATACCTGCTATGTTGAATTGTCTTTGTTTTTTAGTATTTTTAACATAGGTCAATTACCTAAAATAAGCATGTTACCACGGTGAATTATTCAAATTCTTTTGAAATAAAAAGCCTTCCTAACATAAAATTTAATATATTTGATATGGCAAATGTTTAATTTGTATGCTTTTATAATTGTAAAACGATTAAACAAATGCTGAAATTATAATATACTGATTAACTTACCAAGAAAGAAAAACCAGGCAATTGTCTGGTTTTTTTTATATAATACCAAATTAAATTTATAATGACGTATAAAGAAATTGAATTATTTTTTAATTAGGGCTTGCTGAAAATATATAAAAGCACTAATAATCAGCAAATTAGATTGTTTTTTATTTGGATAAATGCAAGAGATTCCTTATTTTTATGGCTAAAAGTTTGCATTTATGCTCAATTATATACCACAAAACCAGCTGGATATTTTTAATTTTAAAACGGAATTTGAAAGTAAATTGGATCTCAATAATAGATGGGTAAAAATGGCAAAACTCCTTGATTGGGATAAGTTTGCGTTGGTTTACGGAGAGAACTTTAGCAGCACAATGGGCGCTAAAGGTGTTAACGCCCGTGTTGTTATTGGCGCATTGATTATCAAGCATATAGAAGCAAAAGATGACAGAGGCACCATTGATACCATCAAAGAAAACCCATATATGCAGTTTTTTCTGGGCTTCGACCATTTCAGTTCAGAACCGGTGTTCGACCCAAGTCTTTTTGTGCACATTCGCAAACGTTTAGGCAATAAGCATTTTGATAAAATGAATCAAATTATCATTGCTAAAGCATTGAATTTAAACAAACAAGAGAATGCTTCGGAGCATAAAGATGATGATAAAAGCGACAAGGCTTCATTGGATAAACCACAAAACAAAGGAAAGTTGCAGATGGACGCCACTATTGCCGATGCACATATTAAATTCCCAACAGATTTGAGTTTGCTAAATGACAGCCGGGAGAAATCGGAAGAGATTATAGATACATTTTGCAAAGCGCTCAATGTTGCAAAACCGAGAACCTATCGCAGGGAAGCTCGAAAAAGGTGGTTAAACCTTTCGAAAAGCAAGAAAAAAAGTAAGAAGCAAATCCAAATCGGCATCAAACAACAACTCAATTATTTAAAAAGAAATTTCAAACACATCGATAAATTACTTGATAAAAATCCTTTATTATTGAATACATTAGACAAGAAGCAATACAACTACTTTTTGGTCATTAAAGAATTATACCGTCAGCAACTTGAAATGTTTCAGGAAAAAAAACATACTGTTTCCAACAGAATTGTCAGTATCCATCAACCTCATATTCGTCCAATGGTTCGAGGCAAGCAGGGTAAAAATGTAGAATTTGGTCCTAAAATAAATGTGAGTTTGCAAGAAGGGTTTGCACGAATCGACCAGTTAAATTTTGAAGCGTTCAATGAAGGCGTTTGTATGGTTGAGCAACTCGAAAACTATAAAAAATTAAACGGGCATTATCCGGAATTGGTTCAAACGGATGAGATTTATATGAACAGGGAAAACCGTAAATTTCTAAAAGACAATAATATAAGGCACACAGGCAAGCCATTGGGCAGAAAACCAAAAGAAAATTTAAACCGTTATCAAAAGGAAAAATTAAAAAAAGAACGAGGCGAACGAAATCATATAGAAGGCAAGT
>JAENXD010000089.1 GCA_016649745.1 Flavobacteriaceae bacterium | reverse complement strand
TTTACCCGATTTAATTAATGAAGGAAATTTAGGGTTAATTAAAGCGGCGAAACGTTTTGATGAAACCCGTGGATTTAAATTTATTTCTTATGCCGTTTGGTGGATTCGTCAATCTATTTTACAAGCCTTGGCTGAACAATCACGTATTGTTCGTTTGCCGTTGAATAAAATTGGCTCTATCAATAAAATTAATAAAATGTATGCGTTTTTGGAGCAGGAAAATGAAAGACCTCCATCTGCCGAAGAAATTGCAAAAAAATTAGACATGACCGTTAATGACGTAAAAGAATCCATGAAGAATTCTGGCCGTCACGTATCCATGGATGCGCCATTAATTGAAGGTGAAGATTCTAACTTATATGATGTTTTAAATACAGGCGAATCTCCAAATCCGGATAAAAACTTATTACATGAATCTTTGAAAGTAGAAATTGAACGCGCATTGGAAACTTTAACGCCCAGAGAAGCCGATGTTGTTCAATTGTACTTCGGTTTGGGAGACACACACCCAATGACGCTTGAAGAAATTGGTGAAACTTTTGATTTAACACGTGAACGTGTTCGTCAAATTAAAGAAAAAGCCATTAGAAGGCTAAAACATACTTCAAGAAGTAAAATTTTAAAAACCTATTTAGGATAAAATCCAATATTTTAAATTTATATATTGAATTAAAAAGAAAAACGTTTTAAAATTTTAAAACGTTTTTCTTTTTTCATTTTATAAATGATACTTTTGTACAAACAACATTCGAAAAAATGAACAAATTTATTTCTCCTTCCCTATTGTCCGCAGATTTTGGCAATTTACAACGCGATATTGAAATGATTAACAAAAGTGAAGCCGATTGGTTTCATATTGATGTGATGGATGGCGTTTTTGTGCCTAACATTTCATTTGGTATGCCTGTAATAAAAGCAATTAAAAAACACGCCAAAAAAACCATGGATGTGCATTTAATGATTGTTGACCCAGATCGTTTTATTGAGGATTTCAAAAAAGTTGGTGCCGATATTTTAACGGTGCATTATGAAGTTTGCCCTCATTTACATCGCACCATACAAGCCATTAAAGAGCAAGGGATGAAAGCTGGCGTTGCCTTAAACCCCCATACGCCTGTTGCAGTATTGGAAGATATTATTGGGGATTTGGATTTGGTGTTGCTTATGAGCGTAAACCCAGGTTTTGGCGGACAAAGTTTTATAGAAAACACCTATAAAAAAGTAGAACAGCTTAAAGCCTTAATTGATTATTCCAATTCCACCGCGCTTATTGAAGTTGACGGTGGCATAACTGATGAAAACATAGAAAAACTTTCAAAAGTTGGCGTAGATGCTTTTGTTTCTGGAAGTTTTATTTTTAAAAGTAAAAACCCTTCTAAAACAATCAGCAATCTTAAAAAATTAGCAATTGGCTAGTTTTTAATATTGAACATTTCCAATAACTAAAGCTTAAAATAAGTTGCGTTAATAGCGTAAATTTACATTTTGAATTTCTTGTATTTGCTTAAAAAAAACCAATTGGCAGAGAATTAAAATATTATTGCACCAAAACAACGTAATTAAAAAATAAAACGTAAATTAATTTGTCCTAATTTTGTAAATTAAATTCTTTTCCAAATCTCATAAAAGTGATCGCTATACTAAAGCAAATTTTTAATTTTAAAATATTTTTCAAAATTGCCTTTTTTTTAAGCTTCGCTGGTGTAATCGTTTTGATTTCCGACTTTGGTTATGACCAATCCAATCCTATTCAAGAAATAATCAACGGATATTACTTTATTGTTTTAACCATAGGCGTCATCGCAACGGCGATAAGATATATCACGCTGAAAAAGAATATCCACGACAAAGTTTTTATTTTTGATGCGGTCAGTTTATTGATCATCATATTCATCATCTTTATTCATTTTTTTTCATGGGAAACACATCGTCATTTGACATTTTTGTATAATGATAATTGGTTAAAATTTGCAATTCTATTAACATTTATAAGAGAATTTGCCGAACAGAAATTAAACTATAAAAGAACACTCTTAAATCCGGCCCAATTATTTATCACCAGTTTTCTGGGAATTATATTTTTAGGAACTTTCTTATTGCTATTGCCCAATGCAACTTATACTGAAATTTCATTTTTGGATGCATTGTTCACTTCAACAAGTGCCGTTTGTGTAACAGGGCTTATTGTTGTGGATACCGGAAGTTTTTTTACACAGTTCGGACAAATAATTATCCTGCTTCTTATTCAAGTGGGCGGTATCGGCATCCTTACATTTGCCAGTTATTTTAGTTATTTCTTTAAGGGAGGATCAAATTATGAAAATCAATTGGTTTTAAGCGATTTAACAAATTCTCAAAAGCTGGGGGATGTTTTTTCAACCCTTAAGAGAATACTTATAATTACCTTTTCCATTGAAATCATTGGCGGATTATTGATTTTCTCAAGTCTAAATAGCGCTTTACTTCCCACTTTTTTCGAACGCGCTTTTTTTTCCGTTTTCCATTCCGTTTCCGCTTTTTGTAATGCCGGTTTTTCAACTTTACCCAACAGCCTTTATGAAAGTGGATTCAGATTTAATTATGCGTTGCAGTCCTATATCATGTTATTGCTAGTAATTGGAGGTCTTGGGTTCCCCATTGTGGTAAACATTCTAAAATATTCAAAATACTGGCTTATTAATAATTTTCTGTATTTTTCGAAAAATAAAAAACAATATAAACCTTGGGTATTTAGTATAAATAGCAGAATTACATTAATTACTACATTTTCTTTAACCATTATTGGAACCATTTTATTTTACCTTAGCGAATACAATAATACACTTGTAGCGCATACTGGTTTTGGTAAGGTAATTACGGCATTGTTTGGGGCGACTACACCAAGAACAGCAGGGTTTAACACGGTAGACATGACCGCTTTAAATTTTTCTACCATCATGATGATTTTTCTTTTAATGTGGATTGGTGCTTCACCGGCTTCAACCGGTGGTGGTATAAAAACAAGCACCTTTGCAATAGCTACCCTTAATTTTTGGAGTTTGGCAAGAGGAAAAACCAGAATAGAAGTATATAGGAGGGAAATTTCAGATATCTCCGTAAGACGTGCATTTGCAGTTATTTCACTGTCATTGCTGGTTATTGGCTCCGGTATTATTGCGATATCCATTTTTGATAGCGATAAGAACCTAAAAAGCATTGCTTTTGAATGCTTTTCTGCTTACAGTACGGTAGGTTTAAGTATTGGTATTACCCCAACTTTAAGTGCAGCCAGCAAATATGTACTTATCTTAATTATGTTTATAGGAAGGGTAAGTATGCTTTCCATTTTAATAGCGGTTATCAAAAAAGTAAAACATAAAAATTATCGTTATCCGACCGAAGAGATAACCATCAATTAACTAAAAATAAGACGTAACATGAAATATTTAATAATAGGACTTGGAAATTTTGGCGCTTCACTTGCTGAAAAGTTAACTTCACAAGGCAATGAAGTAATTGGTATTGATACACGTATGAATAAAGTTGATTCCTTAAAAGAAAAGGTTTCACATACAATTTGTATGGATGCCACAGATGAATTTACAGTTTCAGGGTTACCGCTAAAAGATACTGATGTAGTGGTTGTTGCCATTGGGGAAGACCAAGGAGCAAATGTTATGGTAACTGCCTTGTTTAAAAATTTAGAAGTAAAGAGATTAATTAGCAGAGCCATTAATCCGTTGCACGAAAAGGTATTAAAAGCCATCGGCGTTGATGAAATTGTGCATCCTGAAGAGGAAACCGCTGAACGCTGGGCAAAAAAATTGTGTTTGAGCGGGGTTGTAGACTCCTTTGAATTGGGTGATGATTTTAGTATTGTGGAAATGAATCTCCCTCCTGAATATGAAGGACAAAAAATATCTGAAATTGGCATTAGAAAAAAATACAACCTACTGGTTTTAACGACTATAAAAAGCTCACGGGTTGAAAGCAGTATTGGCCGAAGCAGAAAAGAGAGTAAAGTTCAAGATGTTGCTTCTCCTGATCTTATTCTTGAAAAAGGTGATATTTTAGTGGTTTATGGCGCAAATAAAGACATTCAATCGCTGCTCAAGAAAAAATTCAATTAAAAAAATAAGGGGGTATGGGGCAAAATCCATAAGGCAATTAGTATACCTAAATAAAGGATTTAAAAAAATGCGGAAGTCAGGAGAATAAGATGCGGATGATAATTCAAATTCATTCCCGAATGAAAAAAATGAAGGACTGAAAGTCCCTCGTAAAACAAACCTCTCCACTAAAAGTGCAGAGTGGTTTAGTTATTTTCAGATGTGATAAGTAATTCATTTAAATATTTACCCCATATTGTTGGATTTGAGTGGGTTCCATGTCCGCTAGTTTTATCTGTTATTGGCAACAGAATATATTTTCCCTTTTCTACCTTCTTAATTTCTTTTTCCATCAAATCTAACTCTGGGGGATTTACCTGATCATCTGCTGAGTTAATAGCAATCAAGGGTGCTTTTATTTTTGTAAGTTGCGGAGCAGGATTGTAAAATCTAGATGCTTCAAATGCGTAAATCATATCGTTGGCATCCATAATTGATAAATACCTTTCTACAAGTTTATCCAACATTTTTTCAGCTTCTTCTCTTGTTGGTGCGGATTTTTGCCACTGAAGAGGGCTACTCACCATAAACATTAGTTGCCCAATTGCTCCAGACAGACCTAATTTTGGTTGTACGTTATATTCACCATTTTTCCATTCAGGATCCATTTCAATAAGTTTTACTACCATTGCTCTTTGCATCCTGTTTCTTCCAGCAATTTCAACCGGTAAACTGGCCAAAGGCATAATCGCATCCATAAAATCAGGATAAGTATAACCCCAAACCCAGGATTGCATTCCCCCCATGGATGTGCCCATCACTAATCGTAGGTGATCTATATTCAAATGCTCAGTCAATAATTTATAATTACCAAGAACCATGTCATTATAAGTATATTTTGGAAAATTCATATGTAATCCATCACTTGGCTTACTTGATTCACCGTGACCAATATCATCTGTTAGAATTATAAAATACTTATTTGCATCTAATAATTGCCCCGGGCTAAATAAATTACCTCCAAATCTTGAACTTAAAAAACCTTTGCCATTTCCAGTAGTTCCGTGTTTAATTAATATTGCATTATTTACCTTCCCATCTTTTCCCTTTGTTGGTTTCCCAATTGTTATATAATGAAGGTTTAATTTAGTTAGGCTTTCTCCACTTTCAAAGTGAAAATCATCAATTACGTAATTTCCTTCAATAGGGGTTTGGTACTCTTGACCAAAGGATGTATTTGTGATTAAATTGAAAAGGATTAAAAATATATATAATTTTCTCATAATAAATAAGTTTTAACTTAAAATAGCTCTCTTAAAATAAATTTACTTAATTTTAGTATCCTGCTGCTTGACCATCTTTGCGTGATTCAGAAGCACCAAAATACACTTGTCTTTTAGCATCATACATTATAGCTTGATAACCACCATAGTAGCCTCCAAAGCCGACTTTATGACCCATATCCATTAACTTTCTTACCTCTTCAAAATCAAAACCGCTTTCAATTAATATTTCACCCTTCCCTAACGCAAGCTCGCCAGTCACAGAAGATGATCCTATATGTTCAAATCTGGGAGCATCACCTGCTTCTTGTAAATTCATACCAAAGTCGATAATATTCATTAAGATTTGTACATGTCCTTGTGGTTGAAAATCTCCTCCCATTACCCCAAAACTCATATAAGGTTTTCCTTCTTTGGAAACAAAGGCAGGTATAATAGTATGAAAGGGGCGTTTTTCAGGCGCAAATGAATTTGGTTTCCCTTCTTGTAGATCAAATAATTCTCCTCTATCTTGTAACATAAAACCTAACTTGGGAGGAACCATTCCAGAACCCATCCCTCTATAGTTACTTTGTATCAGTGAAACCATATTACCTTCTTTATCAGCCACGGTCATGTATACTGTTCCCGTATGATTTACTTTACCGGCTTCATAGGTTCCCGCCTTATCTGGATTTATCAGTTTTCTTCTTATAGCTGCATATTCCTTCGAGAGCAGTTGTTGTACAGGAACTTTCACAAAATCCATATCCGCATAGTACTTGGCCCTGTCTTCAAAAACCAATTTCTTGGCTTCGTTAACAATATGCAAATGCTTTGCACTGCCAAATGGAATTTTACTAAAATCGAAACCTTCAATTATATTAAGCATTTGTAATGCTGCAAGTCCCTGCCCATTCGGTGGAAGTTCCCATACATCATAACCTCTATAATTGGCGGAAACCGGTTCTACCCATTCGGAATGGTGATTGACAAGATCTTCATAGCTAAGAAAGCCACCCTGTTCCTTAATAAATTTCGAGATCGTTTTAGCAATCTCTCCCTTATAAAATACATCACGACCATCTTTGGCAATTTTTCTGTAGGTTTCCGCTAAAAATGGGTTTCTAAATAAGTCGCCTTTTTCAGGCACCTTTCCATTGTTTGTATAAGTTTCTTTGACGTTTGGGAATTGCTTCATATATCTTGGAACGGAACCTTCTAAATAATAGGCAATAAGTTCGGTAACTGGAAAACCCTCTTCTGCATACTTTATTGTAGGGGAAAGAATTTCATCCATAGATAATTTTCCGAATTTATTGTGCAATTCAAACCAGCCATCAACACAACCTGGTACTGTTACCGGAAGGGGACCCGTTGCCGGAATTTTTGTAATATTATTTTTCTTAAAATACTCTATAGTTAATGTCTTTGGAGATCTTCCGCTAGCATTTAATCCATAAAGTTTTTGCGTTTTTGAATCCCATACAATAGCAAAAAGGTCACCACCAACTCCACTTCCAGTTGGCTCCATTAGTCCTAAGGCTGCATTTACCGCTATTGCAGCATCTACAGCAGTGCCGCCTTTCTTTAAAATATCCAAACCAATTTGAGTCGCAAGTGGTTGACTTGAAGCCACCATTCCATTTTTGCCGATTACCTCTGATCGTGTAGCAAAATTTCTATCTGTAAGTCTGTCCTGGGCAAAAGAGGATATGCCCAGGAAAGCAAGAAGGATGAAAAGTCCTTTTTTCATATTAAATAATTTATTTATTAAAAAATATCCCAAAATAATTTTGTTTCCGTCTCATCTCCACCTATGTTAGACGCTGCATTACTATAATTAGAAATGTTTAACTGTTGTTCATTTCCGGGAAACCTTAATCTATTAGGAAAACCTGAAATTGCATTTTCTGCCAATGGCAACTGTGGATGATCTAATCTTCTCATCTCGGTCCAAGCTTCAAAGGGACGGTTATATAAAGCTATCCATTTTTGAAAACCAATTTTTTGTTTCCAATTCCCCAGTGCTGTAGCATATGCCACTTTAGGCTGATTTAAATAGGCCTCAGCTTCTACTTCAGATCCTCCCCAAGCCAAAATGGAATATTTTATGGCATTGTTGTAATGTTCTTCAGCTGTACCCTGAATATTATATCCTCGTTCTTTCGCTTCTGCCCTTAGAAATTCAACTTCAACTAAATCAATAAGCACATTTGGAGCGTCTGGTGCAGCAATCTTTGCACTAGGTTTTGACATCCCCGGATAATTACTTGCACGTCCCACAACCCCGCCAACATATTCTCCTTCATTATTCAAACCAAAATAACTAGGTAAACGTGGGTCATCTAACTCAATAAGTACGTCTATTAAATCCTTTGCCGCAATGTAATCAGTTCGATTTGCCAAAACCAAATCATCATATAATGGATTGTTATTGGGTGGTGAATTGTAATATTGAATAAACGCAATTTCATTTTCAACAATAATTGCATTTGAATTTGCTTGTTCAAATGATCCTTTTGCTACAATTTCATCAATGTCGGCAAGGGTCATAGCCATTCTTAACTTTAATGAATTCGCAAATGCTATCCATTTTGAAACATTTCCTTGGTAAATGATATCTTCAGAAGAAGAAAAACCGCTAGACATAGAGCTTAACCCAGCAATATCTTCATCAAGTCTCCTCAACAAATCATTATAAATTGTTTGTGCATCATCATAAACAGGGAAAAGATTATTATCATCTAACGCCTCTGAATAAGGGATGTCTCCAAATGTTTTTACCAATATATCATAAGTATAAACTTGCATTATATCTACCATCGCCAATTGGTTGGCTTTTTGGGCAGGGCTTAAAGTCTCATCCTTTGAAATAATCAAAGCTGACTCTTTTAAATCATTTAAAACATCTTTGTACATTCTACTCCACCAATTTTCATTAACTGCCCGAGTAATATAATCATACTGTGCCGCTTCTTGAATAACTGCTTGCCCCCAATGCTTCACAAAATGTCTAAAAATGTTAACATTGATATTTGCTGAAGCCAGACCGTCAGATAAATTTTTAACCGCATTGGTAAATAAAGGCCCTTGCGGAACAGCAGCAGCTCTCTTTGTTTCCTCATTATAATCTGTTATATCCTTAGTACAACCTGAGAAGAGAAGGATAATAGAAATAATTAAAATAAATATTTTTTTCATCACGTTGAGTTTATATTTTTAATTTAACATTAAGACCAATTGTTCTGGTGGTTGGATACGATCCACTTTGGTATCCTTGTATATTACCTGATGACAGGTTCTCTTCTGGATCTGCGTAAGGAACATTTTTATGGATAATCCAAAGATTTCTTCCAATAAGAGACAATTCAATATCTTTAAAGTATTTAGATATCATTTTTTCCGGCAGCGAATAGGAAAGGGACAATTCTCTTAGCTTTATATAACTAGCGTCATAAACAAACTCTGATTGAGGTTCATAAAAACTATTATTGGATGTAATAGTAACTCTATTAGTATTAGGGCTACCATCTGCTGTAACACCTGGCAATATTACTCCACCCCCATCTGCAACCGCGTCACGAACAGGGTTCCCAAGGTCATTTAAGCCGACTGTTCTAGGATAAAGACCTGCGGCACTTCCGTAATACATATCCAATGAGAATAAATCTCCTCCTTTACGTACATCAATTAAGAAACTTAGAGTAAGATCTTTATACTTAAATGTATTATTTATTCCTCCAATCCAATCTGGATTTATATTTCCTATAATATTGGAAGTAGTGGAAGTTGTTTGCCATAATCCATTTTCTTTGACTAACCTTTCTCCATTTAAATATTCATAGGTTGCGCTTTGGAGTTCTCCATATGGTCTTCCAACAGAAGCATTTAAACTAACACCTCCTTGAAATGAAGCAAGTCTTAAATTCGTGCTGTTTTCATACAATGAAAGTACCTTGTTTCTATTCCGGGAAAAATTAACATTTACATTCCAAGAAAAATCCTCGTTCCGAATAGGTGTGGCAAATAGAGATAATTCGACACCTTTGTTTTCGATATCACCCGCATTGACGAATTTACTTGAATATCCAATAGCTAAGGATACTGCCACGGGTATAATTTGGTCTACAGTATTTGTATGGTAGTAAGATGCATCAAATCCAAACCGATTATTAAAAAAAGCCATTTCCAATCCTATTTCCCTACTTTTAGTCATCTCTGGTTTTAAATTACTGTTGTTTTTAATATCGGGTAAAGAAAATAATAACCCACTCCCAAAGGGATTGGGTTTGTCATATACATCCTTAAGACTTCCCCAAGGTGCATCATTACCCACAGTAGCATAATTTGCACGTATTTTACCAGATGAAAGCCATCCCAGATTTTCTAAATGATGTGAAAAGAGCCAACTACCCGATAAAGCGTAATAATTATAGGCATTTTCATCAGATGGCAAGGTCGAAGATATATCCCGTCTTAAAGTACCGTCCAAAGTTAAAAAGTCGCGATAGGTAAGCGTAACTCCTCCAAAATATCCATCTACTGCTTTGGGTTGGTAAGTTTCTATTGGTGCTGGAATAGTTCCAACAGAATTAGAAATAGTATATAAATTTGGTACTACCAATCCCCCTGATGTAGAAGAATAAACAGAGCTAACCGTATTTCTTCTTAAGTTAATTCCAGCAAGTGCATTAAGGCTGAAATCTTCTGAAAGTATTTTGTTGACCGTTCCCAGCAAATCATAATTTGTTTCTTTATAATTCCTGTCAAAACGGGAATATGAAGGAATACCTGAACTTCCTACCGCAACTCGTTGTTGTTGAGATTCATTATAATTATCAATAGATATTCGCCCAAGAAGATTCAACCATTCAGTAATTTTATAGGATAGAAACATGTTTCCAATCACCCTATTTCTCGTATCGTTCTCATAGTTTTCGTATATAGTCCAGTAAGCATTATTGGAGAATGCAGGTCTTATTCCATCCGGTGTGGTTGGATCTGCCCAGTTCCAAGTAATGTTTCTTCGCGTTCTAAAATAAGCATCCTTTTGTTCCTGGATGTCAACATTTGTTTGATTAAAATGTCGGAAAGTACTATTAACATTTCGGCCGCTATCATATCCTGTACCATATCTGCCATGACCATTAATTTCGGAGAAATTTGCCATAGCCCCTATAGTAAGATTGCTCTTAAGGTTATAACTACCATTAAGACTAAAGTTATTTTTTAAAACCCTGCTATTTGGTACTGTTCCCCTCTCATCATTTCTTGTATATCCGAATTTAACAGAACCTTTATCTTCAATCAAACCATCTATAAGTATACTATGGTTACTGGATATTGAAGTTTCATAAAAAGTTTCCGGTCCATTTTTTGGAGCAGCCCAAGGTTTAGGTTGACGGTAATTAGGAGAACTTGGATCGAAAGCTTCCCAATCATAAACCATTAGACTAGGGTCATACTTTGGTCCCCAGGATCTTGGAGCAAATGTTGGTACAACTAGGTCATCTACCCCATCCTCATTAGCGTCAAAAAGAAGAAAACCATCTCTTCCGTATGGGGCAGAGCGACCCGCACCATAATCCTGTTGGTATTTAACAAAAGTTGACTTGTCAATTTGACCAACAATTAAAGCAGAATTCACAGAAATATTAAGCCCTTTTTTTGCCTTTTTGGTAGTAATCATGACAACACCATTTGCAGCTCTTGACCCATATAAGGCACTTGCAGCTGCTCCTTTCAATACATTAATTGATTCAATATCATCTGGATTGATATCTGCAGCGGCATTTCCATAATCGTATCCACCACCTCCTGTTTGTTGTGTACTGGAATTTGTATTTGAATTATCTACAGGTACTCCATCAACTACAAATAATGCCTGATTATTTCCAGTTAATGATTTTGCGCCTCGAATTACTACGTTTACGGAACCACCAATTGCATTTCCCTGCGTAATTTGCACACCCGAAATTTTACCAGATAAACTAGAAGCTACGTTGCCACCTTTCGTTTTATTTACATCATCTCCATCTATCTGCTGGGCAGCATAAGGCAAAATGTTTTTCTTGCGCTGAATTCCAAATGCGGTCACTACTACTTCCTCTAAGCCTTGAGCATCATCTTGCATCACAATGTTTATGCTGTTTAATGAGCTTACAGTGACTTTAGCTATTTTCATGCCAATAAAGCTAAATTGCAGCACATCTCCTTCTTCAGCTTTGATACTATAATTTCCATCAAAGTCTGTCTGAGTTCCTCTTACTGTTCCTTCAACAATAATACTTACACCCGGAAGGGGAATTCCATTACTGTCAGTTACCAAACCTTTAATTTCTTTTTGTTGGTCAATTAATAAATTGATATGATTTTTTACGTTATTTTCAGGAGCGCTTCTAATAATAATTTGTTTATCCTGTAATTCATAAGAAATAGCCATGTCCAAAAACATTTTATCCAAAATATTTTTGACTGTATGTCTTTTAGCCTTAACAGAAACTATTTTATTAATATCAATATCACGTCTACTAAAAAGAAATTTGAAATCTGTTTTAATTTCAATTTCGTTTAACACCCTTTCAATAGGGACATTGTCTAAATCCAATGTTATTTTTGTATTTTGAGCATAATTGCTTGCTTCAATTTTAAAGAAAGAAACAATCAATAAAAATATGGTTAATTTCATCTTTAAATTTAATTTTAAATAGAGTAAGGACATACTCCTATTCTTAGTAAGTTTTTTCATACTTTTGTATTGATTAGTGATTAATAAAATTATTTAATTCACTTTATTTATTATCGGAAGGTGTTTGCCCATCTTCCGATTTTTTATTTTTAAAAGTGAATTGATTTAATTGTGCAAGTTCAATTCATAATTTTTTAGTTTTAGGTTAATTAATAATTATTTGGTTATTCTCTATAGTAAATTGCATTTTGCTGCTTTTACTGAAAGCATTTAGTACTTG
>JAENXD010000201.1 GCA_016649745.1 Flavobacteriaceae bacterium | reverse complement strand
TGATTGAAGCGAAAAATAGGAATTTTTTGCTCAATTGAAGGCTTTTTTTAACTGCATAGCATCGCTACGGAGTTCAAAAAAGACAAAAAGTGAGTGGAAAATAACATTTTGTAGCCAATTGAAAAAAGTTTAAACCAGTTCATTTTCAAAAATTGGTATTTTGAGTAAAATTAATGTGTTTTTGTCTTAAATTTGAACACTTTTAAAAAAAATCAAAAACAATGCAAAAACAATTTGAAACACTTTTAAAAACCAGACAATTATTTTTAAAACTTATTGAAAATCTTACTAACGAACAATTAAATAAAATTCCCCAAGGATTTAAAAATAACATTGTTTGGAATATCGCCCATTTAACTGTGACCCAACAGCTTTTATGTTACAAATTATCAGGTTTAAATTGTCTGCTTTCGGAAGAAATGATTGCTAAATTTCAAAAAGGGACTGCGCCAAATTATATTGTTTCCAAAGGAGAATTTGAAACGATAAAAGAACAATTTTTACAACTGCCTTTAAAGTTGAAAGAAGATTACGAGAAGGGAATCTTTAAAAATTATTATGAATATAAAACAAGCGTTGATATAACTTTAAATTCTTTTGAAGACGGAATCATATTTAACACTTATCATGAAGGAATTCACATGGGAATCATCCTTCAATTATTGAAATTTATTTAGGATGAGCTTATTTGTTACAATAACCGTATTAATTGTTTTAGCCGCTTTATTCGGCTATTTGAACGAGCGGTTTTTAAAACTTCCCACTTCTATTGGTTTAATGGTTATTACCATAATTTTTACGTTACTGATTTTAGCTTTGGGCTCTGTAAACGACACCTTATTGCATCAAGAAAAATTATTAATTTCTCAAATAGATTTTGAAACTGTTTTATTGGATATAATGCTTAGTTTTTTACTTTTTGCGGGAGGATTACACACAAATTTTCAACAGTTAAAAGTTCAGCGAAAACCAATTTTGGCATTTGCAACTTTCAGTACGATAACGTCCACTTTTTTGATTGGAATTTTAACTTATTACATATTGATATTGGTAAATTTAGAGGTGGATTTTATTTACTGTTTACTTTTTGGAGCATTAATCTCTCCAACTGATCCGATAGCAGTGCTCGGAATATTAAAAAAAGTAGGTGCTCCAAAATCGTTGGAAACTAAAATTGTTGGAGAATCTTTGTTTAATGACGGTGTGGGAGTTGTTGTATTTTTAGCTATTTATGAAATAGCAAAACAAGAAAGTGGTATAACATTTAGTCATGTAGCTGAACTTTTTTTAGTTGAAGTTGTTGGTGGTATTGCATTTGGTCTATTGCTTGGATATATTACCTATAAGCTTTTAAAATCTATTGACAATTATGATGTGGAAGTTATTATTACGCTTGCAGCCGTGATGGGAGGAACTGTTTTAGCGCAGTATTTACATTTATCCGCGCCATTGGCTATGGTAACTACTGGTTTAATTGTTGGGCACGATACCGTTAGGCGGTCATCTATGAGTGAAGTTACAGAACAATATGTAGATAAATTTTGGGAACTGGTAGATATTCTTTTAAACACCATTTTATTCGTAATGATCGGTATGGAAATGTTAGCACTCACTTTTAACAAACACTTTATTATTGCAGGACTTTTATGTGTGCCGGCTTTATTAGCAACTCGTTATCTATCACTGATGTTGCCTATAAAAATATTTGAAAAAAAATTAAATTTTATTCCGAATACTAATTTAATGATGACTTGGGGTGGTTTACGAGGAGGTATTTCAATTGCATTGGCATTAAGCTTAACCCAGGATATGTCCCGGGATTTATTTTTAACAATTACTTATATCATAGTTGTTTTCTCAATTATTGGTCAGGGGTTAACAGTAGGTGGTTTAATTAAAAAATTAACCAAGGAATAAGTTGCTTTAGCATGAAGTATGCGGAAATTGCATACTTTTGCAACATGAAATAAGCATATCAGATTACTTGTCCGGGAACCTGTGCAATATTATGCGCATCATAATTGAACAATATAATTTAAATCAGATGAAATTTAACACCAAAACCATACACGGAAATCAGCAGCACGATCCTTCTACCGGAGCGGTAATGCCACCAATATATCAAACTTCCACCTATGCGCAAACTTCTCCGGGAGTTCATAAGGGCTACGAATATTCAAGATCTGCGAATCCAACACGCACCGCTGTGGAAAATGCTTTTGCAAGTATCGAAAACGGAAAATTCGGACTCGCATTTGGTTCAGGGTTGGCCGCAATTGATTGTGTGCTAAAGTTATTAAGTCCGGGAGATGAAGTGATTTCTACCAGTGATTTATATGGAGGTTCTTACAGAATATTCACGAAAATATTTGAAAATTACGGCATAAAATTTCATTTTATAGAAATGGAAAATGCAAGTAATATTGAGCAATATATTACAAAAAAAACAAAATTGATTTGGGTTGAAACGCCTACAAATCCAATGATGAACATTATCGATATTGAAGCCGTTTCAGCAATAGCTAAAAAGCATCATGTTTTATTGACGGTTGACAATACTTTTGCAACCCCTTATTTACAAAATCCGTTAGATTTGGGTGCTGATATTGTGATGCATTCTGCCACAAAATATTTGGGAGGGCACTCAGATGTTGTCATGGGAGCTTTAATAGTAAATGATAAATCACTGGCAGATAAGTTGTATTTTATTCAAAATTCATGTGGTGCTGTTTGCGGGCCAATGGACAGTTTTTTAGTGTTGAGAGGCATAAAAACCTTGCATGTTCGTATGCAGCGTCATTGTGAAAATGGTAAGGCGGTTGCTGAATATTTAGCAAAACATCCAAAAATAGAAAAAGTATATTGGCCTGGGTTCAAAAATCATCCAAACCACGAAATTGCCAAAAAACAAATGAAGGATTTTGGCGGAATGGTTTCGTTTGTCACCAAAGGAAATAAAATCGAAGATGCTTTTAAAATATTGGAGAACCTGAAAATATTTACTTTAGCTGAATCATTAGGGGGCGTGGAATCATTATCGGGGCATCCTGCAAGTATGACACATGCATCTATCCCTAAGGCTGAACGAGAAAAAACAGGGGTCGTAGATTCCTTAATCCGGTTAAGCGTCGGAATTGAAGATATCGATGATTTATTGGCCGATTTAGACCAAGCATTGCGTTTAATTTAGGTAATAAATATAACCAACATGAACCCAGAGCAGCCAGTCGTTAAATTTATTGGCTGGGTCATCTTTAGCATTTAAGCCATCAACATAGTTAGAGAAGAAATATTGCCAGCGAGATTCAATTAGTAAATCTGAATACTCGCCTAACTTATATCGTGTACCAATGCCTAACGTTGCTGACATTGTAATTCCTGGGTCATCTTTGGACGCACCCGGATTTAAATTATTGTCCCATTTTGGGAATAAAACGCCGGGAGCTGTCCAATCGCCAGCTGTTTCTGGATCGCCAGTGTCGTAAGTTGAAGTAATTGAAGGCTTATAATAATCAACAAAAGCGCCGGCACTTATGTATGGTGACCAATGTAAATCCGGAATTCTTCTAGAGCCGAAATCCACAATGTCAACCAAATGAAACTCCATTTGTGCGCCCAAATTCACTAAGTATGTTTTACCTGTATGCGCTCGCAACCTATCTCCCCATTGGCCTGGTTTTTCAGCATATTCTCCAAAGTGTTCTAGTTTAGCCGACATATAAGAGGCTTCTGCCCGAACCCTAAAATGTTCCGCGAAATAGCTCGTACGTTGGTTCCAACGATATCGATAATCAGTAAAATTTAAATAATAGATAACACCAATACCCATTCCAACATTTCCACCAACATTGGCTTTGAAATTATTTCGCACACCGTAGTCCGTTGTAAAAGATGCTGAACCTAAAATAATACCAATTTCATGGCTCTTTTCACTTTGGGCATTTAAGTTTAAAGAGAGAATCAAAAAAAGTATTGAGGCTGATATTTTTATAGATTTAGCTAAAAACATAAAAATTTAGTTGTTTCATATGTAATAAAAACTTCAGTAAACGCAAGAGTAAATAAATTTAATCTAGGTTAAATGATTCATTGATGTCCCAGTTGGCTCTTAATTCAATTTTTTTGTCAAAATATTTAATAACCTCAGGTTGTCTCCTGTTTAAAAAACTTCCGGTGTCCCAAATGCCATTGTTATTTTCATCTATGGTAACTCTTATTCCATAATTTCCAGGGGGCAATAAATTAAAGCTTACTTTTTGGGGTTTGTCAACTTTTGCCAATCGTATTAAAACGTCTTTATCATTTAACAATTCAACAATAAAAGATGAATTTTTTGCACTGATCAGTTCAATATTTATGATGCCATAATCTTCGGGCGTTTTTGTTTTTAATTTAAAAGACAATGAATCGTTTGACTTTCCAAAAATATCTGTAATTGTTTTAGGCAATAACTCAAAATTGTATTCCGTATTGTATTTTTTTTCAAAATCCAGGTATAATTTCGTTTTAGATTTCGACAATGTTTCTCTAAAATTAATTGCCGTTGAGTCTTTATCCGTTATTTTAATCTTTGATCTGTCAAAATTGACAATGGGTGTATTTGTGGCAATTGAAAAAGTATCAATTAAATGTAAGACCCCTGTTGTGCTCATAGTAACTTTCAGGGAATCAATTTTTGAACCTCTTGTTTTAATAGTGAAATTTTCTGAATAGTTATTTTTTGATACTAAAAAATTTAAAGAATCCGCTTCAAAAGGGGTGTACCAATAATTAAGGGTGTCTTTTTCTTTTTCAAAAACAATTTCAGCTTTAAAATCGGCTGGCTTTTGAGATAACATTTCAATATTTAAATCCTTCGCATTGCCTTCAAATCCAAATATGAGATGCCCTTTTTTAACTTCTTTTGGTCTAAATACTTTTAATTCAGGGATTTCTTTAAAAATCGTAAAATTATATTTTTTGTCTGTTGGCAATGTTACGGTATCTTTAACAAAGCCAATTTTATCAATTTCCGGATTGTAAATTTTATTATTATTGGCGTCTTTTAGTGCAATAAGCAAATATTTTCCGGCACGTAAATTGGTTATTTCAAACAGCGTGCTGTCTAAAGTATTGGCAATATACCTAGGTTTTTGCTTGTAAATAATGGAATCTGTAAAAGAAGCGTTATACTCATAAAGCATCACATCAATACCTTTTACTGTTTTTTTTATCATCGGGTCTGTAACTTCGCCAGCGACACTCAAAGAGTCGATATAAGTTCCTGTTGAAAAGACATATTTAAAGTTTCCCAATTCATTTTCTTCATTATTGTCTACAATGCTGTTTCCGAAATTAAAAGAGTAGGTGGTATTCGCATCTAAAGTATCTTGAATTTTTATGGAGACGAATTTACTGGCCGTACCAACCGGCGTGATAATTGGATCTATTTTTTGTGGAGGAGAAATTACCAAATTCTTTTTGACATCTTTTAGTTTAATATATTCATCAAAATATATTTTTATTTTGTC
>JAENXD010000052.1 GCA_016649745.1 Flavobacteriaceae bacterium | reverse complement strand
GGTATAGTTTTCCTCGAAGTTTTTAAGCGTATAGGAAAATTGATCTAAAGGCGAAATTGGGTATTTTTCAAAATCGATTTGGGGAATAGTAGATTTATGGTCATGATTGGTATGATTTGATTTGTTTAGTTGTTTTTCCAAGTAACACTTACCATTACACTCTAAATAAGGCTTGTCCCTGTTTTCACAAAGTACGTTTGCTATATAATCGTAATTGGCATAATACTCCAATATCGGAACCAATGGGCGAACCATGGCCAATAAATAAAGCAGATAAAAAAATATGCCGAAAAATTGATTTTTCATGGTCACATCAGATGTAAGACAAATGTATCTTTTATATTTTAATTTACAAAGTGATTATAGCAACATTATTCAGCTAAAAACACACCCAAACCAAATAATATTGCAAACAAAAAAGTACTTAATGCCAATTTTTTTAATTCCGGATCCAAAAGTATGGGTCTTTTATTTCTATAAACCACCAAAAAATGTTTTCCAATTGGAATGTAAGCCAGTATAAATATTAATTGATACCAAGATTTATAAAAAACAAATGAATAGAAGGAGGCAAACAAAAATGAAGCAATCAACAAATAATAATGATAGTATTTGGCAAACTCAACTCCTGTTTTTACCACTATGGTGTTTTTGCCGGATTTAGCATCGGAAACGCTATCTCGCATATTGTTTAAATTTAACACCCCAATACTCAAAAAACCAATTGAACAGGCCGGTAAAAAAATGGTTAAGTCCAACTGTTTTACGAATAAATAATAACTACCACAAACACTAAGCAATCCGAAAAACAGGAATACAAAAAAATCTCCGAATCCGCTATATCCATAAGCTCTTTTACCCATGGTGTATTTAAGGGCCGCAGCAATGCTGGCTACTCCCAAAACAAAAAACATCAGTAAGTTTACAAAATCGTCTTTTCCAAAAGCAGTGTAAATAAGTAAAATAGCGGTAAGCAAAGTTAAAAAACTAGTTATTTTAATGGCCTTCAACAATTGTTTAGGTGAAATTTCCCCACTTTGAATGGTACGTTTAGGCCCAATTCTATCTGTATTGTCGGTTCCTTTTACGCCATCGCCATAATCGTTGGCAAAGTTGGAAATAATTTGAAAGCCAACCGTAGTTAATAAGGCCAGCACACAAATCACCCAATTAAAATAGCCATGAGATGCTGCCAAAAAACTTCCTACAATTATCCCCGAAACGGACAAAGGCAGCGTTCTTAAGCGAGCAGCTTTCACATAGATTTTAAACATGGTTCAATTTTTTCAATAGCTATTTTTCAGAAAAATTTATAAGTCTTCGGCATTGGCAATTAATTCTGCAATATCCATCACCTTAACGCTATGTTCTTGGTTAGTTACTTTTACGCCATCTGTAATCATTGTCATGCAAAACGGACAACCAGTAGCAATAATACTTGACTTTGTCTCTATGGCCTCTTCCGTACGTTCAACAAAAATTTCTTTGTCTCCTTTTTCGGCATCTTTAAACATTTGAGCCCCGCCTGCACCGCAACAAAGTGAGTTGGTTTTACTGCGTTTCATTTCAACCAATTCTGCCTCCAGTTTTTCAATAAGTACACGTGGAGCCTCATAAATATCATTCCCTCGACCTAAATAACAAGGATCGTGAAAAGTAATGCGCTTGCCTTTAAATTTTCCACCTTCTATGGTGATTTTTCCTTCATCCAATAAAGATTTCAAGAATTCGGTATGATGAAATACCTCATATTTACCTCCAAGTTGAGGATATTCATTTTTTAACGTATTGAAGCAATGCGGACAAGCAGTTACTATTTTTTTGACCTCATAAGCATTGAGCACTTCAATATTGGTCATTGCCTGCATTTGAAACAAAAATTCATTTCCCGCTCTTTTTGCAGGATCACCAGAACAGCTTTCTTCTGTACCCAAAACAGCAAATTCAACATTTGCCTTATTTAAAATTTTCACAAAAGCTTTTGTGATTTTTTTTGCTCTGTCGTCAAAACTTCCGGCGCATCCAACCCAAAATAAAACATCCGGCTGTTTACCTTGTGCCGTCATTTCAGCCATTGTAGGTACATTCATAAGTCTGCTCTTTTAAATATTTTTATTATTATTCATGTTGACCATCGTCAAACACCTGAATAGTTACTTCTTTATTGATTAAATCGGTAAATTTACCTCGATAACGGGTTGCTTTAACCAAGTGATTGTCTATCCAATGGTAATTTCCGCCACGTGGTTTCCCCATTAACATGCCATGATATTTAAAGCCGTGTTTTTTTAACCAAGCTTCAGTAATTTCGCGGTGCGCTTCCGTTCTTGAGGTGAAAAAGAAAATAATATGACCTTCATCATACCATTTATTCAAAGTTTTAATGGCGTCTGGATAGGCCTGTGCCGTTACCATGCGTTCAGGTTCTTCATTTGGAATATCTTCTCCTACCGTACCGTCGATATCAATCAAATAATTTTTAATTCCTTTTGGTAAAATTGGGCTGATGTGCAGTCCTTTTTCAACTTTTTCATGTAATAATTTGTCTACGTCTTCCTTTTTCATGATTATAGTATTTATTTTATTTAGTTGTTTATTCTTCTTTCCAATTAAGTCGGTCCATTTGGTTATATTGCCATGGTGCTCCGTTGTTTTCAATGTTTGTCATCATCATATTCAATCCTTGTGGTGCAGCTGATTGTTCCATCACCAAATAACGGCGTAAATCTGTAATAATTGATAGCGGATCAATATCTACAGGACATGCTTCAACACAGGCATTGCAACTTGTGCACGCCCAAAGTTCTTCTGGCGTGATATAATCGTTTAATAATTGTTTCTCGTCTTCAATATATTTGCCATTTTTATCAATGTTTGCCCCAACCTCTTCCAATCTGTCTCTGGTTTTCATCATAATGGCACGAGGTGACAGTTTTTTTCCGGTGATGTTTGCCGGACAAACAGAGGTACATCTTCCGCATTCAGTACATGTATAGGCATTCATCAATTGCACCCAACTTAAATCGGCCACATCACTCGCTCCAAATTTTTCAGGAGTGGTTTCCTCGCCTTCTGGAGTTGCCGCATACGGATTTGCATTTGGATCCATCATTAATTTAACCTCTTTGGTCACCGCTTCTAAATTAGTAAACTGTCCTTTCGGTTTCAAATTTGCATAATAAGTATTTGGGAATGCCAATAAAATATGAAGATGCTTTGAATAGTACAAATAATTTAAAAACACAAAAATACCAACAATATGAAACCACCAAGCCAATCGTTCAATAATATGTAAATTATTAAATGGTAATCCATCAAAGATTGGTGCTAAAAACCGACTTATAGGATTCCCAAAGCCCATTTCCTGAAAATGAACATCTGTCGCATTCATTATTAAGAACAACGACATTAAAACCATTTCGAAATATAAAATGTTAAGCGCATCATTTTTTGGCCAGCCAACCATCTCTTTATTCCAGAAACGCGGAATTCGTAAAACCATTCTACGAATCCAAAATATAATTACCGATACCAATACTAAAAGTGCCAATATTTCGAAAGACCCAATTAAGAAGCTATAAAAACCTCCTAAAAACGATAAAATTCTATGTGTTCCGAAAAGCCCGTCGATTATTATTTCAACAACTTCAATATTGATAATGATAAAGCCTGCGTAAACTATAATGTGTAAAATACCGGCGATTGGACGTTTTACCATTTTTGATTGCCCAAAAGCAATTTTCAGCATATTATTAAAACGTTCTTTCGGCAAATCGGATCTGTCAATATTTTTGCCTAGTTTGATATTTCTGATAATTTTTTTGCTGTTTTTTACAAAGAATCCAATTCCAATAATTAAAATAATTGCAAACACTAAGTTATCAATATAATTCATAAATTTTAGTTTATTGTTATTTTAAATATTTAATTTTTTGAATAACAGCTCATTACACATTACTCTTCCTGTTTAGTTTCAGGCACATAAGCTTTTTCCTTTTTTCCGAATAAGGAAAAGTGTACAAAACGTTTTGGATGTAATTTCATTTCTCGCAATAATTCATCCAATTCTTTTGAAGCACTCGTAAGGTTATTATACATCTCTTCATCTTTCAATAATTTACCCAACGTTCCTTCGCCTGATTTCACATTTGCTAAAATACTATTTAAACTATTTACAGTGATTTCCAAATTTTTAAGAGTTGCTCCCAAGTTTGAATTTGCCAAAGAATCGGAAAATTTTGCTAAATTATTGGTTGTTAATTCTGCGTTGGTTAAGGTATTGCCTATTTTAACTTTATTTGTCGCCACCATTTCATTTACTGATTTGGAAATGGTATTAAAGTTTGAAATTGTAGCATTTAACTGTGCAATACTCGATTTTAAATTGACTTTGGTTTTGGCGTCCATAATTTCATTTAAGCCAACCAACACTGAATCTGCACTTACAACGGCATTTTCAACCTTTGCAAAAAGTGGTTTTAAGCTTTCACTTACTGAAGTTATAATATCCTCGTCCATTTCACCTTTGAAAAAATCTCCGGATTTTGCTGTTTCCCCCTCATAGGAAGGTACAATTGCCAATGATTTCCCTCCCATTAAACTGGTACTGTAAATTTTGGCAATGCTGTTTTTTGAAAACTTCAAATCCGTTTCAGCACTAAATTCAACGGTTAACCAACCGCGTTTTGCGGGATCATCATTGAACTTTAATGCAATAACTTTTCCTACCTCCAGGCCATTTAAAGTAACAATACTGGCGGTATTAAGACCTTCCACATTACTATATTCCGTAAAATAAGTTTTTGAAGCCGCATCAAATAAATTAAGGCCTTTTAAGTAATTATATCCCCATATAAATAAGGCGATTACCGCTACGGCAACAATACCTGTTTTTAACTCTCTGGTAATTTTCAAATCAATTCAATTTATTTAGAGCAATATTACTAATTATTTTTGTGAGTTGTAAAAAAAATATGCTATGATTTTTTAAAAACATCTTCAACAGATATTCTTTTTCCGTTTTCGAATGCCACAATAAAAGCAGTCGAATATCCTTTAGATTTAGCCAATTCGTGTATCTTTTTTATTTCATTATAATCGGATGTACTACCCAAATAGTATTTATAACTGCCGTCAACTTTAACACGTTCAATATTGCGGAGTCCATTAAAATTATAGGATTTTGTTTCTATTTTATTGGAACCTGAAGCAATTTGTACTTTAAATTCAATATTATTAAAAACATGACTTGTATTATTGGTTGTGGAAGCTGTGCTATTTGTCCTAGTGTTGGTTTCACTTTTAGCAACATTGGTATTGCCCACTGTATTTAATGCTAGCTGCTGAATGTATTTTAAAATATCGGAAGAAATTGAATTAGAATATTTGCCCTGTCCTTTTTCGGAATTTAAATAAGCACCTTCCTCATTATTTGTTAAAAACCCAGTCTCAATTAAAACGCTAGGCATATATGTTTGGTACAAAACCACAAAACCTGCCTGTTTAACACCTCTGTCCAATAGATTTAAATTGTTTGTAAGTCCTTCCTGAATAATACTTGCCAATTGAATGCTTTGATCTAGATATTCTTCTTGCATAAGGGTTAAGCCAATTACGGAATTTGGTGAATGTGGGTCAAATCCCTTATATTTCATTTCATAATTGTCTTCCAATAAAATAACCGAGTTTTCAGCCTTTGCAACTTCAAAATTCTGACGATTCGCATGCGTTCCCAACACCCAAGTTTCAGCACCGGATGCTTGTGAGTTGTGTGCATTGCAATGAATGGAAACAAACAAGTCTGCATCTGCTTTATTGGCAATTCTTCCGCGCTCCCATAAATCAACAAATACATCCGTTTTTCTGGTATAAACAACGCTAATTCCTTTTTCTTTTTCCAATATTTCACCAACCTGTAACACAATTTTTAAGGCGATATCTTTTTCTTTCGCATGATTCTGCCCGATCTTGCCAGGGTCTTTGCCGCCATGGCCGGCGTCTAAAACCACAATAAATTCCTTTTTTTGTGCAATAATTGACTGATTATTAAACAGAAATGCCATAAAAAGCACCAAAAAGATACAGTGCTTTATTGTCATTTTATTTTTAATTAAGAGTTGTGAGTTCATCAATAAATTTAGTTATTTTTGGCAACTGATATTTGTGTTTCAAATATTAAGCCATATATTTACAACCAATCAATAATGTGGTTGATTATTTAGAAAGCTAATGTAAAAAAACTTATGCTATCAACCCAATTTAAAAGACATTTTTATAAAAAATTCATTATTAAAAAGCCTTGTAAAAATAGTCGTTTTTTATTTTTGATGATAATGATTTTTAGTATTGTCAATTTTACAGCTTATGGTCAAGAAATTAAGGAAAAATCTTCCGAAAATTTTTTGGTTACGCTTAAAGACACGATAAAAATTCCTATAAAAGATTCATTAGCTTTAAAATCAAAAGATTCTTTGCCCCTAAAACCAAAAGATTCAATTGCCAAACCCAAAGAATTTCTTGAAAGTATTATTATCCATAATGCCGATAGTTTAATTAGGCAAGATTTGAAAAACAAAAAAGTATTGTTGTACAATAACGCCCATGTCAATTATAATGATATTGACTTAACTGCCGGATTCATAGAAATAGACAACAATACCAACATTATTACCGCAAAAGGAATTAAAGACAGTATTGGGAACTATTCTCAACGTCCGGTTTTTAAACAGGGCTCTGAAGAATCTATCCAAGATACCATAAAATTTAATTTCAAAACCGAAAAAGCTAAGATTTGGGGATTAAGGACCGAACAGCAAGGGATTTTTATTAGAGGGGAAGTCAGCAAAAAACACAATGATTCCGTAGTTTTTATAAAAAATATTAAAATTACTACTTCAGAAAAAGAACATCCCGATTATTATATTGCTATTAAAAAAGCAAAATTTATTCAGAATAAAAAATTAGTGGCTGGCGCCAGTCAGTTAGTTATTGCCGATGTACCCACACCACTGGTGTTGCCTTTTGCATATGTGCCTTTAACCAAAGGAAGAACATCCGGAGTATTAATGCCTACTTGGGGTGAAAATAACAGTCAAGGTTATTTTTTACAAAATGGCGGATATTATTTTGTGGTTAGCGATAATTTTGATTTGGCTTTATTGGGCGACATTTATACCAATGGGAGTTGGGGAATGAGGGCCGAATCGGGCTATGCGAAGCGCTACCGATTTTCGGGAAATTTTAATTTTAAATATGAAAACTTAATAAATAGCTTAAAGGGTTTTGACGATTATTCAAAATCAACCAATTACAACATTCGGTGGAGCCATAGTCAAGACACAAAAGCAAGTCCAAATTCAAGGTTTTCAGCCTCCGTTAATCTAGGAAGCAGCAAATATTATAGGGAATCCCTTAATGAATACAATACCAACGCTTTTTTAAACAACAACCTAAGTTCATCCGTTTCCTATTATAAAAAGTTTGTGGGGACACCTTTTAATATGTCGTTATCCGCTACGCATTCTCAAAATACGAATACGGAAGAAATAACCATGACACTTCCTTCTTTGCAGGTTAATATGGATAGAATTTACCCTTTCACTGGAAAAAACGGGGCTAAAACGAATGCTATCCAAAAAACAGGATTGACTTATTCGTTAAAAGGAGACAACAGAATTAATACTACAGATGCTTTATTTTTTAAAAAGGGAATGTTTCAAGATGCCGAATCGGGTATTCAACATAATATATCTTTAAATACCAATATGAAAGCCTTAAAGTTTTTTACACTTTCACCAAGTGCCAACTATAAAGAAGTTTGGTATTTTGACCGACTTAGCAAAACTTATGACGATGTGGAAAATGTTGTTGTTACTGATACTGTGAATGGTTTTAGTGCCTTTAGGGAATACTCGGGAGCAGTTTCATTATCTACCACATTTTATGGGATGTTTAAATTTAAAAAAGGGAATCTTGAAGCAATACGTCACGTAGTAAGACCGAGTGTTTCTTATAGTTACAGACCTGATTTTAGCAGTTATAATGAAATTGTTCAAAAAAGTGCAGATCCAAATGAATTTCTGGAATATTCTCCTTTTGCCAACGGAATCTACGGAAGTCCGGGAACCGGAATTTCAAACAGTTTAAATTTTTCATTGGATAATAATTTAGAAGCAAAAGTCAGAAAAAAAGATTCTACTGAAACTGAAGCTAAAAAGATTATTTTGCTCAACAATTTAAATTTTAGCGCCAGTTACAATATGGCCGCCGATTCTTTAAAATGGAGTCCGGTTAGTGTAAATGCAGGCACAAAACTTTTTAAAGACCAACTTAGCCTAAATGTAAGGGCAACCTTAGATCCATATGCCATAGACGCAAACGGTAGAAAAATTAATACGTTTAACATCAATAACGGCGGCAGTTTATTCCGACTTACCAATGCAGGTGTCACCATGAATTATTCGCTTTCAAGTAAAAAAGATGATAAAAACAAGAAATCTGCAGAAGAAAAAAGAGCACAAGAAAACAACTCTGACGGCATTTTTGGTGAAGATTTAGACGTTACCAATAAACAAATTGACAATAAGGCTTCGGACAAGAATAAAGTTAATGAAACCAAATTATTCCAATCAAAAATACCTTGGACATTAAAATTAGCATATTCCTTAAATTACACCAATGCCAATAGAGAGCAAGAAATTTCTTCAAATTCTCTTATGTTTTCCGGAGATATAGAATTAACGCCCAAATGGAATGTTGGCGTTTCATCAGGATACGACATAAAAAATCAAGGATTTACCTATACCCAATTACGTTTTTCACGTGATTTGGACAGTTGGAAACTTAATTTTAACTGGGTTCCTTTTGGAGAAAGACAAACCTATTACTTTTTTATTGGTGTAAAATCATCTATGCTTAGTGATTTAAAATATGATAAGAGACAAGTTCCTGACAGAAGGCTATTCTAGTTTTGAGTTGTTAGTATTTTGGATTGCCGGTATTTTGGATTGTTAGTATTTTAGATTTTTAGTCTTTGGTCTCTAGTCTTTATTCTCTTATCTATTCTATTTTAACATTTAAATTTTAAGTAAATTCATCAATGCTTAGCGTCCTTTGCGTAAAACTTTGCGCCCTTTGCGGTTAATCTTTTTTGGCATTTTAGATTGTTGGTATATTTGATTATTGGTATATTTGATTGTTGGTATTTTAGATTTTTAACATTTTAACTTTTAATATTTCAACATTTAACTTTTAATAAAATTACAGATTATGAAAAAAATAATTAACACCAGCAACGCACCGGCACCGGTTGGCCCATACAATCAGGCAGTATTGGCAGGAAACACTTTATACACTTCCGGTCAAATTGCCATAAATCCTAAAACTGGGGAATTGGTTACAAACACCATTGAAGAGGAAACAAAACAGGTGATGGAAAATTTGAAAATTGTTTTGGCAGAAGCCGGAATGACATTTGAAAATGTTGTAAAAACAACCATATTTGTTAAAAACATGAATGATTTTTCAAAAATGAATGCTGTTTATGGAAAATATTTTGAAACTGGCAATGAACCTGCACGCGAAACAGTGGAAGTTGGTAATTTACCTAAGTTTGTAAATGTAGAAATTTCTACAATAGCTGTTATATAAAACTTAAACCGATTTTATCAAAAGTTCTGCGGTTGCTGGGTTTGTTGCCAACGGCACATCGTGAACATCACACAAACGCATTAACATCGCAATATCCGGTTCATGTGGATGCATACCAAGCGGATCTCTGAAAAAGAAAACCATATCTGTTTTTCCTTCTGCAACACGTGCCGCTATTTGAGCGTCGCCACCATATGGTCCCGATAAAAATTTCTCCACTTCAAATCCGGCCTTTTCAGCGTTTTTGCCTGTAGTTCCCGTTGCTACCAAGTTTATATTTTTGGCCATAATCAGCGCTTTAAAATCCATTAAAAACTGAATCATTTCGGCTTTTTTGCCATCGTGGGCAATAATTGCTATTTCCATCTTTTAGTATTGAGTTGTAAGTTTTAAGTTTTAAGTTTTAAGTAAAATTAAATAAACAATTAAACGATTAAACAGTTAAACATCAAATTTTTTATTCAAGGGATGAAGCGTATTCAATCAATTCAATAATTTTAGTTGCATATCCAAATTCGTTGTCGTACCAGGAAATAATTTTATAAAAATTTTTATTGAGCTCTAATCCTGCAGCTGCATCAAAAACTGAAGTTCGTGGCTCTGATACAAAGTCCTGCGAAACCACCTCATCTTCGGTATATCCTAAAATCCCCTTCAATTCATTTTCAGATGCTTTTTTCATCACCTCTTTAATTTTCTGATAAGAAGTTGCTTTTTCCAACCTTACCGTCAAGTCGACCAATGAAACATCTGCGATAGGAACCCTTATTGCCATCGCCAATAATTTCCCCTGTAATTCAGGCATAATTTTAGTTACCGCAATTGCCGCATTTGTGGTGGTTGGAATCATATTATTTAAAGCAGATCTACCTCTGCGCCATTGTTTTTCTGGACCGTCAACAGTCTTTTGGCTGGCTGTTACTGCATGTACAGTAGTTACTATACCTTCAATTATTCCAAAATTTTCATGCAGCACTTTCGCAATTGGTGCCAAACAGTTAGTCGTGCAAGAGGCATTTGAAAAAATGAGTTGGTCTTTGGAGAGGTTTGTGTGGTTTACGCCCATTACAAACATTGGGGCGTCTTTTGACGGTGCTGAAATCACTACTTTTTTTGCACCTCCTTTAAGATGCAATACCGCTTTATCTCTATCGGTAAATAATCCTGTAGCTTCAATAACATAATCAACACCGACCTTCCCCCATTGAATATCTTCCGGGTTTCTTTCGCCTGTAATCCGAATGGGTTTTCCGTTTACAACCATTGTTTTGTCTTTTACCACAATGGTTCCTTTAAATCGTCCGTGTACCGAATCGTATTTTAATAAATAGGCCAAGTGATTAATATCAAGCAAATCATTTATAGCGACAACTTCTATCTTTTCTTTTTCTATTGCAGTTCTAAAAGCCAGGCGTCCTATTCTTCCAAAACCATTTATTCCTATTTTAATCATTCAATTTAAATTACTGTAATCTTCAAATTCCGCAATGCTGTCTTTTATTTTATCTACAAAAAACAGTATCAACAGATAATGAGAGATTGTTATTTTTTTAACCTTAAATAGACATGATATCACTAACCCGCAATAATTCTTTGTCAATTTCATGACGGCCTTTCACGGCTTTTTCCAGTTCAATGATTTCCACTTCATTATTGATCAAACCCACCATTAAATTGGTCTTGCCGTCTAGCAGCAATTCTACTGCCCTTACACCTAACCTGCTTGCCAAAACACGGTCAAAACAGCTTGGAGCACCTCCCCTTTGCATATGTCCCAACACAGAAACCCTAACTTCATATTGCGGCAAATTTTCTTCTACATAATCGGCCAGTTCAAATACGTTTTTTCCAATTTTATCACCTTCGGCCACCACCACAATACTTGATGATTTTCCTGAACGTTTGCTGCGTTTTAAAGATTCCAACAACCGTTTCAACCCCAAATTCTCTTCCGGAATTAAGATTTCCTCCGCTCCTGCACCAACTCCGGCATTTAATGCGATAAACCCTGCGTCACGCCCCATCACCTCCACAAAAAACAACCTGTTGTGTGAACTCGCGGTATCTCTAATTTTATCTATTACCTGTACAATTGTATTTAAGGCTGTATCATACCCAATGGTGTAATCTGTTCCAAATATATCGTTATCAATAGTTCCGGGAATTCCAATACATGGAAAATCATATTCATTGTTAAAAACAATACCACCCCTAAAAGTTCCGTCACCTCCAATTAACACCAATCCATCTATCTCGGCTTTTTTGAGCTGGTTATAGGCTTTTTTCCGTCCTTCTTGAGTTCTAAATTCCTTAGAACGATCCGTTTTTAGTATGGTTCCTCCCCTGTTTATGATATTACTGACGTGACGCGCCGTAAGCGGTTCAAAATCTCCTTCAATCATCCCCTGAAAGCCTCTATAAATACCAACACATTCAACTTTATAATAAGTGCAGGCTCTAACAACAGCCCTAATTGCAGCATTCATACCCGGAGCATCACCACCGGAAGTCATTAATCCTATTTTTTTTACTTTGTTTCCCATAAAATGAAAGTCAAAATTATAATTAAATTTTAAATGAAAATTGTTTTTATGCTTAATGTTTTCCTTGATGTACGGCTACCATAAATTAATTGGATAAATATCACTGTCTTTCAATTTTTGAATTTCGGAAGTCACATAATCCTTATCCTGTTTATAGGTAACCCCAAACCAGCGTGCATTAGATTTTAAAACTTTCATAGTCGCCAATTTATTGACAATAATATGGTTGATAACCAATGGAATGAAAAACTCCGCTTTTGGTTCTTTGTAGTTTTTTGCTAAGAATTCTTCAAACAAAGACTCCGACAACTCAAAGTATTTTGGTGTAAATCCGAAAAAATTCATAGACACTATGGTTTCTTCTGAAATTGGAAATAAATGGTCATTTTCATCTTTATATTTAAGCACTCCATTTACTTTTTCAATATGTGTTCTTTCGGTAACGCCCGTTAAAAAATCATTTTTATCTACGCTGCATTCGCCTCTGGATACATATCCATAATCGGAAATGGTGTTTTTTAATACATAACCCATCGTATTAAAATCGGTTGATTCCGGGTTCATTTCTTTTAATGAATCAGCCATTACTTTAAAAGCCTCGCTTCCGTAAAAATCATCGGCATTGATTACTGCAAAATTTTCTTTTACAACTTCTTTGACCATCAATAAGGCATGACCGGTTCCCCATGGTTTTTCACGATTGTTATCTCTGTATTTTTCCGGGATATTTTCCAATTCCTGAAAAACGTATTCCACATCAATTTTACCGGCAAGTTTTTTGTTGAAAAATGCCTTAAAATCCACTTCAATATTTTTTCTGATAATAAAAACAACTTTTCCAAATCCTGCCCGAATGGCATCATATATTGAGAAATCTAAAATGGTGTCTCCCTGTTCTGAAAAGGTGTCCAATTGCTTTAATCCGCCGTAACGACTGCCTACTCCGGCAGCTAAAATTACCAATGTTGGTTTATTCATTTTTTTTATTTTTATTTTTAAAGTTTAATATTTTATCTATCTTTTCAATCGTATCAAGAGGTTTTAAACCGTTAATTGAATCATTTTGTTTTTTTCTTCTTAACCCCAATTTTTGCAGCAATTCTTTACCGTTATCAAAATCTATTTGATAGCTTAGCCCTACTCCTTGTGTATATCCTTCTTCTTCTTGAGAATACTGAATTTCATTTTGACGGTTGAATACTGATGATCTCAAAGTTCCTTCTTCATTCAATAAAAATTCAACATTTACTTCCCCAATAATGTTTGCTTGGCTACCGGTACCCATAGGAACACCTACTTTGCCGTTGATAATAATTCTGTCATTTACCTGATAATCTAAACCAATGGCCAATTGGTCTTCTATATTTAAATTGTCCACGTTGCCTCTTTCTCCAACCGTATATTCAGGTCTCAGTTTAAAACGATTGTTTCCCTTATTAAAAATATTGTCGAAGGCATTTGAAAGGATATCAAAACCAGTTCCATACAAAGCGGTACTGCTGTTAACGCTTAAATCGCTTTCATTATAAAAACTTCCTGAAATCAACAATGAAATAAATTGCACTGTTTTACTGTTTAAATTATTGTTGTTTAACTTAAATGCCAACTCTGAAGCCACTGTTGAACTTGCATTAGGAATCTCAATATCAAATTCTCTTTGTGTATTGAATAATTCTCCAGAAAAACGGGTGACCAAATCAATAGGAATCTTTCTGTTTGAGGAAATATTTTCCAATAATGATCTCGGATTTGCCGAAACCCTGTAAACAGCTTCAATATTAATATCGGCAGTTACCGGATTGCCGCTCCAGGAAATTCTTCCGCCTCTTTTTACAATAAAGGGTTTATTGATAAATCCGCCATATTTAAAATTATAAATACCATTGTCCACAATAAAGTCGCCATACATTTCAAATTTATCTTTGGTGTCAAGTGAAATTTGTATATTTCCCGTTCCGCTTCCTCTTAAAAAACTGCCCGTTGCTTTATCCAAAACCATTTCTACAACAGCATCTTTAGTCACATCTATATTAAAATTTAAAGTCAGTCCTTTTAGTTTTTCGGAAATAAATGCTCTTCTTGTTTCTTCATTTTCTTCCGGATTGCTTTTATTGACAAAGCGAATTAATTGAGAAGATTCAACCGTTTTTACGTCACTGATAGGAATTGTTAGGTGCGTGCCTCTTTTAGTTCTGCCAACAACATTGATAACCAACTTATCTGTAGGGCCATTTATGGTGGCATATCCTTCTAAAAATCCGGTACCGTAATAAACTGAATTTTCCTTTTCAATTGTATTGAGCACCAATAAATTTTTGGTATTTACGTTTAAATTCAATCTCCATTTTTCAAAATTAACATGGCTAATGCTTCCTGTTAATTTTCCTCTTGTATTAAATGCTTTGTCTTTAATTTGAACTTCATCAAAATTAAAAGTTTGATTTTTCAATGAAATAACACTGGTTCCTTCAAAATCATAATCCACATTTAAATAAGGGAAATACAAACCGGCCTGATCCAAATACAATTCGCCCTCCATTACAGGATTCTTAAGCAAGCCTGTTAAATGGACATTTCCATAAGCAAAACCTCTAATATTTGAAAAAACATCTTTTCCTAAGGGACTAAATGCATCCAATTTAAATTCTTGAAATTCTACCTCAACATCAATTGTTGGATTTTTAGGCGTTAAATCAATATCTCCAACTGCTGAAAGGTTAATTGCGTTGTCTCTTTCCAATGTAATATTGACACCATAATTTCTTATTGAATTTTTACCTTCAATAGTTGCATTTAAATTCCCCTGATAGGAATTATTAACATTAAAATCAGCTATTGAAAAATTTCCAGTTGGCTTTACTGCATCATTTAACTGTTTGTAATTCAGGGAGCCATTTAAGATTCCTTTTAATTTCAAACTATCAATTTCAGGGGTAACAGTGGCGAGATTTACGTTGTCAAACTTAAAGGTTAAATCTTTTGAAATAGTGTCCCTTATCTGTCCGAAAAATTCGATTTTTTGCTTTTTTGAAGTGATTAAAAACGGGCTGATATCATATGTTTTTGTTTTACTGTCATACACCAGTTTATTGTCAAAATTATCTTCAGGATTGATAATCCACTCGGTATCTTTAAAGGTAAAATTCGATTTTTGAAGTCCTAAAACCGATTTATTTTCATTGTTAAAAGTATGATAAAATGCCAAATTATAATTCTCTGTATTTTTGTTCCCGCCAAAAAACTCAGTTCTAAAATATAAAGTATCATTTAGCGTAATATTCACTAATTGCAGTTTAGATATATTGTACTGTTTTGTGCTTATTTTAGCGACTGAAAGTTGTGTATTAAACAGTGGATTTTTTGTGTCGATTTGTAAATTAAGCGAATCAATGGCGTTTTCAAATGCTATAATTTTTGGCGATTTAACGTTTAGCCTAAACAAATTATCGTCCGAATTTAAATTTCCGGCAATGAAAGTATTCGCCGAAAGCGTTATTTCTGGATAAAAAACTTCAACTATTTTGTTGTAAATTTTAAATTTAAAATTCAGTTCCTGGCCAGGAGTAACTTCAAAAGGCTTGTAATTTGAATAAATACCACCAAGTGAATTTTTAGTTAATTTAACCAATTCTCCAAACTTAAATTTACCTTTTAAATAGCCATCTATAATTTCTGTTGAATTTACTGTTATGGTTCTAACGCTGTCTTCAAATGAAGAAGTTATATTGAAATCTTTAAAGAAATAGCTATCTTTTTGATTGATGTATAATGAGTTTTTAAAATCAATGGTTCCTGCTAAATCATCTAAGGTATTTCCCGTAACTTTAATTTCAATATCTCCCCTAATTTTAGAAATGCTGTCTCGTTTAAAAAGGTTCAACGTATTTAAGTCTAAGTAATCAACAATTGTTTTAAAATCGAACGTGTATCTTTTCTTCGAAAAATCGGCCAGCCCTTTAAAGTTTAACTTAATATTATCATCATTCACCTCCATTTCGCCATCAAAATGTTTGTTTTTTACAACACCATTTATGGTTAAACTTGTATAATTGTAATTTTTAAATTGAAGTTCAGAAATTAGTCCTTTTACAGAAGTATTCATTTTTTCTAAGGTAAAACCTTTTCCGTCAATATCGGCTTCCATAGAAATCTGGCCAATTAAAGAATCATTTAAAATTTTACCCAATTCAAAATCATTAATTTTAATATGGCCAAAATATGAAGCATTATCAATATTACCGATATTCGTCAGTTCTAAATCTGTAATCAAGCTACCCATATCAGTTTGCATTTTGATATCAGTATTAATCAAATCTTCCGTAACATAGACAAAACCACTTACTGTAAATTCTCCAAATTTTTGAAAAGATGAAGGGAGCTTTTCTCCCAATATATTTGGAAGCAGCGATTTTAAATGGTCATAATTTGACGTTAATTTGGTTAAATCAGCAGCCAATGAAAATCCGTTTTCGTTGTTAAATGAGTTTATAAAATGCAAATTCCCTATAATAGACGCCTGCCTATCAGAATTCATTTCAAGATTCTCCAACTTAAAATCATTAAGATATCCCGATATTTTTGTTGAAAAATGAAGCACATCATTAATTCCCAATTCACCATAAAATTTATTTAAATCCAGCAATGATACATCCGCTTTTTTAACATCAGCATTCATCATTACTTTATTGGTAAAATCGGAAAAATCCTCCCTAACATAGTCGAATTTTATATCGGCTGAAATGGAAGATTTTTCTGTTTCTAATTGGGTATCCAAAAAATTCATTGCTGTTTTTGAATAGGAAAAATTGGTTGATAGGCTTTGAACTTCTATATGATGATTTTCAATAAAATGAAGCTTGCTGATAGCTGCAAAAACATTTGGACCTTCAATTTTAAAATTTTTGGCGCTTCCAATAATTTCTTTAAAAAATAATGGTTTATTATTTTCCTTATTCTCGTCAACCATCTCAACATAACCGTCCACTAATTTTAACCTGCTTGCCGTCAGCATAAAACCGGATGGTTTATCGGTTACCGTTTCGGAATCGAACTTCTTTATAAATATAGTAAAGGCATCATCATCTTCACCCTTATAGGTTTTCATATTTAAAATAAACTCTTCCAAAGAAATTTGACCGAAATCAAACTTTAAGTTCATGAAATTTCTATAACTCAAAACAGATGTTTTTAAATTGCGAACGTAAATTAACGTATCTGCATGATGGTCTTTCACCAACACATTATTTAAATCAACCCTTCCCAAAAAAGATAGATCAAATTTCTCAACATTTATGTCAACATTAAAATCTGTTCTTAAATAATCGGTAGCCATTTTCCCCAGCCTTGTTTGCACGGAAGAAAGAGACAATAAAAAACTGACCAATGCCAATAAAAGCACTAGGACAAGCAGTATTTTTACAACTATTTTTTTAATTCGTCTGATATGCGTTAAATTTGCATTTTTATGGCAATTTTCGTGCCTTTATATGTTACCAATGGTCAAAAATAAATCTATATACATTCTCGGTATTGAATCGTCTTGCGACGACACCAGCGCTGCGGTAATTTGCAATGGCAAAGTACTGACAAATGTGGTTGCAAACCAAGAAATTCACGCCAAATATGGAGGCGTTGTTCCCGAATTGGCTTCGCGTGCACACCAACAAAATATTGTTC
>JAENXD010000079.1 GCA_016649745.1 Flavobacteriaceae bacterium | reverse complement strand
TAACAATAATGAAGATGGTTGGTCAGGTAATAGTGGGGGTTGGGTAACTCGAAGTATATCTTTAAGTAATGAAAATACTGGGTTTAATAATAATTCACAAGTCAAAATTAGAATTCTTTTTGCTTCAGATAATTTTGTAACGGACGTAGGTGTTGCATTTGACAATATTATAAATGAACTACCTCGACCCAAGGGTACGAGGTATCAAATAGGAATCCCCTTTTTATTTCAACGCAGAGCGTCGGGGAATTGAACCCTAAAAACGATTAAAAGTGACAAGTATTGTTCTTCATACGGGAATACTGACTATCAAACCAGCATAACATTAGTAAGCTTTAATACAATTAACAACATTAGCACAAAACTATTGGGGGGATATGCCGATTATACATCACAAACGACTGATGTTATTGCTGGTAATTCTTATAGTCTCTCCGTTAATTTAAATACAGACGGTAATTATATGGTTGGAGCAATGGCATGGTTTGACTGGAATCAAGACGGAGATTTTGATGATCCAAAAGAAGATTTTGATCTTGGGACTACATGGAGGAGCTCTGATGGTAAAACAACCAAGAGCGCATTAAACATACCTATTCCAACCACGGCACTAGCTGGTAATACAAGAATGAGAATATCGGCGAAATGGAATAATTCTCCGACTTCATGTGAAACCGGTTTCGATGGAGAGGTAGAAGATTACACCATTAACATTATAGCATCTAGAACCATCACAACAGGCGCTATTTCACCAACTTCCTATTGTGTTGGAGCTTCAGTAAATATACCTTATACCATAACGGGAACTTTTAATAATGGCAATATTTTTACAGCCCAGTTATCAGATGCTAGCGGTAGTTTTGCTTCACCGGTAACTATTGGAACTTTGACATCAACCGCAGCTGGCTCTATTACAGGCACAATCCCGAATAACACTATCGCTGGGACAGGTTACAGAATACGAGTGGTTAGCAGTAATCCGGTAGTTACAGGAAGTGTTAATACAAGTAATTTAACTGTAAATGTAGTACCAAGTGCCCCAATAGTAGGAGCAATTACCCAACCAACTTGTGCAACAGCAACGGGAAGTGTTATTTTAAACGGATTGCCTTCCGGTTCCTGGGAATTGACAAGAAGTCCGGGAGGTTTAGTCACCACAGGAACGGGAACAAGCACAACAATTTCAGGACTTTCTCCAGGTACATTTACATATTCTGTAATTAGTTCAAATAATGGCACGGGTCTAAAAGGAGAATATTTTAACAACATGACACTTTCTGGGACACCTGCATTAACGCGTACTGATGCCTCAGTTAATTTCGATTGGGTAAATGGTGGTCCAGGTGCGCCAATTGGTAATGATAATTTTTCAGTGAGGTGGTCTGGACAAATACAGCCACTTTATAGTCAAAACTATACTTTTACAACCACAAGTGATGATGGTATCAGGCTTTGGGTAAATGGCGTTCAAATTATTAACAATTGGACAGATCACGCGGTAACTAATAATACAGGAACTATAAATCTTGTTGCGGGTATTAAATATGACATTGTTTTGGAGTATTATGAAAATGGAGGTCAGGCGGTTTCCAAATTATCTTGGAACAGTGCAAGCCAAGCACTTCAAATTGTTCCACCATTGCAATTATACCCAAGCGCTGTTTGTAGTTCTTCTGCTTCTGCAAATGTGGTTATCAATGCGCAACCATCTAATAACATTTGGAACGGCTCCGTAAGTACGGATTGGAACACGCCAGGAAACTGGTGTACTGGTGTTCCAAGTGTCACAAATAATTTAGATGTTGTGATACCTTCAGCATTAACTACAACTTATTCTCCTACATTAAACACAGGGTCTTTTGGGTATGTTGAAAACATCTTGTTTGATAGTGGTTCCATATTAACGGTAGATGATAATTATTTATTTGTAAAAAAGAACTTAACCCTCAACGGTAAAATAGATTTAAATAATGAGGCACAGTTGGTACAAAGTACTGATATTGCAAGTACTTTTGATGCTGCAAGTACAGGTTCCATAGAAATAGACCAACAAGGAACTTCAGATAATTTTAAATATAATTATTGGGGGTCGCCGGTTAACACAACGGGAACGGCCTATACCATTGCGGGTGTTTTAAGAGACGGCACAGATCCTAATGCTTTCCCATTAACACCAATTACCTTTGGAACTCCTTATGCTTTTGCTGATGGGGCTGTAACAATTCCAATTCGTTTAAGCACTTATTGGATGTACAAATATGCAAATTTAGGAATTGGCTATAGCGGCTGGACTTCTGTTGGAAAAGACGGGACTTTAAAAATTGGTGAAGGCTTTACCATGAAAGGTTCTAATTCCAATTTGACGGAACAAAATTACACCTTTGTCGGAAAACCAAATAATGGGGATATCAATTTAACTATAAGTGCCAATAATGATTACTTAATTGGAAATCCATACCCATCCGCCCTAGATGCCAAACAGTTTATTAGAGATAATATTAAACAAGTTGTAGTTACTAATCCTACTGATCCTACTGAAACAGGCGCTGGCGATAGATTAACAAATATTATTGATGGCAATTTATATTTCTGGGATCATTTTGGCGGTGGCAACCATTTATTAAAATCTTATGAAGGAGGCTACGCAATCTTTAATTTATCTGGCAGTGTACTTGCAGTTTCAAATGATATTCTTACTAAGAATACAGGGGCAACATCTAATTCAGGAAAAGTGCCGCAACGTTTTATTCCAGTGGCACAAGGATTTTTTGTAACGTCGCTTGCTAGTGGCCAAATTCAATTTAAAAATAGCCAACGCATTTTTAAAAAGGAAAATGCCGGTGTTTCTCAATTTATGAAAAGCGCCAAAACTTCTAACGCAGGTAAAGAAACAGATACAGATGAAGATACATTTCCAAGAATTCACCTGAATTATAGTTCTCCAAAAGGTTATCAACGTCAACTTTTAGTGGCATTTATAGAAAACACAACTGATGGGGTTGATATAGGTTATGATGCGATTAATTATGAAACTTTTGCGGAAGATATGTCTTGGAGAACCAATAATATAAATTTTATTATTCAGGCGGTACCAACGTTAAATGATGAAAGAATATTACCGCTTGAAGTTAAGGTTGCCACTGCGGGAATAATCAAAATAAGCCTTGATAACGCCGAGAATATTCCTGCGGATACTGAAATTTTTATCAAGGACTTCACTACGGGAAAAATGCATAATATTTCTAAAGCTCCTTTTGAAATTGAGTTAACGGCAGGGAAATATGCAGACAGGTTTGCGATAACCTTTAAAACACAAAAATTAATGGCTGAAGATGTGAAAGCAGAAGTATTGATACCTGCAGATTTACAGCCTATTTTAGAAGGCATTCATGTTTTTATGAACAACGCCATGAAGGAATTGCAAATTAAAAATAACAGCACCGAGGAAATAACAAGCGTGGCTTTAAGAAATTCTTTGGGACAAACAGTTAGGACTTGGAATTCTAACTTTAACAGAAGAACCATTTCTCTGCCGGTAAACACCGCAACAGGAGTTTATGTGGTGCAAATAATCACCAAAAACGGATTGGTGGTTCAAAAAGTAATTGTTGAATAGCCCCCAAAGGGGGGATTAAAAAGTTAAAGGCGAAAACTCAAAGGTAAAAGTTGTCCGAAGATTGAAGTTAAAAGTTTAAAAGCAGAAAGTTGAATATTTTCAGTGCTATTTTTCAAAACCCAATAAACCTCCCTTTCCTTCGGAAAAGCTTGTCCCGTTTTTAGAACGGGAGGTTGGGGACAGGAATTTCTACTTAAAAGCAGAAATTCCCGTAATATCCATTCCTGTAATAAGCAAATGAATGTCATGAGTTCCTTCATAAGTAATCACGCTTTCTAAATTCATCATATGGCGCATAATAGAATATTCGCCGGTAATTCCCATAGCACCAAGTATTTGACGAGCTTCCCGGGCAATATGAATTGCCATGTTAACATTGTTTCTTTTCGCCATGGAAATTTGTGCTGTTGTTGCCCTGTTTTCATTTTTTAAAACGCCCAAACGCCAGGTAAGCAATTGCGCTTTGGTGATTTCAGTAATCATTTCAGCCAATTTTTTTTGCTGAAGTTGCATTCCTGCAATAGGTTTACCAAACTGAATACGTTGTTTGGCGTAACGCAAAGCGGTATCGTAACAATCCATGGCAGCACCAATGGCACCCCAGGCAATGCCATAACGTGCAGAATCCAGGCAGCCAAGTGGCGCACCCAATCCGTCTTTGTTAGGCAAAATATTTTCTTTCGGAATTTTCACATTGTCAAAAATTAATTCTCCGGTTGCAGAAGCGCGTAACGACCATTTGTTATGTGTTTCAGGTGTTGAAAACCCTGCCATGCCACGTTCCACAAGCACTCCTTTAATTCTTCCTTCTTCATTTTTGGCCCAAACTACGGCAATATCTGCAAAAGGGGCGTTTGAAATCCACATTTTAGCGCCGTTTAACAAATAATAATCACCCATATCTTTAATATTGGTGGTCATTCCGCCAGGATTGGAACCGTGATCTGGCTCTGTCAATCCAAAACAACCTAAAAATTCTCCACTTGCCAATTTTGGCAAATATTTTTGTCGTTGCGCTTCGTTGCCATATTTCCAAATAGGATACATCACCAAAGAAGATTGCACCGAAGCTGTTGAGCGAACTCCTGAATCCCCTCTTTCAATTTCTTGCATAATCAATCCGTAGGAGATTTGATCTAAGCCCGCACCGCCATATTCTTCAGGAATATAAGGTCCGAAAGCGCCAATTTCAGCCAACCCGGAAATGATTGATTTTGGAAATTTTGCCTGTTGCGCGAACTCTTCAATAATTGGAGAAACTTCTCTTTTCACCCATTCTCTTGCGGCATTTCGAACTAAAAGATGCTCTTCAGTTAACAATTCATCCAATTGATAATAGTCGGGAGCCTGAAATAAATCTTGTGACATTGATTTTTATTTTTTGTTGTCCACAAATTTAACCAATTAAAGTCTTTTGGAATTTGATTTTTCAAAATCTTTTATTCCTTACATTTGTGTTGATGAAATTTACCTTAGGAAAAGACGAAAAATTAAAAAGCCGTAAATTAATTGAACAGCTTTTTGCTGAAGGAAAACGCGTAAAATCATTTCCTTTACAGTTAATTTATTTACAAATCAGCCACCATTCGGAGTTTCCAATAAAAGTTGGATTTTCGGTACCAAAAAGGATGGTGAAACTTGCGGTTGACCGGAACAGAATTAAAAGAATGATGCGGGAAGTTTATAGGAAAAACAAATATTTAATTTCTGAAAACATAAAGGAACCCTATATTTTTATGTTTATTTTTACTGCCAAAGACGAATTAAAATATGACGATTTGGAAGAAACTTTCAAAAAAGTGTTCACTAAATTTTTAAGTAAAATTGAAGAAGATGGGTAAAATTAAAAAATGGACGATAGGTATTTTGGTGGGGTTGGCACTTTTGGTAACCACCGCATTTCAATCCGACTTTTTTGAAATTGCCAAACAAATTGATATTTATACCACTTTGTTTAAAGAATTGAACATGTATTATATTGATGAGGTGAATCCGGCAAAATTGTCGAATAAAGCAATCAGTTCCATGCTCGAAAGTTTAGATCCATACACAAGATATTACGACGAGCAGGGCGTTGAAGACGCCCGTATTGCCGCTACAGGTGAATATGGCGGAATTGGTGTTGTTACCCGTTATAAAAATAACACATTGACCATTCGGGAACTGCTCAAAAATTCTCCGGCCGAAAAAGCGGGACTTAAACCGGGCGACAAAATTTTAAAAATTAACGATGTTGAAGTCAAAGATTTTGATGAAAGTGGTGTTGCAGCATTGCTAAACGGACTCCCAAACACCAAAGTAGCGCTTCAAATTGAACGCCAAAATAAAAAAATGGAATTATTGGTGGTTCGTGAAAAAATCACATTGAATCCTGTTCCTTATTATACTTTGCTGGCCAATGAAGTGGGTTATATTTCTTTCACCACATTCAATGAAAAAGCTTCAACCGAAGTAAAAAAGGCTTTTTTAAACCTTAAAGAACAAGGAATGAAAAAACTGATTATTGATGTTCGTGGAAATCCGGGCGGATTGTTGAATGAAGCGGTTTCCATTGCCAATTTTTTTATTCCGAAAGATAAAATTGTGGTAACCACAAAAGCAAAAATTGAAAAATGGAGCGAAACCTTTAAAACACAACAAGATCCAATGGATTTAGAAATACCCATTGTTATTTTAGTAAACAACCGTTCGGCCTCTGCTTCTGAAATTTTAGCGGGTTCGCTGCAAGATTACGACAGGGCAGTTATTATTGGGGAACGTTCTTTTGGTAAAGGATTGGTACAGCGATATTTACCTCTTTCTTATGGAACACAAATGAAAATTACCATTTCTAAATATTATACACCAAGTGGCCGTTGCATCCAAGAATTGGACTACACCAATACCGATAAAAAAGGCAATGTCCCTAAATTTTCTGAAAGCACCCAAACTTTTAAAACCGAAAAAGGAAGAACCGTTTATGGCGGCGGCGGTATTTTGCCCGATGTTGAAATGGAAAAGCCGGTAACGACCAAAACAACAGAAACCTTGTTGAATTCAGATGCGTTTTTTAACTATGCAACCCAGTATTTTTATGAAAATAAGACGATTGCTGAACCGTCAAAATTTAAGTTGACGGATGCTGATTATGGTTCTTTGAAAAATTATTTGAGTAAAAATCAATCCGATTTTGAAACCGAAACGGAAGCTGAATTTAAAAAAGCTTTGGAAATGGCCACTACAGAAAATTTAAATGAAAAATTATCTAAAAACTATTCGGAACTTTTAATGGCTGTTCAACAAGAAAAATTGAAGGAATTGGATAAAAATAAAGAAGAAATCATCAATGAATTGTCAGAAGAAATTATAAAGAGGTATTATTATGCGGAAGGCGTTTATCAGCAAAAAGCAGTCTTTGACAATACCATTTTAAAAGCTGTATCAATCTTGAATAATTCAAAAGAATATAACAGCATATTAAAAAATTAGATAATAATCTAATTAGCCAATTAAATAAATTAAAAAGAATTAAGTTAAATATCAGAAGTTTCAACAGGTCACTGAGCGCGGTTACTGAGCGAAGCCGAGGTAGAGTCGAAGTGAAACAATTACACAACTAAACAATTAAACGATTAAACAGTACCTTTACTCATTTAAACCAAACAATGAAACGAGCATAACAAATTTTGATACACAAAGGAATGATTAATGGCGAACAGCAGCTGTTACCGCTAAAAAATAAAATTTAAACAGATGAAAAATTCAAAAATAAAAGAAAGAACACGCGCACAAGAATCATCAGGCGCCATTGAGCGTTTATACATTTCCATGCGCCACATATTTACCAGAGGATTTTACAAGCCTATGGGGATTTCAGGAGAAACTTTAAGGCAAGCATTATTATTGCTTCAGCCTGAAATTTACGGTACTATCGCCGATGAAAAAGTGGAGTTAAATGGATTAATCTATGTGATTGAAAGGCTTCCTATTGGGATTGAAGAATGTCAGTTTATCAATTTAACTTCCGAAGAAGGTTTTGGAAAATCGCATTTTAAAGCCATTGTTCCTCCCAAAAGAAAAAGAAATTGTTACCGTATAGACAAAGATCAAATGAATATTGAGGTGACACGGGGAAGGTCTGAAATCTATGATGTTTTAACACATTTGACTTTTTTATTCATTGAGTCCCATAAAATAGCCGACAAAGTGCTGATAAACGAGGGCAATGAAACCAATAGAGAATGGAAAAAACTGGAAGAGGTCGTTTTAAACAATATAAAACTGTCAAGAGATGAACGCGATATTATGTTGGCACATTTGGCAAGCATTTTAGGACGAACTTTTGAAGAAACGCAACTGGTTTATGGCATTTTAGAAGAGAAAAACAATCCGGACCGGTTTTTTCAAATTATTTTTTGGCTGGGATATTTGGCCATCAATGAAAAAGTGCACGACTTAAAAAGGACCATTACTTTTAGTCCGGTATTGCGTGAACGTATCGGACATCACATTTATGGCGAAATGTGGGCAAATAACATTAAAGAAGTTTTATTGGAAAATAACCTGATGGAACGGCCAATTCATATTATAAGCGCCAATATGCACAGCGTTATGAATTCCATTTATGCGCCGGTTGTGTTGCCAAAGCAAATAAAAGACAATGATAATATTTCCCTTTTCGAATTGCTGAGTGACTCCGAAAATGAAGATTTACGTAAACAGGTGGAAGATTACGCTTTAAAAAATGGGATGGTTCATATAAAAGATACTTCAGGAACCTACATTGATGTTCAAATTATTGATACAGAGAAAATAGACCTCAGTAAAACGAATTATAAGTTTGAAAACACCTTAATTACCGATGAAAAACCGGTTCTTATTGTAATGGATTACGCTTTTGGGGAACAGGCTTATGAAACGATGGATGAGTTGTTAAAACCTTATAACGGGGAGAACGGAAAAAGCCATCACTTAAATGTGGAGTCTGTTTCAATTATGGGTAAAGCTGGAATTTTGGAAGGTGGAAAAGGTGATATAATGATTCCTTCCTCGCATATTTATGAAGGCACAGCCGATAATTATCCGTTTAAAAATCAGCTTAAAAAGAAAATGTTTGAAGGTTGTGGCGTTGATGTGTATACCGGAGCGATGATCACTGTTTTGGGAACATCGCTTCAAAACAAAGACATTTTAAATTTCTTTCACGATTCAACATGGAAAGTTACCGGACTTGAAATGGAAGGAGCGCATTACCAAAAAGCCATACAGGCCGCTTCAAAAATAAGGGGAAATATTTCTGAAAAAGTGAAGGTTCGTTACGCTTATTATGCTTCTGACAATCCATTGAAAACCGGAAGTACATTGGCTTCAGGCGGGTTGGGAACAACAGGCGTTCGCCCAACTTATGTTATTACCCAAAAAATATTGGAACAAATATTTTAAGGTTTTCATGAACTTGAAGGAAGCTCTTTTTTGAAGTGCTTTAATTTAAAGAAAGATAAAATCAATTAAAAAAAATGAATGTATTAATTTTAGGTTCGGGAGGACGGGAGCATGCAATGGCATGGAAAATAGCACAAAGTGATTTGTTAACGCAATTATTTATTGCTCCTGGAAATAAAGGAACTGACCAATTGGGCACAAATATTAACATACAGCCAACCGATTTTGAATTGGTAAAAGAGCTAGTTTTAGAACGTGATATTGAACTGGTGGTTGTTGGCCCCGAAGATCCTTTGGTTAAGGGAATCCACGATTTTTTCTTAAATGATTCCGAATTAAAAAATGTGGACGTAATAGGACCGCGAAAATATGCGGCCCAATTGGAGGGAAGCAAGGAATTTGCCAAAGAATTTATGTACCGCCATAACATTCCAACAGCTGCTTATAAAAGTTTTACAAAAAATAATTTGGAAGAAGGTTTTCAATTTTTGGAAACTTTGAATCCGCCATATGTGTTAAAAGCAGACGGATTGGCACAAGGAAAAGGCGTGTTAATTTTAAATGATTTACAGGAAGCCAAAGATGAATTGAAAGAAATGTTGGCAAATGAAAAGTTTGGTACAGCGAGCAGCAAAGTGGTTATAGAAGAGTTTTTAGATGGTATTGAATTGAGTTGCTTTGTGTTGACCGATGGAAAAAGTTATGTAAATTTTCCGAACGCAAAAGATTATAAACGTATTGGAGAAGGCGACAAAGGATTAAATACAGGCGGAATGGGTGCGGTTTCTCCAGTCCCTTTTGCCGATGAGGTGTTTATGAATAAAATTGAGGAACAGGTTATAAAACCAACAGTAGAAGGTTTGCGAAAAGACGATATTCCGTACAAAGGATTTATTTTCTTCGGAATCATTAAAGTGGGCGACGAACCAAAAGTAATAGAATACAATTGCCGAATGGGCGATCCGGAAAGTGAAGTGGTTATTCCAAGAATTAAAAGTGATTTTCTTGAATTGCTTATCGCTGCAGGAAAAAACAAACTCCACACCAAAACCATTGAATTTGAAAAGGAAAGTGCTTGTACCGTGATGCTGGTTTCAGGGGGCTATCCTGAAGCTTATGAAAAGGGAAAAGTGATTTATGGTTTGGATAAGGTTGAAGGTTCCATCGCGTTTCATGCGGGCACAACCAATAAAAATAATGAAGTGGTTACCAATGGCGGACGAGTGTTGGCGATTACTTCTTATGGAACCAATTTTAAACAGGCGCTAAAAAAATCGTATCAAAACATCGAAAATATAAGTTTTGATCAAATGAATTTCAGAAAAGATATTGGTTTTGACCTCTAAAAAAAAATTCTTGTTGCGCCCTTAAATTGGGGATTGGGACATGCAACGCGTTGTGTGCCCATAATTAATGCTTTATTAAAAGCCAATTTTGAACCGGTTTTGGCAAGTGATGGCAATGCACTGCTGTTACTTCAAAAAGAATTTCCTTTTTTAAAAAGTATTGAATTACCTGCTTATAACATTAGCTACCCTAAAAATGGAAAAAATCTGAAGTTTAAACTATTGTGTCAACTTCCATTTATCTTTTCGGTCATCAAAAAAGAAAGGAAAATAATTTCTCAACTTATTGATAAAGAAAATATTACAGGAATTATTTCTGATAACCGATTTGGAGTTTACAGCAAAAAAGTGCCTTCGGTTTATATCACACATCAATTAAAAGTATTGTCGGGTAAAACCACTTTTATCACGTCAAAAATTCATCAAAAATTCATCAAAAAATTCGATGAATGTTGGGTGCCTGATTTGGAAGGAACTGCTAATTTCTCGGGGGAATTGGCGCATTTGAAAAACCATCGTTTCAACTTAAAGTACATCGGAATATTAAGTCGATTTAATTCAAAAAAAATTGATAGAAAATATGATATATTGCTACTGCTTTCAGGTGTGGAACCACAAAGAACGCTGCTTGAAAATAAATTATTGATTGAATTACGGAATTTTAATGGCAAAATTTTAATGGTTAGGGGCATTTTAATTAACACTTATGAAATCAATGTCCCTGATAATTTTAAAATTGTTGATTATTTGTTGGCCAGCGATTTGGAAGATGCCATTAACCAAAGCAATTTGGTTATTGCACGATCTGGGTATTCAACGATAATGGATTTAGCGGTATTGGGGAAAAAGGCTTTTTTTATTCCAACACCAGGGCAATTTGAGCAGGAATATTTGGCAAAAATGTTAGCTGAAAAATTAATGGTGCCTTATGCAAAACAGGATGAATTTACGTTAGCCAAATTAGCGCATTCAGACAAGTATTCCGGATTTAAAAAAATGACTTCAACGGTTGATTTAGAGTTGTTCAAGCTTTTCGAGTGTAAATGAAAATGTTGACCCTTTTTTAAATTCGCTCTCCACAAAAATAGCTTCATCATGCGCCTCAATAATGTGTTTTACAATAGCAAGACCTAAGCCTGATCCGCCTTGTTCACGTGATCGGCTCTGATCAACTCTGTAAAACCGTTCAAAAATTCTTGGCAGGTTTTTGGCTTCAATGCCTTCTCCATTGTCCGAAACTTTAACGAGCGCCTTGTTTTTATTTAGTGATTCAATACTAACTGTAGAGGTACCACCAATTTTTCCGTATTTTATGGAGTTAACCAAAAGATTAATAAGTACTTGTTCAAAGCGTTCTTCATCGCCAATTACCATCATTGGAAATCGGTAATTTTTATTGAAAATTAAGGAGATGTTTCTTTTTTTTGCCTTCATTTCGAGCAATTCAAACACATTTTGAATCAACGCAACCAAATCAAAAGGTTCTTTGTTTAAATGTAAGTCGGCCGATTCCAGTTTTGAGATTAAATCCAAATCCTTTACAATGGCAATGAGTCTTTCAACTCCTTTGTTGGCTCTTTTCAGGTATTTTTTATTTATTTTTTTATCATTAATGGCACCATCAGACAAGGTTAATAAGTAGCCTTGCGCCGTAAACAACGGCGTTTTCAATTCATGTGAAATATTGCCCAAAAACTCTCTTCTATAGCCTTCTCTTAAATTTAAATTCTTAATTTGTTGTTGTTTATTTTTCGCAAATGTTTGCACGTCTCTTGAAAGGGTATCAATATCTGTGGTAATGGGTGTTTTATTAAAATCGGAGGTGTCTAAAATAGAAACGCTGTCGTAAATTTTTTTGATGCGCTGAAAAATGAATTTTTCCAAGCGGAATTGTATAATTAAAAATGTAACAGTAAAAACAACAGAGACATTAAGTAATATATAGCTAAACTTAAGCGAAATGTCTAAAAAAAAATAAGCCAAAAAAACAAGCGCAAGAGATGTGAAAACAGTGATGTAAACTGATGTCCAAAAAGCAAAAGAATATGTTTTCTTAATCTTCATTAATCACAAATTTATACCCGACACCTTTTATGGTTTTAAAATGATCATCACCTAATTTTTCTCGCAATTTCCGAATATGTACATCGATCGTTCTCCCTCCCACAACTACTTCATTTCCCCAAACCTGATTCAAGATGTCATCGCGTTTAAAAACTTTTCCCGGTTTTGATGCTAACAAAGCAAACAATTCAAATTCTTTTCTGGGAAGCGACAATTTTTCGCCATTTTTAATAATCACATATTCTTCCCGGTCAATAATAAATTCGCCAATAGTTATTTGTTCTGACTCTTCTGTGTTTACATCGTCAACCCTCCTCAAAAGTGCTTTTATTTTACTTATGAGCACTTTAGGTTTAATTGGTTTTGTGATATAATCATCTGCACCAACATCAAAACCTGCCATTTGTGAATAATCTTCGCTTCGCGCCGTAAAAAATGTAATCAGCACATTTTCCAAGCCTTTTGTTGCCCTTATTTTTTCACAGGCTTCAATCCCATCCATTTCAGGCATCATAATGTCTAAAATAATTAAATGAGGCAGGTGTTTTTTTGCTTTTTCAATGGCTTCAACACCATTTTTGGCGGTATAAATTTTATAGCCTTCATTTTTTAGGTTGTATCCAACAATTTCCAAAATATCCGGTTCATCATCAACCAAAAGTATTCTAATATCTGAATTTTTCATATTTGGTGCTATTTTAAATCCTAAAAGCAGTCAAAAGTAGTCATAATATTTTCTCAGGATGCAAAAGATGTCCAGTTTTTAAAATTATAACACTAAGATAACATAAACCTTACAATAGCTTAATTTTTAGTACATTTATCTTTAAAAAAGCCATGAACACAAAGCTTAATTTTGAAAACATCCTGTTTTTAGATATTGAAACCGTACCTGAAGTTGAAAATTTTTCTGAACTGTCTGAAGAAAAACAAGAACTTTTCTCCCAAAAAACAGCATACCAGCGCAAAGATGAAGTGACTTCAGATGAATTTTATGAGCGTGCGGGAATTTGGGCCGAATTTGGTAAAATAGTCTGTATTTCAGTCGGGTATTTTGTCAATTTTAATTCAAAAAACAGAATGTTTCGCGTCACCTCTTTTTTTGGTGATGATGAAGTGGTTATTTTAAATGGGTTTAAAAAGTTACTGGAAAGCCATTTCAACAAACTACAGCATGTTTTATGCGCACATAATGGTAAAGAATTTGATTTTCCTTACATTGCCAGGCGCATGATTGTTAACCAAATAAGCTTGCCGGAAAAACTGAATTTATTCGGAAAAAAACCTTGGGAAATAGCACATTTGGACACCATGGAAATGTGGAAATTTGGAGATTACAAACATTACACTTCCTTAAAATTACTCACATTAATTTTAAATATTCCTTCGCCAAAAGATGACATAAGCGGCAGTGAAGTTTGTGGCGTGTATTATAAAGAAAAAGATGTGGCGCGCATTGCAATCTATTGCGAAAAAGATACTATTGCCGTTGCACAATTGCTCTTGCGATTTAACAATGAACCGTTAATTGATGAGTTGAACATTGTTCATGTGTAAGTTGGATTGTTGTTCAAGTGTTAATCCTATCCCCAGCCCTTTCCGAAGGAAAGGGAGTATGAATCAGCATAAAATAATAGTTTTATTTTTAAGAACTTTCACTTTTTTCTAATCGGCAGATTGCCTACTGCCTATTGCCCAATGCCTAATAAGTATACAGAATTATTCTATTTAAATTATCAATTCCCCCTTTGGGGGTTAGGGCGCTTATTCCAACATTGAAGAAAGCTCAAACCAACGTCCTTCTTTTTGATCAATTTTTTTGTTGATTTCCTGAAGTTTTAAAGACAGCTCATTAATTTCTTCCACAGAGAGTGCAGCTTTCAGAAATTTGGCTTCAATGTCGCTTTTTTGAGTTGTTAAAGCTTCAATTTCTCCTTCAATATTGTTGAATTCCTTTTTTTCTTTAAAGGATAATTTTGATTTGTTTGCTGGTTTGCTTCTTGTATCAGTATTTTTTGTTGAAGTATTTTCTTCCGCAGGTTTTGAATCTTCATACACTTTGTAATCGGTATAATTTCCCGG
>JAENXD010000095.1 GCA_016649745.1 Flavobacteriaceae bacterium | reverse complement strand
TTTTTTTATTTTCTTACCGGTAAGTTTTGAATTAAATCAATGTATAAATTAATTTGCTTTTTCAAGTATTTTCGTTCCACAATTTTATCTAAAAAACCGTGTTCCAAAACAAATTCTGATCGTTGAAATCCTTCCGGTAAATCTTTGCCTGTAGTGTCTTTAACAACTCTTGGTCCGGCAAAAGCAATCAAAGCATTTGGCTCAGCAATATTTATATCGCCAAGCATGGCGTATGATGCCGTTGTACCGCCAGTTGTTGGATCTGTGCATAATGAAATATAAGGAATATTCACTTCCGCAAGCTGTGCTAATTTAGCTGATGTTTTTACCAATTGCATTAATGAATAAGAAGCTTCCTGCATTCTTGCTCCGCCAGATTTTGAAATCATTAAAAACGGAATTTTTTTTTGAATTGAGTAATCAATTGCTCTCGATATTTTTTCGCCGACTACACTTCCCATGGAACCGCCAATAAAAGCAAAATCCATGGCAGCAATAACTAAATCCTTACCCAATGACTTACCGACAGCTGTCCTAACCGCATCTTTAAGTTTTGTTTTTTCGTAAGCTTCTTCCAGCCTATCTACATATTTTTTGCTGTCAGAAAATTTTAATGGATCTTTAGAAACCATATCTTTATCAAATTCTTTAAAGGTATTGTTATCAAAAAGAATTTCAAAATATTCGGCACTTCCTACTCTAACATGGTAACCGTCTTCTGGGCTAACATAGTAATTTTGTTTCAGTTCTGCAGTGTCAACAATCTTGCCGCTAGGCGTTTTATACCACAAACCTTTCGGCACGTCTTTTTTATCTTCTGTAGGCGTTTGAATTCCTTTATCTTTTCTTTTAAACCAAGATGACATAACTATGTTGTTTTAGTGAAAATAAGAGATGCAAATTACTAAAAAAAATAAAGAGAACATATAAAAACATGCGCTCTTTATGAATTCTTAATTGTAAACTTAAGATCTATAATGTGTTAACATTGTTTAAATCTTTAAAAGCCTGTACTAAACGAGTTTTAAAAGTGACTTCCCCTTCACGCAACCATTTTCTTGGATCGTAATGCTTTTTATTTGGCTGATCGGCTCCTTCCGGATTTCCAATTTGTGTTTTTAAATAATCAATATTGTTTACCATATAATCTCTAATTCCTTCGGTAAAAGCAAATTGAAGATCAGTATCAATATTCATTTTAATTACACCATAACCAATGGCTTCTCTAATTTCCTCAACTGTTGATCCTGAACCGCCATGAAATACAAAATCTACAGGATTTATGCCAGTCTTGAATTTATTTTGAATAAAATTTTGAGAATTGTCTAAAATTTTTGGTGTTAATTTTACATTTCCAGGTTTATAAACGCCGTGAACATTTCCAAAAGATGCTGCAATGGTAAAGCACTCGCTAACTTTTTTAAGCTCTTCATAGGCATAAGCAACCTCTTCAGGTTGTGTATATAATTTTGAAGAATCAACATCAGAATTATCAACACCATCTTCTTCACCTCCGGTAATTCCCAATTCAATCTCTAAAGTCATCCCCATTTTAGCCATACGCTGAAGATATTTTTTACAAATTTCAATATTTTCTTCAATTGGTTCTTCTGATAAATCTAGCATATGCGAGCTGAAAAGCGGCACGCCATTTTCTTTATAAAATTGTTCTCCGGCATCCAATAAACCATCAATCCAAGGCAATAATGATTTTGCGCAATGATCTGTATGCAAAATAACAGGGATTTCATAAGCAGCCGCCAATAAATGAATGTGTTTAGCGCCTGCAATGGCTCCTGCGACAGCAGCTTTTTGGTTTAGATTGGACAATCCTTTTCCCGCGTTAAATTGAGCGCCTCCATTTGAAAATTGAATAATTACAGGTGAATTCAACTCCTTTGCTGTTTCTAAAACAGCGTTAATTGTGTTCGATCCGATAACATTTACTGCCGGTATTGCAAAATTTTTGGCTTTCGCCAACTTAAAAAGTTCCTGTACTGTTTTTCCAGTTGCAACTCCTGATTTAATTGTTTGACCCATAATATTTTATATATAGTTATTGTGAATTATAGCAAAATTAAGGAATTATCCCTTTTAAATAAACACATGAATAGAAAAAAAACGAAATCGAAATAGTTTTAAACTTCTGATTTAAAAAGGATAACTTATCCCAAAGTTAAAAACTGCATGCGCGAAATTATAATTTTTAAACCATTTTTCTCTTTCTGAAAGATAAGGTTCATAAGTTTTAAATCCTAAATCCAACCTCAATAAAATAAAACTTAAATCATATCGAAGTCCAAAACCTGAACCTATTGCAATATCTTTTATTGAGTTGATTCCTTTAAATTTTCCTTCCGATGCCGTTATTGAACCATTTGAAATATCCCAAATATTACCTGCATCAACAAATAATGCGCCATTTATACTGTTAATCACATTAAATCTATACTCTAAACTATTTATAAATTTAAGGTTTCCAACATTGTACTCCAATCCGGTTTTTGTAGAGCCCGGTCCTAAGTCATAAATTTTCCAGGCTCTTAAATCATTCGGTCCTCCAATAAAATAACTTCTGCTAAAAGGTATTGTATTTGAATTTCCATAAGGTACCGCCACTCCTAAAAAGCTCCTATAGACCAAAACAGTTTCTTTTGATACGTTCCAGAATTTTTTGTATTCCAAATCGACCCTCACATATTGGGCTATTGGAATTCCGAAAAGCGTTTTTTTATTATTGACGTCTCTATTTTTAGCTAAAAGCGTGGTTAGGTTCCCTGATGCCCCAACACGTGATCTGAAAAACGAAAAATCGGTGTCTTTATAATTTTCACTATTATTATAGGTAAATGTATAAGCCATTAAAGGAACCAAAACATCTTCAGTAATAATATTGTAACGATTTCTGATGTCTCTGGCAGATCTATATTCCTCAGGATTACTTTCCTCAAAATTTGCATCAATTTTGGTGTCAATAAATCCTATTGCGTTATCGGTGGTTAAGGTGTCATTAAAATAAGTGTTTGCGATTTGCTGTATTTCATTAAATTCGGATTTGTAAATCTTAAAATAAGATTCAACATTTAAATTTTTGATAAATTGCACATTCAATAACTGAAAACTGTGATTTATTGTTTTTGAAGATTCCCATGTATAATCAACAATTCCTGTAAATATTTGTTTATCCAGCCCAATATTTTTCTGCAAACTTGTCCCCAAAGTAAAAATTGTTTTTGGAGCCATGCTTTTCGGAATTAATTTTTCAAATTTAACAGGAAACACAAATCTTGGAAGTTCTAATGAAATATCTCCTCCAATTTCCCAAGCATTTAATAATTTTCCACTATTATCCGCGGCATCTTTAGAATCCAAAAATGAACCCTGTATAGAAAATTTCAACAACTCAGCTCCTCTAAAAATATTTCTGTCTAAAAATGAAAGTTTTCCTGAAATTCCGAGTTGCCTGATATTTGAATGTGTAAGTTCTGTATTTATCCCAATTGAATATTTCTTAAGAGGCGATAAATAGATGGAAGCTTCCAACATGTCATTATCCAGTTCTTCATATTTTATGTCAACTGTTCTGAAATTTTGAAGGCCTCTTAAATTTTTGCGTGTGAGCTCTCTGGTTTCATCTTTATAAATATCATTTGGCTCAATAGAAATTGAATTTAGCAAATACTTCGGATTGTATTTTAATTTTTCCTGGGCAAAAAATGAAAATCCTTTGTAACTTATACTATCTTTTATTGAATTATCTCCAGATTTGCTAAAGGAATAATCGGTATAAATATTGACCTTTTGAATTTTCTGTACTTTAAACGGAACAGAGCCTGTGTTGTCATCAATAAGAAGCACTACATCCGATTTGTAATCCGTGGCTGAGGTATCAACTTCAAAAGTGATTGCGTTTTTGTAAAACCTATAAATTCCCGAATTTCTAAATAAATTGGTTAACCTGTTTTGTTCATTAACAAATAAAGAAAGTCTAAACTGGTTTCCTTCTTTAATAAAGGATTTACTTTTATGAATTTCATAAATGGAGTCCAAAACCGCCGATTGTATGTTTGTTGTAATGCTGTCCAAATGATTGGGTCTATCTTTATCAACAATATAATCAATAGAAGCTTTCCTGTTTTTCAAATGATGCTCCTCAAAGTCGGCCTTAACATTAAAATAACCTTCATTGTAATAGTGTTGCGTTAAGTTTTTAACCGTTTGAGAAGCTTTTTTTGTGTCTAAAATAACAGGAGGCTCTCCGTTTTTAAGTATCCACTGATGCATTTTATATTTGAAATTTCGAACACCGCGCGCTTGTTTTTCAGAAAATACGCCGGATGTGAAATTATACCATCCCGGACTGTCCAATTTCCATTGGTCATAATCGGTTTCAAAATTTTTGTTTCCCAAATTATAAAAATGCAGCGGCAAGGCAACACCAAGCACCAATTGATTGGGGCGTTGAACAATATAATCGTTTATTTCATCGCTAGAATTTTTTTTATCGTTAACAATAACCTTGTTTTTCACAAGCAGAAATTCATTTTCACCAACATACTTCACAGAATTACACGATAAAAAACCAAAAATTATACCCGTGAAAATTAATAATATTATAAAATTGGTTTTCAATAAATAAGCGTTTAAATTTGTTTCAAAAGTATAACTTTTCAATGGCATTACAAATTACTATTTTTTATAAATAAATTAATGAGTTTAAGTAAAAATCAACTAAAAACAATAACGAGCCTTAATCAAAAAAAGTACCGAACCGCACATCATTTATTTGTTGCTGAAGGCACTAAAATTGTTGCTGAATTTTTAAACTCAAATTTTGAATTGGAACACTTATTTTGTGTTGACAATTCAATCTATAAAAATTTTGAGAAAGTTACCAAAATTTCTGAAACCGAATTAAAAAAAATAAGTACCCTTGTGACGCCAAACAATGTTTTGGCGCTTTTTAAGATTCCTTCAGAAATATCTGCCATAAAATCAGGTTTAATTGTTGCTTTAGATAAAATTAATGACCCGGGAAATTTAGGTGCCATTATTAGATTATGCGATTGGTTTGGTGTGGACCAATTGATTTGCTCCATAAACACGGTCGATTGCTATAACCAAAAAGTGGTGCAATCCTCCATGGGTTCTTTAGCCAGAATTTCCATAATTTATACGGATTTGGTCGCTTATTTACAAAACTCAAGTTTGCCGAAATACGCAACGCTTATGAATGGAGAAAATGTTTATAAAAGCAACTTGCCAAAAAATGCAGTTTTGATTTTGGGAAATGAAGCAAACGGCATTAGCAATTCTATTTTAAAAATAATAACCAATACCATTTCAATACCGCGGTTTGGTTTGTTAAAGCAGACCGAAAGTTTAAATGTAGCAACTGCTACCGCAATATTATTGAGTGAATTTAAGCGATTTACCTAATCGTTTAATGAAAAGCAAATTTAATGAAAACACCTCTTGTTCCAAAATAATCAACGGCACTTGTATACTGACTGTTCGGGTGAGTGTCATTATCCCTAACCAGCTCATTATTAATGGCGAAAACACCTCTGACTGAAGGTGAAAAAATAAAGTAAGGCAGGTATAAATCTACGCCAATACCCAATTCATAAGAAAAATTATTCTTTTTGGTTCTGAATTCTCCAGAGTAATTGTCGTCGGGATTGTCCTGATTGCTGGAAAAATTATAATCGTAGGAAACGCCTCCAATCACATAAGGTCGCATGTTATCTAACCTATTCGCATTAAATTTTAGCAATAAAGGAATTCTCAAATAGGTTGAATTCACGTCTCTTATACTATCTTGCGATCCTTCAATATGCGTAAACGCCAATTCTTTTGAATTGCTTGAAAGCCCCGGTTCCAATCTTAAACTAATATTTTTATGCAAACGCAAATCGCCGATAAGCCCAACCTCAAAACCAATACTTGGCGTTGAAACAATAAAAGCATTGTTTGTTTTATAAGATATTTTATAATCTTTCATATTCAATCCTAAAAAATATCCCCAAAAAACCTGCTGTTTGTCCCAATTTTGTCTGTATTGAACAATGTCTCTTTTTTGGGCTTTTAAATTATTTATTGAAAAGATTATCAAAAAAATGACAACAAATACTTTTCTCATATATTATTTTTTTGCAATATAAATTGATGCAACACCAAATGTTTGCGGTTTATTTACAATAGCTATAAACCCAATTTTATGCAAAATATTGTTGAAGGCTGGTCCATAAGGAAAGGAAGCTGCCGAATCTGACAAATATTGATAGGCCACTTTGTCTTTTGAAAACAATTTTCCTATTGAAGGCAGTATATATTTGGCATAAAATTTATACCCTTGTTTAAAAGGCGTTTTTGTTGGAATCGATGTTTCCAAGACCACAAAAATTCCTCCCACTTTTAAAACCCTGTAAATTTCAGCCAAACCTTTTTCAAGATTTTCAAAATTCCTGACGCCAAAAGCAACCGTAATGGCATCAAAAGAATTATCTTCAAAAGGCATTTTTTCAGAATCAGCAAGCACCATTTCTATAGTCTTGTTTAACTGAAGTTTTCCAATTTTTTTTCGCCCTACGTCAAGCATTCCGTCAGAAATATCCAAACCTACAATTTTTGAAGCTTTTGTTTTGGCTAAATTGATGGCCAAATCGCCTGTTCCTGTGGCAATGTCTAAAATTGAATCCGGATTTGTTTTTCCAACAATCTCCACCACTTTATTGCGCCATTTTATATCAATTCCGAAAGAAATAACCCTATTTAATCCATCGTATTCTTTTGAAATGGCATCAAACATTTTTGTGACTTGTTCTTTTTTGCTAAGATCTGAATCTTTGTACGGGGTAACTTTTTCTGCCATAGCCAATTAGTAGTTAACCGCCACAACTTCGTTAATTTTTCCGGGAATAAGTTCCTTCAACATATTTTCAATCCCATTTTTTAACGTGATTGTTGATGATGGACATCCGCTACACGCGCCCTGTAAAATTACATTTACTGTTTTTGAAGATTCTTCATAAGACTGAAACAAGATATTTCCACCATCTGCGGCAACAGCCGGTTTAATATATTCCTCTAAAATGTCAATAATTTGTTTGGAAACATCATCAAGTTTTAAATCAGGGATATAAACTTCTGAAACTTTTTGCTGAACTGCATTCTCCAAAGCAATTGTTTTTCCATCGGCAATAAATTGCTTGATAAAACTTCTTATTTCAACAGTTATTTCATTCCATTCAACGGTATCGTTTTTTGTGATTGAAACATAATTTTCTGAAATAAATACTTCTTTCACAAAAGGAAAATTAAATAATTCAAAGGCTAAAGGCGCATTTTCAGCTTCTTCCCTATTTTTAAATTCCAAATCATTTTCAACCAATTTAATATTAGCCACAAACTTTAGAACCGAAGGATTTGGCGTTGATTCCGCATACACTTCAACAGGAATTTTTTTTGGAGCAGCTTCTTCTGAAACCAATACTCCGCCTTTGTTAAGGTAGTTTTCAATTTGCTCCTTTACTTCTTCTTGCACATCGCTCCATTCCACAATTGAAAATCGCTCAAGCGCAATAAAATTTGCGGAAATATATACGCGTTTAACGAATGGCAAATAAAACAATTGCTGCGCCAATGGTGAATTTTTAGCTTCATCAATATTGTTGAACTGGTGACTTCCACTGGTTAAAATATCGCTTGAAGTAAATTTCAATATCGTTGGTATATTTGTTTTTTCTATGTTAAGCTCTATGTTTTTCATCTGTTTAAATTTTATTTTTTATCGGTAACAGCTGCTGTTCGCTATTAATCATTTCTTCCTGTATCAAAATTTGTTATGCTCGTTTCATTTTTAATAGTTTGTGCAAAAATACATAAAACATCCTTCATGTACTTGGTTAAAAATAAAAAAACGCCTCAAGACTTGAGACGTTTATTTTGAGATTTTATAGTTAATTTAAATATTCAAAACCAATGTTGCCGTAAATTTTGAAGTATCAATATCCAATTCGGCTGAATTTACATCATTACTTTGAGGATAAAAATTATATGGTGCTGTTTTGGTTGTTTTTTGGTAGGCAAAATCCAATTTGACTCCCCTAAATTTATAACCTGCGCCGAGTGAAAATCCTTCTAAATTGTCGGAGCTTAAGGAATTTTTATACGGACTGTTTTCAAAATGATAACCGCCTCTTACTGATAAATTATCAAAACGCCATTCTGTTCCTATTCGCAATTCTCCCACATTTTCTAAATCGTTTTTAAAAGCCTGATTTTCTGTACTGAAATTGGCATTGCTTAATTCAATATTACTGTAATTTTTTAAACTGTAATCAACACTTACAAGTCCGTTAGTGCTAAAAATATAGGCAAAACTTCCTGTAAATTTACTTGGTGTTCTTAACTTATAGTCAAAGGAATTTAGCCCTGAGTATTCATTAGATATTAGTACGTCGTTATTATAGACATTCTCATCATATTCCAAAAAATCCTCAGAAAGCGTATACCAAACCGGTGATTGATAAGCCAATCCTAAACGTAAATTTTCACTAGGTTTTGAAATAACACCAAAATTAAATGAAACACCGTTGCCATAGGTTAATAATTCTTGTCTTGAAGATACATCTAATGTGTTGTTGTTTCCGTCATTGTTGTATTCTTCGGTTAATGTTCTTTGGGAATATTCAACATCATAGGTGTTTATAGATGCTCCAAGATATAAATTATCATTGTGTTGAGCGGCGATTGTAAATGAATATTTATTATTTTTTCCATCGGTTAAATTTTCAAAATATTGATTTTCAGCATTTCCATAAACAGCTGGAATGGGATCATAAAAGTCTGTTAATGGCGCATAACCGCTATTCCCTTCCGCGATCCACAAATTTTCAAAATCATTGGCAATGTTGTAGTTGAATCCTAAAGCAATATTGCTCCATGCTGAGTTATTGCCATAGTCTCTAAAAACAAACACGCCACCGGCTTGTGATAAATTTGTGTATTCATTTTCAGTTGCTAAACTGTTTCCATAAAAATCCGAAGTTGTTTTGGTGTTTCTAATATTTAATGAAACTGCAAATTCGCTTTTCAAAAATACCGCTGCACCTGCAGGATTTATTTCCATTGCTGATAAATCTCCACCCAATGCGCCAAAAGCACCACTCATGGCGTTATAACGAGCTGTACCGTTAATATTTTCTTTTGAAAACAATACACCAACATCATTATACCCTAATGTTTGTGCATTTAAAAAATAACCAAAGCACAGTAATGTTACCGTTAAATATAATTTTTTCATATTTTTTCAAATTAATTAAACCTAAATATTTTTAATGACCCCTTCTTGAACTACTTCTTGACGATGAACCTGAAGAAGATGATTGTGATGAACTGCTTCTTTGCACACTATTTGAACTTCTGCTTGCTGAAGAATTTTCATTGGAAGATCTTCTTGTATCGTTATTTGTATTCGTGTTTGTATTACTTTCTCTTCTAACGTTATTGGTATTGCTTTCCCTTCTAATCACATTTGGGGTATTTGAAGTCATATTTGAATTTCGATTACCAGAATAGTTTGGATTTACCCTAATTACTGAAGCTCCATTGCGTCCATTACGGTTAACAGACGATGCGCTCCCATTTGAATAATACCTCATATTAGTCGGTGAAAAATTATAGGATGAATTTCTTCTGGTAGAAGATGAACGTTGATTTGAATTTGAACCTCTTTGAATAGTATTATTTGATCTGGATGGTTGCCTATTAATAGAATTATTACGGTTGCTGTTGTTGTTTCTGTTCAAATTGCCATCAGAAGATCTTCGGGTTGAAGTGTTTACATTTCTTCTTGTTGAATTGACCTCTGAACCGCTACTTCTTCTGCTTGAAGTTGATGAATTTGTATTATTAGACGCCCTTCTGCTCGTATTATAACTTGACCTTTTTCCATAACTGTCATAGTTACGTCCGTAATAATATGGATAATTATTGTAATAATTAGAACCATATGGATAATAATTGCCATAATATCCGTAAAATTCATAATAATAAGGATTATATCCATAAGAATAATATGGATTGTAATAATTGTAATTCCAAGGATTGTAATAATAAGGATAATAACCTCCGTAGTAAGATTGATAAAACGGGTTGTACCAATAATAATTAGGACTCATATAGCCATAACCACTGTCTATGTTAATTACCACATCCCCATCATATCCCCAAGGCTCATTGTAATTTGTGTATAATTCATCATCCTGAACAGCTGTATCATCATAATAATAATCATCAATCTCCGTAAAAGTATCCTCTTGCTTTAAATTTTGTAAATCATCCAGTTGTTGAGAAAAATAATTATAATCAAAATTAGATTGATTTTCAACAATAACCACCTCATTATTACGCTGATTATTTGAAGCATAAATACCATCATTTTCTCTATTGTAGGCACTTTGATAAGTGCCACAAGAATATAAACCACCCATCAGCACCAGTAAAAGGCCAATTTGTGAGGTTTTTAGGTTAACTATTTTTGAAGCTTTCATAATCAGTTGCGGTTTTTATTGTTGAACTATTTAAAAAAAACTAATTTTGTCAAAATTAATAATTTTCATTAAAATAGGCGCAATATTTATGCCAAACTTTTGAATATGAGCAAGAATTTAACAAAGAGAGAAACTGACTACTCTAAGTGGTATAATGAACTTGTAGTTAAGGCCGATTTGGCTGAAAACTCAGGGGTTAGAGGCTGTATGGTTATCAAACCTTACGGTTATGCAATTTGGGAAAAAATGCAGGCCGAATTGGACAGAATGTTTAAAGAAACGGGTCACGAGAACGCATATTTTCCACTCTTTGTTCCAAAAAGCATGTTTGAAGCTGAAGAGAAAAATGCTGAAGGATTTGCCAAAGAATGTGCTGTTGTCACTCATTATCGATTAAAAAATGATCCTGACAAACCAGGGAAATTGATGGTTGACCCAAATGCAAAATTAGAAGAAGAATTAATTGTTCGACCTACAAGTGAGGCCATTATTTGGAGTACCTATAAAGGCTGGATTCAATCCTATCGTGATTTACCATTATTGATAAACCAATGGGCAAATGTTGTGCGTTGGGAAATGCGTACCCGATTGTTTTTACGAACATCAGAGTTTTTATGGCAAGAAGGGCATACAGCTCACGCGACTAAAAACGAAGCAATCAATGAAGCTGAATTAATATTGGACTTATATGCTGATTTTGCCGAAAAATATATGGCCATGCCAGTGATAAAAGGGTTAAAAACTGACAGCGAACGATTTGCCGGTGCTGAGGAAACCTATTGTATTGAAGGACTCATGCAAGACGGAAAAGCATTACAGGCTGGAACTTCTCACTTTTTAGGACAAAATTTTGCAGAAGCGTTTGATGTAAAGTTTACTTCCAAAGAAGGGAAACAAGAATACGTTTGGGCAACATCCTGGGGTGTTTCCACCCGATTAATTGGCGCACTAATTATGACACATTCTGACGATTTAGGATTGGTGCTTCCTCCAAACCTTGCGCCGATTCAAGTCGTAATTATTCCTATTTATAAAACCGACGAGCAATTGGAAACCATTTCAGCTAAAATTAATGAAATTGTTATCGCATT
>JAENXD010000271.1 GCA_016649745.1 Flavobacteriaceae bacterium | reverse complement strand
CTGTATCCTGTGCTTTTGTAGTGCCGTAGGACACAATTAATAACAAAGCCAAAAAGGCAATTTTTAAATGTTTCATGTTTAGTAAGTTTAAATTTAATGTTCTTTTTTTGCAATAAGGAAAGTCTGTAACTCTCTCCTCTTGCTAACAAAAATACAAAAATATATTGAAATTGATGCTGTTTTACAATATTTCTATATAACCTTTAGTGTTTTACCTACTTTAATGAATGCATTTATCGCTTTTTCCAGATGTTCAGCGGTGTGCGCTGCGGAAAGTTGCACCCTAATCCTTGCTTTCCCTTTTGCAACAACTGGGTAAAAGAACCCAATTACATAGATGCCTTCTACCAATAACATATTGGCCATATCTTGTGACAGCTTTGCGTCGTAGAGCATTACGGGAACTATCGCAGAGTCTCCTTTTACGATATCAAACCCAGCTTTTGTCATCCCTTCTTTAAAATAATTGGTGTTCCATTCCAATTTATCTCTTAAAGTGGTGTCTTCTGAAATCATTTCAAATACTTTTAAGGATGCGCCCACAATTGCCGGAGCCAATGAGTTTGAAAACAAATATGGTCTTGAGCGTTGACGCAGCAATTCAATTATTTCTTTTTTCCCCGTGGTATAGCCGCCCATTGCGCCGCCAAGTGCCTTTCCAAGCGTTCCGGTAACAATGTCAACCCTGCCCATTACGTTTTTAAGTTCTAAGGTTCCTCTACCTGTTTTTCCTATGAAACCTGCGGCGTGACATTCGTCTACCATCACCAAAGCATCATATTTATCGGCCAAATCACAAATTTTATCAAGTTGCGCAACAACGCCGTCCATTGAAAAAACACCATCGGTTGCTATCAATTTAAACCGGTGATTTTTTTTATTGGCTTCAATAAGTTGTTCTTCCAATGATTTCATATCATTATTCTCATAACGATATCGAGCAGCTTTGCATAAACGAACGCCGTCAATAATAGAAGCGTGGTTTAAAGAATCTGAAATTATGGCATCTTCTTCCGATAAAAGCGGTTCAAAAATTCCTCCGTTTGCATCAAAAGCTGCAGCATACAAAATGGTGTCTTCCGTTTTATAGAATTCGGCAATTTTTTGCTCCAGTTGCTTGTGAATATCTTGCGTTCCGCAAATAAAACGTACTGATGACATTCCAAAACCGTGTGTGTCCATCGTGTCTTTTGCGGCCTGAATGACTTCTGGATTGTTAGACAATCCCAAATAATTATTGGCGCAAAAATTAATGACTTCCTTTCCTGTGCTGATTTTTATGACCGCATCTTGTGACGATATGATAACGCGTTCAGATTTATATAAGCCTGCTTCTCTAATTTCTTGCAGTTCTTTTTGTAAGTGTTGTTGAATTTTGCCGTACATAATTGTTTATTTTTTTACAAATTTAAACTTCTTCAATTAAAATTTCATCAGTTATATAAACTAATAATTTTTTCTCAACGCTATAATTTAATTTTTCCAACGCCATTGCATACGAGTTAATTTGTTGATGGTGTTTCTCGTCGGATTTTCCCGTTTTATAATCAATGACGGTCACTTTATTTCCGCTAAAAATAAGTCGGTCCGGAATTAATATTTGCTTTTCTAAAGTGAATATTTCCCGTTCGGTGAAAACAAGGTTATTTTGCGCAAAATAAAGAGAAAGTTGTTCGTGATTGATGATTTTTTTAAGAATCTTAGTGAGTTCATTTTGTTCTTCAATGGTAATTTCTCCTTTAAATAAATACTGATTCACCACTTCAGCAATATCATTTTTCGTTTTGATTTTGGACAACATTTCGTGCAGTAAATTCCCGTAAACGATTGCTTTCCCTTGGTCGGAATCCCAAAGCAACGACGAATTGGCAACGATTGTAATTTGGTGGTTTTTCCAAGAATTTCCGATAAAACTTTGCTGAATTGTGGTGTTGCTTTCCTCTTTTTTTGAAAAAGGCAAACGCATCGGATTTCCAAAACTATATTCCTTTTTTTCTGGATTCCACAAACCTGTTTTCTTTAAAAATTGGATAAATAAATCCGAAGTATTTTTGATGCTTTCCGCATCTTTTCCGCCAGTTTTGTCTTCTGTAATAACGTACAATTGCTCCACAGCCCTTGTTAATGTTACATACAACAAATTAAAATTGTCCAATTCCAGTTCTTCCCTTCGCTGGTCAAACAACTGTTTTCCTTGTTCACCAATGTAATTTAACTTGTCGCCGTAATTTAAAAAAAACTGCTTGATATCGCCCAATTGATCCTCTGAATACCAAACTTTCGGATTTATTTGTCGGTACACTTCTATATCATAAGGGAAAATTACCACCGGAAACTCCAACCCTTTTGCTTTATGAATAGTCATAATTCTTACCGCATTTTCAGCTTCTGGCGCCACAATGCTAAACTTGTCTTTTTTTAATTCCCAGAATTCCAAAAATGCCCCAACAGAAACCTGTTTCTTTTGCTGAAACTCAAAAACAACATCCAAGAAGAATTGAATATTTGAATCGGAATCTGGCGCCAAATTGAAACTTCTTATGATGTATTCGATGCTTTCGTAAAACGGACTTTGGTTGAATTCATCCATATTAAAATGAAGCCCATATTTTTTTAAAGAAGCAAAAAATTCAACGGTTGGTAAATTAATTAACCATTTTAAAAATTGGTGTTTTTCTTCCTCCAAATTAAAAAATTCGTGCAAAAAGTACAGCAATTTAATTTTGTATTCTTTGTAGGAAGGATTTTCCGCAACGTACAATAAGTTGATGATGAAGTTTACTTTTTCATTGTTTTTTAGCAGCAAAGTTTCAGAAGAAATGATTT
>JAENXD010000165.1 GCA_016649745.1 Flavobacteriaceae bacterium | reverse complement strand
AATTACCACACAATTATTAACTATATCCCCATAAGGAAATAACAATATCGCTAATCCCGATTAGTCAACATATCATTCAGCGTTAGCCTATCGGCACGCCGAATGCTTAGTTGTTGGCAACTGGCTTTTTTTTAATATGGAAAATGTTCTTCGTTTTCAAAATCATTATGGTTATAATCGACTGCAAATAAATCACTATGATTTCTAAATGTTGGTATTTTTGTAAAATGTACTAATTTCAAATATGCTCTGTCTTTATAAATCCAATAATGAGATCCTTCTAGGATTAAATTACTATAGTATTGAATCTTATCAAGTAAATTCGGATAAATGGCTTTAAGAGGAGTTTTAGCAATTTGATTTGATACATCATCCCAAGACCAATCTATTTTCCTTGCCCAATAATCGAATGAAAAAAGGTAATTTCTTTCTTCAGTACTCAATCCTTCTATTTCTTTTGGTAAATCAAATCCAATTAGTATCTCTGAACATTCTAAAACAGTCTTAAAAATATCTAATTGTTGAACTTCAGTCCAAGCGTCATAATGCCAAGTATCTGAGTACAATTCAAAGACAGATTTTATATTTCTTAAAAGAGTTCGATGAGCATAGATAATGTCAGCTACGCTACTTCCGTAGGCAATTTTCTTGACAGTCAGTCCAGATATAGTATTCTCAAATTTTTCAATTTCTTTTTCGGTTTTACTATTATCAATACTTTTTAACTGTACTGCTGGCAAAAATTCTATTGTTTTAGATTTTTCGTTATCGTCTAGCAATAATGTAGCTTGCCAAAAAATTGAGTTAGTGAAATATATTCTTTCTGTTTTTAAGTCTACTGTAAATACTGGATGATATAATTCTTATTTTCTATTTTTCTACTTGACTTTAACCAATATAGTTTTCATAAGCTTACGGATTCATAAAATATGGTTGTTTCAATTAATGGGAATTTTTTTTTTAAAGTTCTTAAGTATGATATTGACAACAACTTTAAATTTGGAGTTTTACAGTTATTTATAAATGTATATAAATAACACAACAACACTTACCACTACCAATAAATTATTTAAAAAGGCTATTTTTTCATTAAGTGAAACTATTTTTTTTTCGCTTTGTTCTAATTGAAAGGCAATATACTCTAAATCTTTTTCCATTTTCCCGAATTTATAAACTCCAAATATTTGTGACTAAACAAATAACAATTAATTATATGATAAAAATTTTGGGGTTATTTTTGGGGTTGGGCACACTTTACCCAAACTTTTTTGGTGTTTTCATGCTCTCGTCCATTTCCTTTTTTAAATCCACGGCCTGTATGTAAATGGATATTTTACTTCTTACAAAATAGAGAATAACAAAAATGACCACTAAAAAGGGAACGGTATAAATAAACTCAACTTCATCCATATATAACTCACTGTCATTGACAACAGCAATTAACTGAAATAAATAAACGGAAATAGGGATAATAAGCGCATGCACCCACCACTGCTTGTTGGTGATAAACCAAATAAATAATAACATTAATGGAACAAATTTTGAGAAAAACCAATAAACATATATACTAGCACTTTTATAATAACCACCCTTAATAGTACCAAATATTGTTTCTAAATTTTCTATATCATTTGGTATATTTTGATAAAAATATAACAAATAAGGGGTGGAAACGATGAGTATCGCCATCAAACTGCCAATGAATAAGGATGTTTTTCTGTTGCTTTTCATGATGAAATAGGGGTTATAGGGGTTATAAGCTTCCAAATATATATTAATAAATTTGAATACGCAACTAAATTCCAGCACAAAAACCACAATAAATTATTTATTGTGGTTTACCTTATATTAAAAATAAAATAAATGTTTGTTTTATCTGATTATTATCCTTGTCTAGGGATTATAACATCTTTACGAACAGCTTGGCTATCATTTGTTGAAGTATAGCTTAAAACTGTTATTGCAACAAATGCAGCTACAAGTAGCAATCCGAAAATTAATTTCAATTTTTTCATAATTTAGTAAGAATTAAATGATTAGTAAGAACACCAAATATATAATAAATCTTACATACAGGCAATAAAAAACCACCTAAATTCTAAAAAATTTTAGAAAAAAAGCGTCTGGAAAGCTACTTTTCTCTTATTTCACAAGGCATGAACCTTAGTGAAAAAAAAATCAAATACTTCAAAATTTAACCAAATAACACTTCTATTTTGGAGATTTTAAAAGCTAAAATTGATTTTTAAGTCATAAAAACGGGTATTTTTATCATAAAAATCAACTAATTGCAAACCCTCTCCGTAAAAATTTGCAATCTTAGGGACGCTCTTACGGGACAAATGTAAAAATAATATTTTAAATATCCAAAATATAATGCGAAATATTATATAAAATATGTATTTTGTTTATGAAATCGTGTAGTTTGTTGTGATTTTGGGTTATTAATATTTTGGATTTTTGGTATTTTAGATTTTTGGTATTTTGGATTGTTCCCTTCGACTCCGCTCAGGAACCAGACTTAGATGGTATGGTATTTTAGTATTTTGGATTGGGGTCAAGCGTAAAAATTGGATTTCTGAATGCTTTGCGTCCTTTGCGTAAAACTTTGCGCTCCTTGCGGTTAAACTTTTTAGTATTTTAGTATTTTGACTTTAGTTAATTTCTCTTTTTAAACTTTCCAACTTACCCAGCGTAAATAGTCGCTTTGTTACCGCGTGAAAAGCCAATAAGACAAATGCCAAATTCTTTGGCAAAATCGACCGCTAAAGTAGAACAGGCCGATACTGCCACCACAATGGGAATTTTAGCGATAAAGGCTTTTGAAATAATTTCATAGGAAACCCGCCCGCTTACAAGCATCACAAAAGATTCCTTCAATTGATCTGAATTTAACAATTCGCCAACCACTTTATCTACTGCATTGTGCCTTCCAATATCTTCCTTTAAAGAAATAATTTCATAATTTTTATTAAAAATGGCTGCAGCGTGTGAACCACCAGAGATTTCAAAAGTTTCTTGTTTCAATTTCATTTCAACAAACATGTCTTCTAATTTAGTGCTATCGAAAGAATTGTTGTTTTTTAATTTGGAGCCGCTATAATTAATGTCTTCCAATTTCTGTTTTCCGCAAATTCCGCAGGAAGAGACTGAAAGTAATGTACGTTTGTTTAAATATCCTTTACCAAGATTCTTTTTTGGGATTGAAGCGTTTAGTATTGAAAACCCGTTGTCACGTTTTTCAACAACCTCAATGGTTAAATTTTCTTTTCCCTTATAAATATCTTCGGCGTAAAGCAATCCTCTTATAAGCTCAAAATCATCTCCCGGCGTTCGCATGACCACCGTATAGGGTTCTGTATTGATGTTTATTTGCAAAGCAGCCTCAACCACCAAAGCATCAGTTACTTTTTGAGGAACTCCGTTTGTAAGTTGTAAGCCTTCGTAGTTTAATGTCTGCATATTTTTTTAGTTCAAAAGTTGAAAGTTGAAAGTTGAAAAGTCGGAAGACGGAAGAAATTCCTGACATTTTAAATCCAATATCGTAAATCCCTTTTTGAACTTCGGACTTCGGACTTCGGACTTCGGACTTCGGTCTTCTGTCTTCCGACTAATCCCTATTGCCTAAAATTAAACTTTCTCAAAATCAACTGCAACCACTTTATATTCGGGAGTCATTGTTTCTTTGTCTCCAACGCTTCCAGTGATTAAATTGATAAATACTTCGGGTTGGTGAAAAGTTGTCCTTAAAACGCCTCTTTTAACTGTTTTAGCGTACTTTATAGGGATGTTAACACTTCCTCTGTCAGAAAATAACCTAACCATTTCTTTGTCTTTAATTCCTTTGGCCAAAGCATCTTTCGGATGCACTTCTAAAATGTCTTTTCCTAAAATGAGTTGATTGTCGGTTCTGCGTGTCATGGTGCCGGAATTGTAATGTTCCAGTTCTCGACCTGTAGTTAATATGAACGGATAATTTTTTCCGTGTGAAATGATTTCTGGGGATTCTTCAAAATCGAAATGATGAAAAGTGCCAATTCCCTTTTTGAAATCACCATTAATATGAAGCATTTTAGTGTCGGTTCCATCTTCTTTAATAGGCCATTGCAAGCCGTTTTCACCCAATCTGTCCCATGTTAAACCTTTCATAAAAGGAATCACATCGGCAATTTCTTCAATCACTTTTGCAGCATCATAAGTTAGCCCAGTGGGTTGATTGTATCCCAATCTGCTCATCACATCAATAATAATTTGCCCGTCCGGTTTTGTATTTCCTATGGGTTCAATCACTTTATTTACACGTTGCACACGGCGTTCACCATTGGTAAAAGTTCCGTTTTTTTCAAAATAGGAGGAAGCCGGCAGCACCACATCAGCCATTTCAGAAGTAGCTGTCATAAATAATTCCTGCACCACAATCAATTCTAGTTTTTCAAATGCTTTAATACTGTGGTAAGAGTTTGGGTCGGTCATTATCGTGTCTTCACCCACAATATAAAGCGCTTTAATTTTTCCGCTGATTGCGGCATCAAGCATTTCAGGAATTTTTAATCCGGCATTTTCAGGCATTTTTTCAATACCGTATTTTTGGGCAAAATAGCGTTGAATATCGGGTTTGCTGACATCCATATAACCAGCACCCTGGTGAGGTTGTACACCCATATCCGCTGAACCCTGAACATTATTTTGTCCGCGCAACGGATTTAAACCAACACCGTTTCGCCCAACATTTCCTGTCATCATGGCTAAGTTAGACAACAACATGACGGTTTTACTTCCCTGAAAATGCTCTGTAACGCCCAACCCATGGAATTCCATCGCGCGCTCTGCAGAAGCATAAGCAATAGCAGCATCTCTAACCAATTCCTTAGAAACTCCCGTGAGTTTTTCTAATTCATTCATATCCAAATGTTCCACATGGCTTTTAAATTCCCCATATTTTTCTGTATGCGTGTCAATAAAAGCTTGATTTACCAATCCCTCTTTAATAATATAATGTGCAATCATATTTAAAATGGCGACATTGGTTCCTGGTCTTATTTGAAGAAAGTAGGTTGCCAAATCTGCCAAACTTGTTCTAATTGGATCAACAACGATGGAAGTAACACCTTTCATAAAAGCTTGCTTAATTTTAGCGCCCGTTACCGGATGTCCTTTAACCGGATTTGCCCCAAACAGAAAAATAGCATCAGTTTGTTTTAAATCTTCTATGGAGTTTGTGGCGGCTCCGGTTCCAAAAGATTGCTGCATTCCGAAGGCGGTAGGTGCATGGCAAACACGTGCGCAACCATCAATATTATTGGTTCCAACGGCGACACGAATCATTTTTTGCATTAAATAATTCTCTTCATTGGTAGCTCTTGAGGAAGAAATTCCGCCAATGGCATCTGCGCCATATTTATTTTTGATGTCAGTTAATTTTGTAGCAATAAAATCATAGGCTTCGTCCCAGGTGACCACTTCAAATTTGCCGTTCTTTTTAATCATTGGTTCTCGCAACCTGTCTGGATGGTTGTAAAACTGAAAGGCGAAACGACCTTTTAAACAAGTATGTCCCTGATTTACCTCAGCAGTTTCCGGAGCTTGAATTCCTCTTATTTTTCCATCAATAACTGCAACTTCTAACTGACAGCCAACACCGCAATAAGTACATGTTGTACGAACGGTTTTATCTGGAATTAAGGTTTTTGTTTCGAATTTATCGGTTAATGCTTCGGTCGGACAAGTTTGAACACAGGCCCCGCAAGAAACGCAGGCTGATTCGTTGAAAGTGGTGTCGAAACCTTTGATAATGGTGGTTGCAAATCCGCGACCCGACATTCCCAAAATCATTTCTCCCTGAATTTCTTCGCAAGCTCTTACGCATCTAAAACAGTTAATACACTGCGATAAATCTGATTTTATATAAGGGTGCGCCCTGTCTGGCTCTATGTCTAAATGATTTTTTCCTTGAGGATAGCGGATATCTGGAATTCCAATTTGAGCAATGGTTTCTTGAAAAGGCGTTGCTTTTTTACCTGCGGAAGGAAAAATTTTATCGGCAGGATAATCGGTTAACACCAATTCAACAATATTTTTACGAAGGCGTTTTATTTTTTCTGTGTTGGGATAAATGTACAGCCCTTCAGAAATAGGGGTGTGGCAAGATGCCATCGTTTTGGTTAATCCGTCTTTTTCACGCGCCACTTCCACCGAGCAAACCCTGCATGAACCAAAATTTTCCAAACGGCCATCTTGGCACATCGTTGGAATGGCATTTTTATCATTTTCTATTCTACGGACAAATTCCAACATGGTTTCCCCTTGCAAGAATTCGTGTTCGATGTTGTTTATAAATGCTTTCATGATTTTCGTTTTAACCGCGAAGGGCGCAAAGAATTACGCAAGGTTCGCTAAAGATTGTTTACGACTCTTCTTATTCCGTTTTTAAGGAATGCGACATTAAAATTTATGAGCATCCCTAATTTACAATCTGATAATTTTAAATACGTTAATATTTGTGCTAAATGAACATCATTTAACGCTTCAACGGACTTTACTTTAATAATTACTTTATTTTCAACGATAATGTCAATTCTGTATCCGATCTCCAATTTAACTTCCTCATAAATAAGTGGCAATGCTTTTTGTTTATCTACGTTTAATCCATACTTTTTTAATTCATAAAACAGACATTCTTCATAAGCACTTTCCAGCAAACCGAGACCCAAATTTTTATGAATTTTTAATGCACAATCAAAAATAATTTTTGAAATTTCGTTTTCACTCATTTTATTTTTTGTGTCTTTGCGGTTAAAATTATTTGAACACTATTTTTTTATCAGAATATTAATTTTATTTCTTGCGTTCTTTGCGTAAAACTTTGCGAAATTTGCGGTTAAGCTT
>JAENXD010000027.1 GCA_016649745.1 Flavobacteriaceae bacterium | reverse complement strand
TAAATAATGGATACCGGAAATTTATACTTGCTTAAAATACGTGAAGCTTCAATGGTTCCTGCCAATCCGGTAGCATTGTCATTTGCTCCGGGAGCATCTGAAGTGAAATTATTGGCATCAGAAACCCGTGAATCAATATCGCCCGACATCATTACATAACGATTTGGGTAAGTTGTCCCGCGTTGAATTGCCATGACATTTACCACTTTAGTATCTGTAACAATTCTGCTTCCGTCGGCTTTTACCAAATCGCCCAAATAACTCACTTCTAAACAATTATCGCAATTTTTAGATACTTCTTCAAAACTGGATTTTACCCAACGACGGGCTGCGCCAATTCCTCTTGTTGCAGAAATGGTATCGGATAACGTATGTCGCGTTCCAAAACCAACTAATTTTATAATGTCATTTTCTATCCGTTGCGCAGAAGGTGCCGTCGAAATTTCAGTTAATATTTTTTCTATTTCAGATTGTGAAAACAAGGTTGGACTTATTGATAAAAAAAGTACAATCATTGTTAAATTTAGTTTCTTCATGGTTTTATCTTATTATATATTTTCTAATGTGTTTACTACCATTTCAAGCATTTCTTCAGTAAAATCTAAATGAGTAACCATTCGCAATTTTCCTTGTCCCATAGAAATCAATGAAATTCCGGCTTTTTTTAAGCGATTCACAAAATCTTCTTCATTGATAGCATCAATGACGTTAAAAATGACAATATTTGTTTCAATAGGTTCCACATATTTCACCAATTTACAATTTTGAAGTGCTACGCCAATTACCTTAGCGCGGGTGTGGTCTATTGCCAAACGGTCTATATGATTGTCCAACGCATAAATTCCGGCAGCTGCCAAATATCCGACCTGACGCATAGCGCCGCCAAATAATTTCCGAATTCTTAATGCCTTTTCAATATGAAGTTTAGATCCTAATAACACAGATCCAACCGGAGCTCCCAACCCTTTTGATAAACAAACTGAAATGGTATCGAAAACTTTGCCATATTGTTTTGGTGTTTCATTTTTGGCAACCAAAGCGTTAAATATCCGTGCGCCATCCATATGCAATACCAAATTATGCTCCAAACAAATTTGTTTGATTTTCAATAATTCTTCATAATCCCAGCACGCGCCACCGCCTTTATTGGTAGTGTTTTCAACAACGACCAAGCTGGCCCAAGGTACATGGATATCTGCTCTCCCAGAAGCGGCTTCATTCAATTGTTTTGCCGTAAACATTCCGCGATTGCCATCGATTAAATGAGAAGTAACGCCCGAATTAAATGCAGCACCACCGCCTTCAAAATTATACACATGTGCCCATTTATCACAAAACATTCTATCGCCGGGTTGCGTATGTATTTTAATGGCGGTCTGGTTTGCCATGGTTCCCGAAGGGAAAAACAAGGCGTCTTCCATCCCAAACATTTTTGCAATTTTGTCCTGTAATTTATTGACTGTTGGGTCGGTTTTAAAAACATCATCACCAACTTCGGCATTCATCATTGCTTTAAGCATTCCTTTGGTTGGTTTGGTTACTGTGTCACTAATTAAATTTATTTGCATCATTTCAATTTGAGATTTATCAATTTTTAAAGGATTAGAAACTTTTATTAAATCCACAATTTCTGTCTTTTCAGAAAATAAAAGATTTTAACCAAAAATACCATAATTAGTTTGATTGAAATATAACCAATCAAATTTATTTGCTCAGTTTAAAAATGAAAAGTTATTTTTGTAGTTCCTAAATAAGAAAATGATCACAAACGAACATATAAATAAATTGCTTGAACGCATTAACAGGTTAAAAGCTTACCTTGAAATTGACAGGAAAAAAATTGAAATTTCAAACGAGGAAGAACAAACCGCAAATCCGACCTTTTGGAACAATCCGAGAGAAGCCGAAATTGTCATGCGAAATCTTCGATTTAAGAAAAAATGGGTCGAAGATTTTAATTCCATAGTAACCAATTTTGATGAATTGACAGTTTTGCTGGATTTTTATGCTGAGGGCGAGATTACCGATAAAGAAGTTGAACAGCAATATGACACTTTGCTCATAGTACTGGAAGAACTGGAATTTAAAAATATGCTCTCTGATGAGGGAGATAATTTAAGTGCGGTACTTCAAATCACTGCTGGTGCCGGAGGAACAGAAAGTTGTGACTGGGCTCAAATGTTGATGCGGATGTATTTAATGTGGAGTGAAAATAAAAAGTATAAAGTTAAAGAGTTAAATTTTCAGGAAGGTGATGTTACTGGTGTTAAAACCGTTACCATAGAAATTGAAGGCGAATATGCTTTTGGGTATTTAAAAGGTGAAAATGGCGTGCATAGAATGGTTAGAATCTCTCCATTCGACAGCAATGCAAAACGCCATACCACATTTGCTTCCGTTTATGTGTATCCACTTGTTGATGACAGTATTGAAATTGATATTAATCCGGCCGATATTTCCTGGGAAACTATGCGTTCCAGCGGTGCCGGCGGACAAAATGTAAACAAAGTGGAAACGGCTGTTCGGTTGCGCCATAAACCTTCGGGAATTATGGTTGAAAATTCCGAAACGCGTTCGCAACTCGACAATAAAACCAAAGCCATGCAATTGTTAAAATCTCAATTGTATGAAATTGAATTGCAAAAACAACGTGAAAAACGGAGTGAAATTGAAGCCAACAAACTAAAAATTGAATTTGGCTCGCAAATCAGAAATTATGTATTTCACCCCTACAAATTAGTGAAAGATGTAAGAACAGGACAGGAAACTGCAAATGTGGAAGCGGTTATGAACGGTGATTTAGATGATTTTATTAAAGCCTATTTAATGCAACAAGGACAAAAAGAAACCAAAAATGAAATGTAAGATTGATACCATAATCTTCGATTTAGGAGGCGTACTTGTGGATTGGAAACCAGAATATTTGTATAGAAAAATATTTAATGGTGACGAAGAAAAGGTACAGTGGTTTTTGAACAACGTATGCACCAGTGCTTGGAATGCCGAGCAAGATGGCGGGAGAACCATTGAAGAAGCCCAAAATCTTAAAATCACGGAATTTCCCGAGCATGAGGATTTGATTCGCCTCTACTACAACCAATGGCACCAAATGTTTTCTGGCAGTATTGCGGAAAATGTTGCATTATTTAAATCCTTAAAATCATCAAGGAACTATAAAATTTATGCTTTAACAAACTGGAGTGCCGAAAAATGGGACAAAGCGCTCGAATTATTTCCATTTTTTAATGATTTTGATGGCGTTGTAGTTTCGGGACAAGAAAAAACACGCAAACCTTTTCCCAAAATATTCAATATCATTATTGATAAATACGCCATCACCCCCGAAAAAACAATTTTTATTGATGACAGTGAAGAAAACATTAAAGCTGCAATAGCCTTAAAATTCCATGGAATACATTATGTATCTCCCCGGCAACTGCGGAAAGAACTGCATACCCATCAACTCTTATTTTAATTTTTTAATATTTACCTTAGGGATTTCATAACAAACAGTAATTTTTATTAGATAAAGTGTTGTTTATTAACAATATTTTGTATTTTTACCTCTGTGAAAAATGATATTTTTCGTTAAATAAACGATTAAAAAAAGCTATGAATCTTAAAATAAGTTATTTTATATGATGAAACTATTATTAGCGCTAATTGTATTAACCCCAATACTCAGTTTTAGCCAAAAGAATAATAACCCCATTTATACAATTACCGGAAAAATAATAGATGCCACTTCAAAAAAACCCTTGGAGGATGCAATAATTATTTTTAAAAGTATTGATTCCAATCAAATAAAATTCGGAAGTATCACGAATCAAAAAGGCCATTTTTCTATTGATGTTGAAAAAGAAACCTATAGCGTTTCTGTAGAGTTTATAGCTTATCAAACAAAATATTTGAATCTTTCTGCGATTACCAAAGATTTAAATTTAGGAGTTATTGAACTGGAACTGGATACAGAAATTCTTGGCGAGGTCGAAATTGTAGCTGAAAAAAGAACATTGGAATTTAAATCCAACAAAATTGTTTTTAATGTTGAAAAAGACATTGCTTCCAATGGGGGTGTGGCAACAGATATATTAAATAACATCCCTTCAGTTTCAGTTGATCCAAATGGAGAAATAACGGTACAGGGACAAGGCAATGTTCAAGTATTGATTAATGGCAAAACTTCTTCATTGTCAAAAACGGATGCCTTAAAATCATTACCTGCAGGGTCAATTGAAAATATTGAAGTGATTGCAAACCCAGGCGCAAAGTATGATGCTTCTGCCCTCAGTGTTATAAACATCATTTTAAAAAAGGGAAAAGATGAAGGTTTAAATGCCTCTTTAACGGCTACTGGCGGCTATAAAGATTATTCCGGCGGATTAATTACGTTAAACAACAAATCAAAAAACCTAAACTTTTTTGTAAATGCGTCTTATAATCATAGCAATCCAATTACCTCAGCCTCTTCTGAAAATGAATATTTTGATAATAGCGGCACTACTTCATTTTTGAATGAAAACAGCGAATTTAACAGCAAAAAAGACGCTTTTTATGGCACCATTGGCACCGATTTCTATTTATCAAAAAGTACGACGCTTTCAACCAGCGTTAATTTTCAAAATGTAGTCAATAAAAGCAACACAATAACCTCTTCAACTATTTTTGATGCCACAAAGATGCCTACAGTCTCAAATGAAAGGACACATGTTGGAAAACTTGAGAATGAACTGTTTGAATTTGTGGTTGATTTTGAACAAAATTTCAAAAAAGAAGGGCGGAAATTGACCTCTAACATTTCTTATTCAAAAGATACCGATGATATAAACAATACTATCCTAAACACCAACACTGCAAATTTCACCAACGAAGCATATACTGAAATGAATAAGTTACAGAATACTTCTTTTGAAATTAATTTTGCAAACCCAGTTGGTAAAAGTTCAACATATACTGTTGGGTATAAAGGGAATTTTGGCAAAGTTCCATTCAAATATTCAAGTGCTTCCGAAGAAAACAATATTGATTATTATGAAAATGTGAATGCGGCATTTATTGAGTTTGAAAATGAAGGTGAAAAATTTTATTATGGGATTGGGCTTAGGGCTGAATTTACGGAATTGAAAGTTGATTATTTAAATTCAAATACTTCTCAAAAAAATAATTTTAATGAAGTTTTACCATCTGTTTATTTACAATATTCCATTAATGATTTAAAAAGTTTAAGTTTAAGTTATTCTAAAAAAATACTTCCTCCTGTATATAATCAATTGCAGCCTTTTGAGCAAAAATATAGCGAAACATCATCATATATTGGGAACCCGGCATTAAACCCAATCTATATTGACGCTTCAAGTTTGGGATATAAGTATTATGGAAATAAGGTAGTGTTTTCACCTTCCCTATTTTTTAATAGGTATAACGATTTTTGGGAAAATGCGACTTATGAAACCGGAGAACACATAAATGGTGTCAATAAAATTATTACCACCCCTGTAAATGTTGGAAAAGTGGATTATTACGGTTTAGATATTACTACCGTTTTTAAACCCTCCAAAAGTTTAAATTTTACCGGAAATATAAATCTTTACAATTTTGACCAATCGGGAGTTTATGAAACTGTAAATTCAGCCAATGAAATCATTATTTTAGATTATAATCACGCAAGCTTAAATGGTGCTTTTAGCATACTTACACAACTTAAAATACCTAAAGTGTTTGATTTTCAAATAAATACAAAACATTTTTTAATTTCAAAAGGGCCGTATTCCACAAGAAAGGCATATACCTATGCAAGTGCCGCTATCAATAAAGACTTGTTTAACAAAGATGCATCCATTAGTTTAACCGTTGATGATTTATTCAAATCCGAAAAAACCGATAGAGATCGATTTAATGCCAACTATTTTTCTAAAAGTTTAATTGAAAATAAGCACCGAACAATATTATTGTCGTTAACCTATCGATTTAACCAAAGTCAAAAAGACAGGAAAATAGATTTTGATAAAAAAGATATCAAACCAAATTACTAATTTTTGAACAAAATAGATTCATGAAAATTTATCACAATCCACGATGCAGTAAAAGCCGGAAAGGTTTGGCTATTTTGAAGGAATCCAAATTGCCTTTTGAAATTATCAACTATTTAGAAACACCTTTTTCAAAAGATGAATTGATTTAAATTATAAAATTATTGGATATTTCTCCCATAGAACTGGTTTAAACTTTTTTGATTGAAGTGAAAAATAACATTTTGTAGCCAATTGAAAAAAGTTTAAACCAGTTCATAGATTTGGTTCGGAAAACCGAAACAATCTGGAAAGAAAATTACAAAGGAAAAAACCTGTCAGATTCCGAGATTATAACTGCAATGGTAAAAAACCCAAAACTTATTGAACGGCCAATTGTTATTAACAATGGCAAAGCCGTGATTGGGCGTCCGCCCGGACTCATAAAATCCATTTTATAAATTTTATGCTTTTCTTAACAGTTTTAAGCAATTGAAATTTAGGCACATTTATTCCATTTCTTAATTAGTTTACTAAATAAGAAATTGATTATCAATATCTTATTGATAATTAATTTTTAAACATTATTTCAAAAACTTTTTCGCTTTTAATCACACTCGTTAACACTAGTTAACATAAAAGTAATGGAGCAACATGTATCTTTGCTATATAAATCAACGGATAAATCATTCATGAAAAAAAGTATATTTTTATTTATATTCAGCATTTTCACTTTTAGTTTAGGTGCAACAAATACAGATCCTCTTGAAAAAATTAATTTAACGGGTAAAGTTATTGATAACGACACTAAACAACCTTTAGAATATGCTACCATCGTTATCAAATCCTTAGATGGTAAAATAATAACCGGCGGGATTACAGACAGCAATGGAGCGTTTAACATTCAAATTGCAAAAGGCGTCTACGATATTTCTATCGAATTTATTTCTTTTAAAACAAAATTATTCAAAAGCAAAGAAATTTCAGGCAATACAGATTTAGGCACAATTACTTTGGAAATTGATGCCCAAACTTTAAGTGAAGTTGAAATTATTGCCGAAAAAAGCACTGTTGAAATTAGATTGGACAAAAAAATATACAATGTTGGTAAAGATATGACTGTAAAAGGCGGAACTGCCAGTGATGTTTTAGACAACGTGCCATCAGTTTCCGTTGATGTGGAAGGAAATGTGAGTTTGCGCGGTAATGAAAACGTTCGAATTTTGATAAATGGAAAACCATCTGGTTTGGTTGGTTTAAGCAGTACCGATGCTTTACGACAGCTACCTGCAGATGCTATTGAAAAAGTTGAAGTTATTACAAGTCCGTCGGCGCGTTATGAAGCTGAAGGAACGGCGGGAATCTTAAATATTATTCTTCGAAAAGGCAAGGCTAATGGATTTAATGCCTCAGTTTCTGCTTCAGCAGGAAATCCCGATAATTTTGGTGGATCAGCAAATTTAAATTACAGAACGAATAAAGTAAATTATTTTGCCAGCGGCGGTTATAATTACAGAAATGCTCCAGGAAGTTCAAGCAGCAAAGTAACTTATTTCGATGAAAATAAAGATATTACAAGTTTAAGAAATGAAAATAGAGCTTATGACCGTAAAAATGACGGCTACAATACACGGTTTGGAATGGAATATTTTTTAACGGATAAAACTTCATTAACTGGTTCCTTTTTGTATCGCAAATCTGATGGTGAAGATATTTCCACAAATATAAGCAAAGAATTAGATGCAAATAAATCTTTAACCCGTACCAATAAGCGACTTGAAATTGAAGATGAAAAAGACAAAACTACCGAGTATGACCTAAATTTTATGCACGATTTTAATACAGCCGGCCATAAATTAACGTTCGATTTTCAATATGAAGAAAGCATTGAAAATAACGGTTCGTTTATTACCGACAGCGATATTTTTCCAACTTTAACGGAAAATGAACCAGAGAGAAGTTCAACAGACAATAATTCAAAAGATATTTTATTTAAAGGAGATTATGTATTGCCAATAGGCGAAAATTCCCAGTTTGAATTTGGTTTTAACGTTAGTTTGAATCAATTGAATTCAGATTATTTGGTTGAAGGATTTGACGTTGAAACAAACCAATTTTACAACAATACCGACTTTTCCAATATTCTAGATTTTGAGCAAAATATTTATGCTCTTTATTCGCAATATGGAAATAAAATTGATAAATTCTCCTATCTCTTCGGATTAAGAATGGAAAACACCGACAGAAAAATTAATTTAATGCAAACCAATGAAATTTATAATAAAAATTTCACCGAATTTTTTCCAACAATTAATTTAGGATTGGAATTTAGCGAAGCTGAAAGCTTAACATTGGGTTACAGCAGAAGATTAAGGCGTCCGCACCACTGGTTTTTAAATCCGTTTGAATCGAGAACAAGCCAAACCTATATCAGAAAAGGAAATGTTAATCTCGATCCTACTTATACCAACTCATTTGATTTAGGTTATTTAAAACGATGGGAAAAATTAACTTTGAACTCATCTATTTACTACCAACATGCCATAAACAACATTGAAATGGCACAAAAAGAAGAAATTAGGGATGTAAATGGCGTTGAGACACTTGTAATTATAACTACACCTGTAAATTTAAGCTCGGAAGATAGATATGGTTTTGAGTTTACCGCCAATTACAATCCGGTTAAATGGTGGAAATTTACCAACAGTTTCAACTTTTTCAAATCTGTTACTGAAGGAAATTATAATGATATTAGTTATAATTCAGATAATGTAAGTTGGTTTACACGATTGGAATCACGTATTTCGTTGCCTGGCAAAATAGATTGGCAAACCAGTGGAATGTACCGCGGACCTTCCGAATCTGCACTGTCCAAAAGAAAAGGTATGGTTAGTGTGAATTTGGCTTTCAGCAAAGATATTTTAAAAGAAAAAGGTACGCTTTCTTTAAATGTCAGCGATTTGTTTAATACCAGAAAACGAGAATCAACCGATATTTCTCCAACAACAATTTCAGAAAACGAATTTCAGTGGCGAAAAAGACAAATCATGCTGAATTTCACCTACAGATTTAATCAGAAAAAGAAAATGGAGAAACAGCAAAGAGAGGATAATGGCGGAGAACAAGAAATGTTTTAAGCATTTTGAACAACAAAAAAGAGGCTGTCTAAAAAGTGAAATTTTCGTCAACCTGAACTTGTTTCAGGTTCTCATAGTGATTGATTATCAGTATGATGCGATTCTGAAATAAATTAATAACGACGGATTTCAAAACTTTTTAGACAGCCTCTTTTTATACCCGAATTTTATAAAATATTATTCTTTTTTGGCCGTTGCTTTAGCTTCCTTTCTTAATTTCCAAATTTCTTTCAAATTTCCGAATAACCAATAAGGCACAACAAAGGTCAATAAAAAAATCATTAACCAAAATCCCATCGTAAGAACGGTTAGGAAAATTAAAAATCCTGAAAACTGCGATAAATCCATAAATTTTAAGTTTGCTTTTTAATAATTACAAAATTAGTATTTATTTTTAACTTATCATATTGAACTGGTTTAAACTTTTTTGATTGAAGCGAAAAATAGGAATTTTTTGCTCAATTGAAGGTTTTTTAACTGCATCGCTACAGAGTTCAAAAAAGATAAAAGTGAGTGAAAAATAACATTTTTTTAGCCAATTGAAAAAAGTTTAAACCAGTTCATTCATTTATTTTTTTTAAAAGTGATATTTCTCACCTAATGAATCAAAAAAAATGGGCAACTTTGATAGGCTAAAAAGCCATAATTGGTAACTTTGTAATTCATTAATTTAGAAAATATAACAATATGAAATATAGAATAGAAAAAGACACCATGGGAAAAGTGGAAGTTCCTGCCGATAAATATTGGGGAGCTCAAACAGAACGTTCTCGAAATAATTTCAAAATTGGGCCTTCAGGCTCTATGCCTTTAGAAATTATTTACGGATTTGCCTACCTTAAAAAAGCGGCTGCTCATGCAAATTATGAATTGGGTGTGCTTTCAGAAAAAAAACGCGATATTATTTCTGCTGTTTGCGATGAAATTTTAGAAGGCAAACACGATGACCAGTTTCCATTAGTTATTTGGCAAACTGGTTCCGGAACACAAAGCAACATGAACTGTAATGAAGTAATCGCAAATCGCGCCCACGAAATGTTAGGAGGCGTTATTGGTGAGGGCGAAAAATCAATTCAGCCTAATGATGACGTAAATAAATCACAATCGAGCAATGATACTTTCCCGACAGGAATGCATATTGCCTGTTATAAAATGATTATTGACACCACCATTCCCGGAATTGAAAAATTACGCGATACTTTAAAAGCGAAATCCGAAGCGTTTAAAGATGTTGTAAAAATTGGCCGTACGCACTTAATGGACGCGACTCCATTAACAGTAGGGCAAGAATTTTCAGGCTATGTTTCTCAATTAGATCACGGTTTAAAAGCATTAAAAAACACCTTATCACATTTATCTGAATTGGCTTTGGGCGGAACCGCAGTTGGTACTGGAATGAATACCCCACAAGGATACGATGTTTTGGTGGCTAAAAAAATTGCAGAATTTACGGGTTTGCCGTTTATCACGGCCGAAAATAAATTTGAAGCCTTGGCTTCACACGACGCCATTGTGGAAAGTCACGGGGCACTAAAATTATTGGCAGTTTCTTTAAACAAAATCGCGAACGATATTCGCATGATGGCTTCTGGCCCACGTTCAGGAATCGGAGAGCTAATCATTCCCGCCAACGAACCCGGAAGTTCAATTATGCCTGGAAAAGTAAATCCAACTCAGGCAGAAGCCTTAACGATGGTTTGCGCACAAGTAATGGGTAACGATGTTGCCATTACCATTGGCGGAACTCAAGGTCATTATGAGTTAAACGTTTTTAAACCTATTATGGCTGTTAACTTTTTGCAATCGGCTCGTTTACTTGGAGATGCTTGTGCCAGCTTTAACGAAAATTGCGCCATTGGAATAGAGCCTAATTACCCTAGGATTAAAGAACTGGTAAGTAACTCTTTAATGTTGGTTACTGCTTTAAATACCAAAATAGGTTACTATAAAGCTGCTGAAATTGCGAATACCGCACATGCGAACGGAACTACTTTAAAAGAAGAAGCCGTACGCTTGGGTTATGTTACTCCGGAAGAATATGATGCTTGGGTAAAACCTGAAGAAATGATCGGTTCACTTAAATAAATGGAACTTTTTAGTCATAAAAAAAGCATTGAAAATTTTCAATGCTTTTTTTATGACTAATTCTATCAATCTAATTTAGCAATTCAAAAGATTGTTTTGCAATTTCTACCTCTTCATTGGTAGGAATAATCAAAATTTTTGTTTTTGAATTTTCAGCATGAATTTCAGTAGGTTCTTTTGATTTTGAATTGTTTTTTTCGGCATCCAGTTCAATGCCAAAATAGCTCATATCTGTGCAAACTAACTTTCTTATAAAACTTGAGTTCTCACCAATTCCGGCAGTAAACACAATAGCGTCCAATCCGTTCATTGCCGCAGTATAAGAACCAATATATTTTTTAATGCGGTAAGCATTCATATCCAATGCCAACTGGCATTCTTGATTTCCTTTTCCGGCTTCGGATTCAATATCGCGTAAATCACTATAACCTGTTAAACCAAACATGCCACTTTCTTTAAGAAGCAAATTATTTACTTGAGCCAACGAATATCCCAAATTATCAACCAAATAAAAAATAATGGCGTGGTCTATATCTCCGCTTCTGGTTCCCATAATAAGTCCGGTTAAAGGTCCAAAACCAAGAGAATGATCCACACTTTTTCCATCTTTAACCGCAGTCATACTGCATCCATTTCCTAAATGAATGGTTATAATTTTAGAATTTTTAAGTCCCAAATGTGCAATGGCTTTTTCGGAAACATATTTATGGCTTGTTCCGTGGAAACCATATAAACGAATATTATTTTCAGTCAAAAATTTTGTAGGAATGGCGTATTTATAAGCTTTAATTGGAATAGTTTGGTGAAAAGCCGTATCAAAAACGGCAATTTGCTTTGCATTTGGAAAAAATGATTCCGCAACAACAATTCCTTCGTAGTTTGGAGGATTGTGCAAAGGCGCCTGAGTAAATAATTCCTTTATTTTATCTTTAACCATCTGATTAATAATGGTTGTATTTGAAAAAGTAATTCCTCCGTGAACCACTCTATGACCCACAGCTTCTATTTCTGAAGTAGATTTTATGACACCCACTTTTTCATCCAATAAAAAGTTGACAACTTTTCCCAAACCAATGGTATGATTTGGAATATCCATAATTTCATCAATCTTTACGTGGTTCGATTTATAGTGAATTTCGGCATCTTTTGAGCCAATCCGCTCCACCAATCCTGAACAAATAACTTCTTCTTCAGGCATGTTGAACAATTGATATTTAATAGACGAACTTCCTGAATTTATAACCAATACTTTCATATGTTTAAACTTAATTTTTTAGCGAAAAAATATATTGTTCGCTAATAATCATTCCCTAATAAGTGAAAATTTGTAATAATCGTTTCATTTAAAAACCTTGTGCTTGTATTGCTGTTAAAATTACGGTATTGAAAATATCATCTACCGTACAGCCTCTGCTTAAATCGTTTACCGGCTTGTTTAAACCCTGCAACATTGGCCCAATTGCCAATGCGCCTGTTTCACGCTGAACGGCTTTATAAGTGTTGTTTCCAGTATTTAAATCGGGAAAAATTAATACGTTTGCACTTCCAGCCACTTCAGAATCCGGCATTTTGCTTTTTCCTATTGTTGCATCAACCGCTGCGTCATATTGTATTGGTCCTTCCACTTTTAAATCTGGTCGTTTTTCTCTAATAATTTCTGTGGCTCTTCTCACTTTTTCAACATCTTCTCCTTTACCAGAGACGCCCGATGAATAAGAAAGCATGGCTATTTTTGGTTCCAGTCCAAAATTAATGCTGGATTCTGCCGAAGAAATTGCAATTTCAGCCAACTGTTCAGAAGTTGGGTTTGGGTTGATTGCACAATCACCAAAAACAGAAACTCTATCTGCCAAACACATAAAAAATATGGAGGACACCACTGAAACTCCCGGTTTGGTTTTAATAAACTGTAACGCTGGTTTAATGGTATGTTGGGTGGTGTGCGCTGCTCCGGAAACCATCCCATCAGCCAATCCTTTATGTACCATCATAGTTCCAAAATAAGAAACGTCACTCATTAAATCTTCTGCCATATCAATGGTAAGACCTTTATTTTTTCTTAGTTCGAATAAAGTATTGCTAAAATCCTGATAATATTCAGATTCAATAGGATTGATTATTTTTATTTTATCCAAATCCAATTTTAAACCCAACTTGGCCACTTTACTTTCAATATTATCCCTTTCTCCTAAAATGGTTAAATCAACAACATCCATTTCAACCAATTTAGCGGCCGCAGTAATAATTCTGTCATCATTACCTTCTGGCAAAACAATATGTTTTCTCACCTTTTTTGCCCGTTTCAATAAATTGTACTGAAACATTCTTGGCGTAATACCAGAACTTTTGAATGTAATTAATTTTTCATTTAGTTTGTCCACTTCAACATACTTATCAAAAGTAATTAATGAAGTGTTTATTTTTTCTTTATTTTCAGCATACATATGGGAACGGACCGCCCCAATTTTATTTGCTACATCAAATGTTCCTTCATTTACCGTTAATATAGGCACAACTTGAGACAAACCTTCTATTAACCTTATTATCGTATCGTCAGGAAGGATTCCACCAGTTAAAACTATTCCAGAAACAGCAGGATAATTGGTTGAGATATTGGCCTCCAATGCGCCAATAATAATATCTGCCCTGTCTCCGGGCGTAATTATCAAACAATTTTCTTCTAAATGATTTAAATAGTTGCGCAATTGCATGGCTCCTACCTTAAAGCTTGTGGTTTGGTTATTCATAAATTCTTTGCCAAATAAAATTTTAGCATCAATCGCTTTTGCAATTTCTTTTATGGTTGGGTTGTTTAGCGAGGGAATTAGCGGAATAACATTGACAAAAACATTTTTAGGCAAATTTTTCTCAACGCCATTTTTTACAATTTCAATATTTTTTTCCTGAACTTTATTTGCAATTACTGCCAATACCTCAACTTCCTTTTCCTTAAAAGAATCATAAGCTAAGTGAAGCCCTTCAATAAATTCATCCAATGTTTTACCAACACCACTTGAAACTATAATTGCAGGAATCCCTAAATTTTTTGCAATTAAAATATTGGCATCCAACTCTATTGCCATTCCTTCACCTGAAAAGTCAGAACCTTCAACCAGCATGAAATCATTTTTTTCTTCTAAAGCTTTGTATTTTGAAATAATCGTATTGAATATTTCACCTTCTTTCCCATTATTTCGCATATTTATAAATTCACTGCGCGTAAAAGCATAAGCATCATCCGGATTTATATCCAACTGAAAATGGGAGATAATGGTATTGATATGGTTGTCCTTCTTTCCCTTTTTGACATTATCAATAATTGGCCTGAAATAACCAACTTTTGCGGTCTTTCCCAACAACATTCTCATCAACCCCAAGGTAATAATTGACTTCCCACTGTTAGCTTCACTGGTTGCTATATATATGGCTTTTTTCATCTGTTTAAATTTTATTTTTTAGCGGTAACAGATGCTGTTCGCCATTAATCATTCCTTTGTGTGTCAAAATTTGTAATGCTCGTTTCATTTTTTCTAATTTTGTGCAAAGATAACTCAATCACCCCTATTTTCATTGAAATTTCGACAAAAATACGATAACGTTTTTCACTTATATGTCACCAAACAAATTCAATATTTGATTGTTAAAATATCAGTATCTTTGAAGTAATAATTTTAGCAAAAATGACAACATTAATTATCAATATTAAAGAATTGCTGCAGGTTGAAAATGTGCCAAAAAAAATGGTTTGCGGAAAAGAAATGAAAATTATTCCCTCCATTAAAAATGCCTTTTTATTAATTGAAAATACTATTATTAAAGATTTTGGCAAGATGGAAGATTTGCCTAAAATTAATACCGAAAAAATCATTGACGCTAAAGGAAAAACAGTGCTTCCAACCTGGTGCGACAGCCATTCGCATATTGTTTATGCCGGCAATAGAGAACAAGAATTTATTGATAGAATAAATGGACTCTCCTATGAAGAAATTGCAAATAATGGCGGCGGAATTTTAAATTCTGTCCTAAAATTGCAACAAACTTCTGAAGAAGAGTTATACCAACAGTCTGCAAAACGTGTTGAAGAAATTATGAAACTGGGCACCGGCGCCGTTGAAATTAAATCGGGGTATGGATTGACTAAGGAAGCGGAATTAAAAATGTTGCGTGTTATAAAAAGACTAAATGAAAACTATCCGATTACCATTAAATCAACTTTTTTAGCCGCTCATGCCTTGCCTTCTGAATTTAAAAACAACAAAAGCGGTTATTTAGATAAAGTGATTCATGAAATCTTACCTTTTGTAGCAAAAGAAAAATTAGCTGATTACATTGATGTTTTTTGTGAAACTGGCTATTTTTCTGTTGATGATGCCGACAGACTCTTAAAAGCCGGAGCTGAATATGGATTAATTCCAAAAATTCATGTCAATCAGTTTACGGCTATAGGTGGTGTTCAGGTTGGTGTAAAATACAAGGCACTTTCTGTAGATCATTTGGAGCTTATGCGAGATGAAGATCTTGAGATATTGAAAAATACCGGAACAATGCCAGTTGCATTACCTTCCTGTTCCTATTTTTTAAGCATTCCGTATACACCGGCAAGAAAAATAATTGATGCCGGACTGCCGTTGGCATTGGCTACTGATTACAATCCAGGTTCAACACCATCGGGCAATATGAATTTTGTAATTTCAACCGCCTGCATTAAAATGAAAATGACTCCGGAAGAGGCTATCAATGCAGCGACCATCAATGGAGCTTATGCTATGGGCTTAGAAAAAACGCACGGAAGCATTTGTAAAGGAAAAAAAGCTAATTTTATAATTACCAAAGAAATCCCTAGTTATGGATTTATTCCTTATTCATTCGGAAATAGCCACATTGACAAAGTATTTATGGAAGGCAAAGAAATCTAAAATATTTTAAACTTCCCTTTTTTTATCATAAGGAATACTGCTTAAAATATGGTTTATTGCCACTACTCTGGCATATGTTTTTCTATTCGCCTTAATTATTTTCCAAGCAACAACGCCTTCTTTTGTTTTTTCAAACATTTTATTTTTATAGTAGGTATAAACATCCCATAATTCCTGCGCTCTTTCATCAACTGGAGTCATTTTCCATTGTTTCAACGGATCGCTTTTTAAATCCTCAAAACGCTTTTCTTGCTCCTTTTTGGAAATTGACATGTAAATTTTTACCAAATGAATTCCGGATTCTGTAATCATTCGCTCAAATTCATTTACCTGATTCATGAAAATCTCATATTCTTGTTGGGTGCAAAATTCATTTACCGGAGCCACTACTGCCCTATTATACCAACTTCTGTCGAAAAAAATAATTTCTCCAGCTTTTGGAAATTGATTTACATAACGCTGAAAATACCATTGGCTTCGTTCATCTTCCGTAGGTTTTGGCAAGGCAACAATGCGATAATGACGAGGATTCATTCTTTCCGTTGCACGTCTTATTGCGCCTCCCTTTCCCGCTACATCTCTTCCTTCAAAAATAATAATGATGCGTTCATTTTCTTCAATTGCCCAAGTTTGTAATCTGATAAGCTCAACCTGAAGCTTTTTTAATTTATTTTCGTATTTAACATAGCGAACAGCCTTCTCTACATTATACGGCTCTTTAGAAAATAAAGCTCTTAATCCTTTGTTCGTGTTAAGAATTTCTACGTCTTTTTCTGTCAATTTAAAAGGCTCCATAATTAATCGATTTGTTTGGCTGAACGGTAATAACGCATCACAATATTGGGATCTGGAAATAATATGGTTGATGCTTTGTCTTTTCCTTCATAATTAAATTGAGACAACACATACCTGATACTCTCCAAACGCGCCAATTTTTTGTTATTTGCTTTTACAGTAATCCACGGACTATAACTGGTGTGTGTTCTGCTGTACATTTGTTCTTTGTAATGCGTGTATTTATCCCAAAGTTCTTGTCCCTTTCTATCAACCGGACTATATTTCCAGCGCTTTAAAGGTGTTGCAATCCGTGCGTTAAAGCGAGCCAATTGCTCGTCTTTTGAAATAGAAAACCAAAATTTTATTAAAACAAGTCCGTCTTCATACATCATATGCTCAAATTCAGAAACCTGTACCATAAAATTTTGATATTGGGTTTCTGTACAAAAACCCATAACAGGTTCAACTACTGCCCTATTGTACCAGCTTCTGTCGAAAAATACAATTTCCCCTGTATTGGGCATTTCTTTTATATAACGTCTAAAATACCATTGACCACGCTCAATCTCCGTAGGTTTGGTCAAAGCGACGACATTCATTGCCCGCGGATTTAAATGCTCCGTAAACCTGCGAATATTCCCACCTTTTCCCGCAGCATCGCGTCCTTCAAAAATAATGGCTACACGCATTTTATTTTTAACAATCCATTGCTGAAGCTTCACCAATTCAATTTGTAAATTGCGTAGCTCTTCTTCATAAAATAAACGCCTTTCCACTTTATCAAAAGGAATATTCTTTTCCCTGATTATTTTTAAAAGTTCTTGATTTGAAGATACTTTTTCAAAATCTTCCATCATTAACTTAGGAGGTTCTTGCATTATATTCAATTTTTTCAAAAGTTAAACAAATTTCCGGGTCATTTAATGGTTGTAATTTTGCATCAGAAGGTGAAAAATAGGGAATCCCCAACCCCAGACCACGCAAAATAAATAATAATCCGATGATAATTACAAAAACGGGTATTATTTTTTGAAATTTTTCACGCAAGGAAACGCTTACAAAATTTCCTAATAACACCGCCGCCGTCATCATAGGAATTGTTCCTACCCCAAATAAAGCCATATACAAAGCACCTTGGACAGCATTTCCTGTTGAAATTGAACCAATTACAGCAATATAAACCAATCCGCAAGGCAAAAGACCATTAAAAAATCCGATTGAAAATAACGCTTTGTTAGATTTTTTATTTAAATAAATTCCGAGATTGTATTTAACCTTGGCAATAATTTTATAAAGCGGTTTTGAAAAATTATATTTATTAAAAACAGAAACCGGAATTATGATGGTTACAATCATAATAACGCCCATTAAAATGGATAAACGTTGCTGAAAACCTGCCAAATACAACCCTTTTCCTATGAAACCAAAAAGCAATCCTATTAAAGAATAACTCAATAATCGTCCAAAATGATATAAAAAAGTTTGAAAAATTAATGATGTTTTTGATGACCTATTAACCGGAATTATAAATGCGATTGGTCCGCACATTCCAATACAGTGAAATCCGCCAGCCAAACCTAAAATAAGTGCAGTCCATAGCATATTAATACATTAGTTTTTCCTTAAACAAATAAGGAGCCCCGTTTATAGTCCATTCAATTTTAACATTCCACCTTCCTGCCACTAAATTCTTGTCAGCTATTAAATAATTTGAAGTTGTTAACTTTATTGGAAGCTGAAAATCAATTTTATCATTTGATGGTCGTTGAAATGAAATGATCCCCGTTATTTTTTCGGCATCAAATTCAGAAGGAAATTTTATCAATAAACCTTCAGCAACTTTGGTCAACGTTATGTCCTCCTTCAACGCAGCAGCTTTATTTAACTTATCAATTTCCTGTTGATAATTAAGTTCGTCCTTATAATAATCATCAGAAACCAAATGATGGTCATATTGAGGCACAAAAGTTGCCTTGTAAACAAAAGACAGTATGAATATTATGAATGCCAACAAGGCAATTACAATACCTGTTGGCCAGCTAATTTTAAACTTCATTTAATCAATTTTTATTGGTCCCGCAAAATTGGTGGTGGTAGATTCAATTAATTTACCTTTTGAATACACGCCAACTTTCAATTTTTCATTCGACGAATTTAAGTCTTTTTTATCAATTTCTATAAATAACGTACCTTCCTTTAATCCTTGTTTCTTTACTTTGGAAAGTCCGCCTATCATGGTTATTTTTCCTTTATGTGAAATTAATTTAATTTCAATATCCTCAATATTTTTAGTGGTTTTATTTATCAATTTAAAAGTATAAACATTTTTTACTGTGGTTTCCGTTGTCTGAAAAATTTGCCCCGGCAACCTTAAAATAGTAGCTTCAACATCATTTCGTAAAAATAACATCGTAATAAGTACGCCTACCAAAACGGTTAATAACGCGGAATAAGCAATTAATCGCCCATTAAATTCAAATTTTTCCTTTTTTTCTATATTGTCTTCGGAAGCATAACGAATCAATCCTTTTTCAAAACCGACTGTGTCCATTATTTCATCACAGGCGTCAATACAAGCGGTACAGTTAATACATTCTAATTGCGTGCCATTTCTTATATCAATTCCAGTCGGACAAACCTGCACGCATTGCATGCATTCAATACAATCTCCATAACCGGACGCCTCTCTATTTTCACCTTTACGAACTGGCTTTCTGCCTTTTTCGCCTTCTCCTCTTACAAAATCATAAGCTACATTTATTGATTTATTATCTAATAAAACGCCTTGCAATCTACCATACGGACAAACAATAATACATACTTGCTCTCTAAACCACGCAAAAATAAAATAGAAAACAGCCGTAAAAACCAAAAGTTTAACTAAGGTTCCAATATGGTTAAAAGGACCATCCATGATGTGTTCAATTAAAACATCGCTCCCAATAATGTAAGCAAAAAAAACATTTGCAATTATAAATGATATTAAAAAAAACGCTATCCATTTTGTAACTCGTTTTCTAATTTTCTCCCCATTCCAGACTTGTTTCTCCAATTTAATTTGTTTGGTTCTGTCGCCATCAATTAGATATTCCACTTTTCTGAAAATCATTTCCATAAAAATAGTTTGCGGACAAATCCAGCCACAAAATATTCGGCCAAAAACAACGGTGAATAAAATAATAAACACAACGCTCACGAGCATTGATATTACCAGTAAATGAAAATCTTGCGGCCAAAATGGGAATCCGAAAATATGAAATTTACGTTCCAGAACATTAAACAGTAAAAACTGATTTCCATTTATTTTAATAAATGGCGCCGCAAACATAAATACCAAAAGTACCCAACTTACAATTGTTCTATAGTTATAAAATTTTCCTTTGGGTTTCTTCGGAAAAATAAAATTTCGCTTTCCGCTTTCATCAATTGTCCCGATAGAGTCTCTAAATCTCTCTTTATTTTCTTCTTTCATATGAAGTTTAAAAGGCTGTTCATTATTTTTTATCAATGTGTAAATTTAAGCTTAATTAATCAACCGCTTAGATACAAATACGACAAAAAATAAAAACCAGCCTTAATAATTTTAAAAAATAATGAAAACCGAAAACCACATTTTATGGTTACGTTTCAAATGTTATTTCTCTGGCCAAATAACCTCCCCTTCTATAGGTTTTGGCACTTCAGGCGTTGTGCCCTGCATAGATATAATATAACTTGCCAACTGAATTCTTTCTTCTCTGGTTATTGTGCTTTCCCAGGAAATCATTCCTTTTCCTGGTCTTCCTCCATTTGTTATGGTGTTAAATATGCTTTTTACGCCACCTCCTAAAATCCAATGATTATCAGTTAAGTTTGGGCCAATGCTTCCTCCTAAATCGGCCAAATGACAAATAAAACAAGTCTTGGCAGTAAACAGTTCTTTTCCTTTTGCCAAATTTTCAGCATCCGTAAAAGCCACAATGTTTGCATCATCAAATAGCTGTGGGTTTGCGGCTTTATAAGCCTCAATTTCTTCTTTTGCGGCAGTTACGTCATCATTAAACTCATCATATTGGTTGTATTTATTAAAACCAAAAGACATTACCAAATAAAAAATACTCATAGCAATCGTAATGTAAAAACCGGCCAGCCACCAAGGCGGCAATACATTATCAAGTTCCCTAATACCATCATAATCGTGATCGAGCATGATATCTTCCTCGGTTCCTAAATCATGAGCTTTGGTCAATGATTTCATAAATCTTTTCCAGCCCGATATTTTTTCTGAATTCTTATTCATGTTCATGATTATTTTGTTTACTGTTAGTATCGTTATCTAAAGGTAATTGGCTTATTTCATCAATATTTTTCTTAGGCATTTTCATTACAATGACTAACATTGTGACAAAAACAATAAAAAACAACAACAATGAAATAATCGGGTAAATTTCGATCCCTTCAATTCCATCAAAATTATGTGATATAAATTTTAACATAGATTTAATTATTTTTTAATGCCGTTTTATTTGCTTTAATATCAGTTCCTAAACGTTGCAAATAAGCAATAAGAGCAACAATTTCCTTATTCTGAATATTGCTTGAACCATAATTTTTTACATATTCCGGATCTTGTCTTAAATTACCTTCAATTAATTTTGCCTGATCCAATAAGTTTTGTTTGGCACCGGTAATTTCAGCATCAGTATAAGGAACTCCCAATGTAACCAATCCCTTCATTTTATTTTCCAAATTTGAGGCGTTTAAGTCGTTTTTGATTAACCAAGAATAACGAGGCATAATGGAGCCCGGTGATGTAGAGCGTGGATCGGACATGTGATTAAAGTGCCAGTTATCATTATATTTTCCACCAACTCTATGCACATCAGGACCCGTTCTTCGTGATCCCCACAAAAAAGGAAAATCATAAACAAATTCACCTGCTTTTGAATACTCTCCATATCGTTCAACTTCTGAACGGAACGGACGAATCATTTGAGAGTGGCAATTGTTGCAACCTTCACGAATATAAATATCTCTTCCTTCTAATTCTAATGGCGAATATGGTTTTACGCTTGCAATTGTTGGAACATTAGATTTTACCAACATTAATGGCACCAATTCAACTAAGCCTCCAATTAAAATTGCAACTGTGGTTAAAATAGTGAACAACACTGTTCTTCTTTCTAACCAGGTATGCCATCCTTCACCAACAATTCTTTGTCCGCTAATTTTTTTCAACGGTGCAGCTTCAGCCAATTCATCTTCGACTGGCGAACCAGCCCTGGCTGTTTTAATCACATTAATTGCCAATAAAATAAAACCGGTCAAATACAAAGTACCTCCAATAGCACGCATGGCATACATCGGTAAAATTTGGGTTACAGTTTCTAAAAAATTTCCATAAACCAATGTGCCATCCGGATTAAACTGTTTCCACATAAATGCTTGTGTAAACCCGGCAACGTATAAAGGTATGGCATAAAATAAAATACCTATAGTACCTAACCAAAAATGTGTATTGGCTAATTTTCTTGAATATAATGGAGTCTTCCATAGCTTTTCAGCCAACCAATAAACAATACCCGCAATCATAAATCCATTCCAACCCAATGCTCCAATATGTACGTGACCAACAATCCAGTCTGTATAATGACCAATAGCGTTTACGTTTTTAAATGATAACATTGGTCCTTCAAAAGTTGCCATACCGTAAGCGGTAATTGCAACTACGAAGAATTTTAATACCGGATTTTCACGAACTTTGTCCCAAGCCCCGCGTAATGTGAGCAATCCGTTAATCATACCTCCCCAAGACGGGAAAATCAACATTACAGAGAAAACAGTACCCAAGGTTTGTGCCCACTCAGGTAAAGCTGTATATAATAAATGATGGGGTCCTGCCCATATATACAAGAATATCAATGTCCAAAAGTGAATAATAGACAATCTGTAAGAATAAATTGGTCTGTTGGCTACTTTAGGCACAAAATAATACATCAAACCTAAAATTGGAGTTGTAAGAAAAAATGCAACGGCATTATGTCCGTACCACCATTGTACCAGCGCATCTTGAACGCCCGAATATACTGAGTAACTTTTAAATGCAGAAACAGGCATTTCAAGGTTGTTAAAAATATAAAGTACTGCAATAGTGACTAAAGTAGCAATGTAAAACCAAATAGCAACATATATATGACGTTGTCGTCTTTTTAATATGGTTCCAATTAAATTGATTCCGAATACCACCCAAATTAAAACAACGGCAATATCAATTGGCCATTCTAATTCGGCGTATTCTTTGGATGAATTTAATCCTAATGGCAATGTGATTGACGCAGCAACAATAATTGCCTGCCATCCCCAAAAATGAACCCTGCTTAAAACATCATTAAACATTCTCGCTTTAAGCAATCTTTGGGTAGAATAGTAAACTCCCAAAAAAATTCCATTGCCCACAAAAGCAAAAATTACCGCATTGGTATGCAGCGGTCTTAAACGACCAAAGCTTAACCAGGAAATAGAATTACCTGATCCCGCAAATTCCAATAAACCTGGGTATATAAAAAGCAGCGCCACGGTAAGCCCAACCAACATACCCACAATTCCCCATAGAATTGTGGCCCAAAGAAACATTTTTACGATTTTATTGTCATAATAAAATTGTTCTTTTTCCATACTTGTTTGATTAATTAATTGTTAGTTATTTTATTGTT
>JAENXD010000070.1 GCA_016649745.1 Flavobacteriaceae bacterium | reverse complement strand
TGGAGTACTACGCCAATTATGATTATATTGCCACTGTGCTTTGCGAAAATAGGGACAAACCTTATTTAGAATGTAATGGTAAGTGTTATTTAGAAAAGCAACTGAATAAATCAAATCATGACCATAAATCTACTATTCCCCAAATCGATTTTGAAAAATACCCAATTTCGCCTTTAGATCAATTTTCCTATACGCTTAAAAACTTCGAGGAAAACTATACCCATAGATTTTTTGTTAATAAATACACTTCACAGGATTTCTATCATTCTTTATTGAAACCGCCTCAAGCATAAGTCTATTTTTATCAACATTTTTTGGAATTTAAGTATGGTAATTAGTACCATACAAACACTTGCGATTTTATATGTTATTTATAAAAACATACAAGATTATCGCTGTATTTTCCTGAAACCCAATTAAGACAATTATATAATTTCAAAATTCACCAATTTAATTTAGTGCTTGAAATAATATTTATGAATAAACTAATATTTGCCAGGATTGTTCTGGCATTGTTAGCCATATTTTCCCATGCTCAAGAAATAATGGTTAAGGGGAAAAGTAGTGATAATGAAACTAAAGAGCTGCACAGTTCAATTTTTTAAGTATTTATATAAAATTTCTCTTAAGTATTTTTTATGTTTTCAATTTTTAAATGACATAACATTATTTAAAAATTAAGCACATGCTATTTAGAATTAACAAATTAAATACATAAAAAATTAAGATTTAGTTATTGAACTGGTTTAAACTTTTTCGATTGAAGCGAAAAATAGGAATTTTTTGCTCAATTGAAGGCTTTTTTTAACTGCATAACATCGCTACGGAGTTCAAAAAAGACAAAAAGTGAGTGGAAAATAACATTTTGTAGCCAATTGAAAAAAGTTTAAACCAGTTCATTTAATAATAACAACAATTTTAAACTTATAAAAATATGAAAAAAAATATAATCAGTTTATATTTTATGCTTTTTACATTTGTAATATTTAGCCAAGAAATTGGAAGCATAAGCGGTATTGTAATAGATAGAGAAACCGGGAAAACAATTCCTAATGCTGAAATTTTAATAGTAGAAATTGCGCAAGGAACAGTTGTTTTTGAAAATGGAACTTTTGAAATAAGGAATGTCAAACCGGGGACATACACACTTAGTTCACATGCGCTAGGTTATATTACAAATACCCATAAAAATATTAGAGTATATGCAGGAGAGAATAAAAATGTTCACTTTTCAATGGAACCAGAAAATATTGCGTTGGAAGAAGTGACTGTTTCTGCTACAAAAATTCAAAAAACCATTGATAAAATTGGTTCGCCAGTTTACATAATTAATAGAGAAGAAGTTGAACGTACTGAAGGAAGAAACATAGAAGAGGTATTGACTAGAGTACCAGGTATTTTTACGGAAGACAGATATCATAATGAAACAAATTTGGTGAGTTTTAGAGGTGTTGGATTACATACACACGTAACTCGTGGAATACTTGTGTTGGTTGATGGCGTTTCATTGACTGAGGCTATGGGAAGAACAGATTTTGAAGGTGTTGATATGGAAAATGCTGAAAAAATAGAAGTTTTAAAAGGTCCTGTATCAGCTTTATATGGCCCTAATGGAATTACAGGAGTAATTAATGTTGTTGAAAAAACCCCAAAAGAAGGTATTCATGCAAAGTTAAAAGCTTCTTTAGGAGGTTATGGTTCTACAAGTTTATCAGGAGATGTGAATGGTGGCAAAAATGGATTTAGGTATTTAATTAAAGGAAAATATTTTAAGACTGATGGATACTTAGATAGAAGTGCCTCTAATTCTTCAAGACTCGGTATAAAACTAATTCAACGATTTAACAACGCTGGGAAACTGCAATTCACTACTGATTATATAAGTAGTGAAATGGAGGTGCCAGGTACTTTAACTCAAGAGCAATTTGATGATAGATCAACTTTTGCCTCCAATTTATTTGCAGATTATAATAGAGATGTAATAAGAACAAATTTAGTGTACACACAAAATCTGAATAATAATATTGATTTGTATGCAAACCTTTATTATAGAAATAATAACAGTGATGGATTTTATGCAGATTATAGTTATTCAGAAGATGATATAAATTCATTAGGAGGTGAATTAAGAAGTCAATTTAAGCATCAAATTTTTGGTAAAGAAAATTCAATAATTGCTGGTTTAAGTATGCTTGATGAGAAAGGTGTTAATGAAACATATAGAAGAGATACCGAAACAGGTAGTATTGGAATGCAAACTAACGATGGAGAAAGTTGCTACAAACTCTTTGGAGCTTTTATGGAAGATGAATTTATGTTAACTAGCAAATTAGGGATTACTCTTGGATTAAGATATGATTTAGTTGATTATGATTGGACTGACAGTTTACATGAAGGTGAAGACAATACTACTGCAACAACAAGTATATCATCATTTAGTCCAAAATTTGGATTTGCGTATAACCCAACAAAAAACACCACTATTTTTGGAAATATTGCACGTGGATTTAACCCTCCCCAAATTTCCCAGTTGTTTGTTGGAAGCTCTTATTCTGGACTCGCAAATCCTGATTTGAAACCAGAATACATTACCAATTATGAATTAGGAATAAGAGGTAATATTAAACAAAAATTTATGTATCAGGCATCATTTTTTATGATGGATTTTACAGATCAAATTACTGCTGAAATTATTCCTGAAATTGATCCTAACAATCCAGTTAATCAAAATGTTGGAAAAACAAAACATTCAGGTTTAGAAACCTCTTTAGAATATCATTTTACTAAAAAATTTAATATCTATACAAATTACTCCTATTTAGATGCGAGATTTAATGATGATCCGGATTATGGAAATAGCACACTTCGAAAAACACCACATAATATGATGAATGCTGGATTGAGATATGAATTTAAATTTGGTTTAATAACAGCTTTTGATTACAAATTTGTAGATAAATTTTATATGGATAATGAAGAGGTTAATGAGTATGAAGGTTATTCATTACTAAATATAAAAGTAATGTATAATTGGAAAGGCTTGATGCTTTCAGCTGCCGTTAACAATGTTTTAGATACTAATTATGCAACGTATGCTTACGCTTCTGAATCATACAATCCAATAACTCATCAAACTTTTTGGGAAACTAAATATATTCCAGGTTGGCCGGTAAATATAAATACAGCTATTTCCTATCATTTTTAACATTTGTAAAAATAATAATATTGGATTATGGTATTTTTAAGAAACACAAAGCAATCAGACGATACTTTTAAAAGTATCGTCTTGATTGCTATTTTTTTAGTTCATTCTTTAACAGCACAAGAAATTATTTGGTTTTCAAATATGCCGCCTAAAGAAGCAAAAAAAACGGTTCCGAGCGGTATGCATCAATTATCATCCGTAAGTGGGAAAAGAGGACAATCTTCAATTATTCAATGGTTAAGAAAAGGCCCTAGTCCTGAAGATGCATCGTATATTCAAATTCCTCATAATAAGGCTATTGAGTTTTACTTATTTTCGCCTTCAAAAAAGCAAATTGAAGGAAAATTAATAGCAAAAGGAGGAAAGTCTTTCTTTATGTATGCGAGTAAAGAGGAAGGATATTACAATGCATACCTTATTCAAAAAGAAGTCAAAGGAGATACACTGTATATAACTATTGCAAAAAGTGAAATGTTAAATCACAGTTGTAGAAATGGCCATAAACTTGTTCGTGGTATTGTAGGTCCGCATATATATTCAGAAATAATTCCTGTTGAAATAAAACGAAAAAGAGCGTTTACTGAAGACTTACATTATTTTACAGCTTCTGGCGATAAGGTTGAATATCAATTCCTTGTGAACGGAAAACCGGTTGAAGGCGCTAATTTAACATTAGTAACTCAAAAAAACTGGAATAAAACGTTAAAAACAAATAAAGAAGGCAAAAGCACTTTTCAGTTTATCCAAGACTATTTTTCTTCTTGGCAAGAATTGAACAATCGCGAAATTTATGATTACTTATTATACGGTGAAATTACCCTTCCCGAACAAGGAAATTATAACGGTAATGACTATTCATACATTCACTACACTACTAGCCTATCAGATGGTTACAGACCTGCAAAAACAATGTATATGTCAATGTTTTGGGCATTTGTTGTACTTATTGCCACCATTATTATTACAGTAACGGGCATATTTATATACAGGTTTAAACGACAAAAAATTTACAAAGAAATAAAGTTAGATGAAACGAGCGTAACAAATTTTGATACAAAAAGGAATGATTAATGGCGAACAGCAGCTGTTACCGCTAAAAAATAAAATTTCAACAGATGAAAAAAATTAAAATTATACAGTATATAAATAATTCGAATGTTTCTAAATTTCGAACAATTATACAAATAGCATTTTTTTTACTATTTGTATATGGAGGTTATTTTTTTATTAATGCAGGTCAAAATTTACCAACGTTTGCTTGTCCATATAACACAGGAAGCCCTGGAACCTGTTATTTAATATCAGCTCAGCATAATTTACATGTAACTTGGGAGCAATTATTTAGTTTTCGAGGATTAGGTTTTGTTACAGGTTTAGGTTTTTTTGTGCTCTTTTTTATCATTTTTAATAAAGCGTGGTGCGGCTATGCTTGTCCGTTAGGTACTTTTCAAGATTGGATTACCAGACTTAGAAAATTAACTTTTACGCGATTTACTAATTATGATGAATTGAGCTTTAAAAGACTTAGTAAGGTGAAATATGTTTTTTTAGCTTTACTGATATTAATCCCTTTAGGAATGAGTAATTCATTTTTTGGTCTTCCTAAAATATCGCAAGATATGAGTGCCCCATTTTGCCAAGTTTGTCCAGGGAGAACGATATTACCACTTTTTACAGGGGATACTTCGCAACTATTTATAGATTTTACAAGTAATACAACGATGGTAATGTCTAGTCTTGGAATTTTATTTATGGCACTATTTTTAGTTGGGTCATTTTTTAAAAAAAGATTTTTCTGTTTCTTTTGCCCCATGAGTGCGTTGCAATATTTATTTTCAAAAATTGGAATTTTACGCTTGGTAAAAGACGGTTCTAAATGTACACGTTGTGGAAATTGCTCACGCGTTTGCGATGTTGGTATCACTGCAATTGCAGATGACATTACAAGTAAAAACATCGTAAAAGATGATTGCATGATGTGTTTTAAATGTGTGGAAGCCTGTCCTGAAAAAGGAGCATTAGACGTGAAGGTTTTTAATTTTAAAATATTTTCGTCAACTGAAGAAGGGTTTTTCAAACGGTATGGCCAAGATAATTCATTAACTTCAAAAAAAAAGAAAGATGATTAATGCTACTGATCTAGATAGATATAATAGGTTAAAGAAAACCTCAACTATCCATTATAATATGGAGGTAAACCAAGTATTGTCTGAAATTATAGATGATTTTCCAGATAATATCTCAGGTATGGAATACTTTTACAATAAGTTTAAACCTTTAGAAACAGGAGAATCACTGTATCCAAAAGATAAAAAACTAATTGCTTCCATGTGCATTCACGTACCAATTGAAATTATTCATGCGCTTGATGCAACTGCTGTCAGAATATGTTCAGGAGCTTATTCAACTGATATTGCCGGCTCTGATTTTTTGCCTGCTAAAACATGTCCAATGGTTAAATCGACACTTGGAGCACTTTATTTAGATATGCTGCCCGGTAATGGAATTCCAGACTTGGTTATTAACCCAACAACTTGTGATCAAAAAAAGAAAATAGGTGAAATGGGTGATGAAATTAACAAAGAGTTTTACGTTTTAGAAGTTCCGCCGAGTAAAGATTCAGAAGAAGCAAGACAATATTGGCAACGGAATATTAAAAAACTGGTTAGGAAACTTGAAAAAGTTACAGGCAATAGGCTTACAAGAAGAAAATTAAAAAAATCCATAAAAGATATTGCTCAAGCTCAAGCTGAATTTAGACGCTTTATGAGGATTAGAAAAGAGGCTCCCGTTATTTTAGGAAAAGATGCTTTATTAATTGCTAATGCCTATTTTTTTGATGACATAAACAGTTGGAGGGAAAACTTATCCATTCTTAATAATGAGTTAGAGGAAAGGATAGTAAAGGAAATTACGGTTGCAAATTCACGAACTCCAAGAATATTATTAACCGGATCGCCTTCTATTTTTCCAAATATGAGAACACCAATTTTATTGGAAAAACTTGGAGGTGTGGTTGTTTATGAAGAGTTTTGCTCAAGTAGCCGAATGTTAACTGATGCCGTTGCTGTTGATGAATGGTTTTTATACGATATGGTTCCGGCATTGGCAGATCGTTATTTAAAACCAAGCACCTGCCCAAATTTTACACCTAATGATGACAGAATACGGAAAATTTTATTGGCCATGAAAGATTATAAAGTTGATGGTGTAGTCTACCAAACTTTTACAGGCTGTCAACTTTATGATATGGAAGCAAGAAAAATTAGTAAAGCGTTAGAAGCTGAAGGATATCCGATATTAAATGTGGAATTAGACTATAATCCAAAGGATTCAGGGCAGCTCACAACCCGTTTAGAGGCATTTTTGGAATCCATTAAAGATAATAAAAGAAAAAAACAATTATGAATTATTTCTTAGGAATAGATATAGGTTCAACAACAATTAAAATTGTATTAATTGATGAATCAGGAAATATGGTTGATAAAATTGCATCACCAACAGGAAGTATGTTTAACCAAAATGCGTTGGACAGTCTTGATAGATTATTGGCATCAAACAATTTAAAAAGAGAAGACTTAAAATATATTGTTTCTACTGGTTATGGCAGAAAATTATTTAAAATAAGTAATGAAAATGTGAATGAATTAACGGCAAATGCAAAAGGAGCTATAAATAGTTTGGGGAATGAATTAAAAGTAAAAACAATCATAAACGTTGGAGGACAGGATACAAAAGTAATACTATTGGATGATGACGGTAAAATGACCAACTTTTTTATGAATGATAAGTGTGCTGCCGGTACTGGTAAATTTTTAGATATTTCAGCTCGAAATCTCGAAGTTGAAGTTCAAGAACTACAAACGTTGCATTTTCAGGCAAAAGATATACCGCTACCAATAAACAGTACTTGTGCAGTATTTGCAGAATCAGAAATAATATCGCTTTTAGCGGCAGGTCATCAAACGCCTGAAATTGCATTGGGAATTCATTATTCTATAGCAAAACGAATTACACGGTTAGCAAGTAGAGGCAGAATTGAAGATGCGGTACTCTTTGATGGTGGCACTGCTTTAAATAAAGGAATGGTTGATGCACTTGAAAATGAATTAATGCGACCTGTATATGTAAATCCCTTTCCGCAATTTACCACATCTTATGGGGCTGCATTAATTGCCAAAGAAAGGTATTTGGATAATGGCTAAAATTTTTATCTAAATAATTTGTGATAAATATAATTTTAGAATTAAAAAATAAAAGATATATTTGTCCTGCATTTAACTATGAAATGAAAAATCAATTTTTCGGCATATTTTTTTATCTGCTTTATTTATTGGCCATGGTTCGCCCATTGGTTCCGATAATGGAGTATTATGCCAATTATGATTACATTACAACTGTGCTTTGCGAAAACAGGGACAAGCCTTATTTAGAGTGTAATGGTAAGTGTTACTTGGAAAAACAACTAAACAAATCAAATCATACCAATCACAACCATAAATCTACCATTCCTCAAATTGATTTTGAGAAATATCCAGTTTCACCTTTAGATCTATTTACCTTTACGATTAAAGACTTTGAAGAGAACTATACCCATAGATTTTTTGTTAATAAATACACTTCACAAGATTTCTATAATTCTTTATTGAAACCGCCCCAAGCATAAATTCTCATACTATTTTTTTTACTGTGAATGAATAATTTATGGATAAATAACCTATTCGGTTATCTATTGATTTATATTTTGCACAATTTCAATATTCAGTTTCATTTTTTATTAAAAACGGACAAGGGTATTGTAAAAAATATAGTATAAATAATGCTTTATCATGAGGTGAACAGCAAAATTATTGCTGATCCCTTTATAATTCAACCTAAATAATAAAAATTAAGAACATGAAACTTTTTAAATATATTTTACCGGCAATTTTCGCACTCGTTTTTATCTCCTGTTCAGATGATGACGATAATACACCAATTAATGAGGTTCAGGATTTGATTCAAGTCCAAGAAATTTCTAACGATACTCATACCATTGAACTTTACACAAAAAGCGGCACTACAGTTCAAGGTTATAATAATATTACCATTAGAATTAAAGATAAAGCCAGTTTGGAATATATTGAAAATGCCATGATTACTTGGACACCAGTGATGCACATGGCTACAATGTCACATTCTTGCCCTACATCTGAACTTTTAAAAGTTGAAGGTAAACAAACTATTTATGATGGATTTATTATTTTTCAAATGGCTGAGAATGAGAGTGAAGGCTGGGATTTAACGTTTAATTATACCATTAACGGTATTTCTTATGAGGCTGTTGGCGACGTAGCTGTGCCGGCATCAAGCAAGAAAACAGTTTCTTCTTTTATGGGTTCGGATAACGTTAAATATATTTTAGCGCTTATTGAACCACAAAAACCTGAAGTTAAAATAAATGATATGGTAGTTGGTTTATACAAAATGGAAAGCATGATGAGTTATCCGGTTATTGAAAACTTCAAAATAAATTTGGATCCGCGTATGCCAAGTATGGGAAATCATTCTTCACCAAATAATGAGGATTTGGTTTATGATTCAATTTCCGAAATGTATAAAGGGAAGTTATCCTTAACCATGACAGGTTACTGGAAACTTAATTTAATACTGCGAAATCAAAATGATGAAATTTTAAAAGGAGAAGCTGTAACCGATGAAGTTGAAAGCAGTAGTTTGTTTTTGGAATTGGAGTTTTAAATAGTTAATAATAAATTGGTCGCCTTTATATAATAAGGCGGCTATAATTAATTTTATATGAATCATTTTCAAATTGGTTTAATTTTCTCCTTGTTTTTTGTAACAATGACATTTTCTCAAAACAGCGAGCAAGACACTACCAAAATTGTGCAATTAAAAGAGGTAATTATTGTGAACAGAGAAATTTTAAACAATAAAAATCAAGTAAAACCGCTGGCATCCCTTGATGAATATTTAGAGAAATCAAATAAAATTACCATGATAAAACGAGGTAATTATGCTTGGGAGCCTGCAATTAACAATATGGTGAGCGACAGAATTTCCGTTACCATTGACGGGATGCAAATATTTGGTGCTTGTACTGATAAAATGGATCCCATAACATCGTATGTTGATGTTTCAAACTTATCGGAAGTTCATGTGAAATCTGGACAGCAAGGCGCAGAAAACGGATCAACGATTGGAGGTGGAATCGATTTAAAATTGCAAAAAGGTGATTTTAAGGATGAAAAATTAAGTGCAGGTCTTGATTTGGGTTACGAAACAAACGGAAATGCCAAAATTGTAAGTTCAGAATTGAATTTTTCCAATACCAAATATTTTATAAATGTGGATGCCATATACAGGAAATCGGATAATTATAAGGCTGGAGGCAATAAGGAAGTTGATTTTTCTCAATTTGAGAAATACAATGTTTCTATGGTTGCAGGAGCAAAACTCAATAAAAAAGGTGCAATTATTGGCACAGTTATTTTTGATGAAGCAACCAATATTGGGTATCCTGCTTTAACTATGGATGTTTCTTCAGCAAAAGCTTTAATTACCTCGGTGAGTTACCAACATACTAATGAACATGCCAATTTAAGTGAATGGGAAACAAAATTTTATATGAATACCATTACCCATGTGATGGACGATACAAAACGACCAACTGTTCCAATTCATATGGATATGCCGGGATGGAGCGATACTTATGGATTTTATTCAAAATTGAAATTCAAAAAATCAAAGCACAATATGTTGTTTAATGCAAATGCTTATTACAATAAATCATTGGCTGAAATGACCATGTATCCAAATGATCCAAATGAAAATGAAATGTTCATGCTTACATGGCCAGATGTCAGGACCTTTTATTCTGGAATTTATGGTGAAGACAGTTATAGTTTTAATAAAAACAGCCAATTAAAAATAACGACCAGAATTGGTTTTCAAAATGAAACCATTGCAGACAATTTTGGGTTGAATAGTTTGCGAATATTTTATCCGAATTTGAACGACAATCAGCAAAGGTTTTTAGTGAATATTTCATCCCAATATCAATACCAAATAGATAAATTTCAATTTTTAGGGAGTGTTGGTTACGGGGAAAGAGCACCTTCTGTTACGGAAGCTTATGGATTTTATTTATTTAACAGTTTTGATAACTATGATTATATAGGGAATCCATATTTAAATAATGAAAAATCATTGGAGTTCAATTCAGCGGTAAATTATGCAAGCAATAAATTTAATTTGGGACTTGAAGCATCCTATTTTTATATTTCAGATTATATTATTGGAAAACTCAATCCTAATTATGATAGAATGACGATCGGAGCAGATGGTGTTAAAGTTTATTCATCCTTAGATTATGCAACTATTTTTAACACAAATTTAAGCGGAGAATATAAGTTTGCTCATGCATTTATATTAGAGGGTTTATTAGGCTATAGTGTGGGCATATCTAATGATAAAAGCAATTTACCATTAATAAGTCCGCTTAATTATAAAGTAGCCTTACATTATAAAAAGAATTTACTTGATGCGGAATTAGGGATGTCTGGAGCCGCAAAACAATATAATTACAGCAGTGATTATGGTGAAGATGAAACCAATGCTTATAATATATTTAATGCAAGCGCATCTTATAATTTTTATAAAGGAAATAACAACTTTTTTGTAAAATCAGGAATTGAAAATATTTTTGACAAGTATTATTCTACTTATGCCGATTGGAAAAACATTCCCAGAATGGGAAGAAATATATATGTCAATCTTTCCTATGTAATAAAGTAAACTGAAATCAGAAATTTCAGATCTTAAAGAGGTATATGTTTTTAATTTTTTAAACTATACTTATTTGTTTGTTTGTTAACCCTGAAAAATTAATTTTTCAGGGTTTTTTTATGAATTAATTTAGTTAAATTGCAGTCTATCTTCTAACGCAACTTACCATGAAAATAACTTATTTAGGTCACTCAAGTCTGAGTATCGAAACAAAAGACAAAACGCTATTAATTGACCCTTTCATTTCTGGCAATGAATTGGCCAAAAATATTAACGTTAATAAATTACAGGCCGATTATATTTTAATCACGCACGCGCATCAGGATCACATTTTAGATGTTGAAGCCATCGCTAAACGGACCGGCGCCACAGTGATATCCAATTTTGAAATAGTCACTTATTTTGAAAATAAAGGAATAAAAGGGCATCCCATGAACCACGGCGGAAAATGGACATTCGATTTTGGAACGGTTCATTATACAAATGCTGTTCATTCCAGTTCTTTTCCCGATGGAAGTTATGGTGGACAACCGGGTGGTTTTGTTATAGAAACGAGCCATCACTGGATTTATATTTCGGGAGACACGGCTTTAACTTACGATATGAAATTAATTCCTCAAGTAATAGGCGAACTGGATTTGGCAATTTTACCCTTAGGCGATAATTTTACGATGGGCGTGAATGAAGCTATTTTAGCATCTAAATTTTTAGGTTGCAATAAAGTTTTGGGTGTTCATTATGATACTTTTGGATATATAAAAATTGATCATAAAGAAGCATTCACAAAATTTGCCAATGCCAAAAAAGAACTATTTTTATTGCCAATTGGAGATAATATAAAAATTTAATATAAAATGTAAAAAAAATGAATACCCGTAAAATTATTGGAATTGTTTTAATTGTTTTAAGCCTTGGCTTAGGTTATTTAGGTTTGAATAAAATAAATGATAGTTCAGCATCAATTGAAGTACTAGATTTAAAAGTTGATATGTCAAATAGTTCAGGAAAAGAACAAGGATATATTTATGTTGCGTTAGCAGTAGTTCTTTTAGGTGGAGGATTATACCTTTTGAAAAAAGAAAAATAAACATAAGGATATGAAAACCTATAAAAATTGTCAAAGTTAATTAGCCAACTCCCAGAAAATAAAAATGTGAGCAATTGTTTTGTTGAGTTTGTTCATATTCCTTATAATACTTTAAACAACTGTTAGCATATAAAATTGCTTTAATTGTGTTATAAAATAAATTTTTAAATGTTTGTATCTTTCGCATTTAATAAAATTGATGAAACGAGCATCACAAATTTTGATACACAAAGGAATGATTAATAGCGAACCTACCTGCGGCAGGCAGGCCTACCTGTCTGGCAGGCAGGCAACATCTGTTACCGCCAAAAAATAAAATTTAAACAGATGAAAGCATTTTTTCAAAAATATATCCTAAATTTTAAACAAGCAAGCGGAACATCAAGAGGTGTTTTGCGCATCAAGGAAACCTATTTTTTAAAAGTAGTAAATAGTGATATGGTTGGTTATGGAGAATGTGCCGTTTTTAGGGGATTGAGCATTGATGATCGGGCAGATTATGAATTGAAATTAACTTGGCTCTGTGAAAATATCAATAGAAATAAAGAAGAATTATTGACGGAGCTCATTGAATTTCCTTCCATTCAATTTGGTTTGGAGCAAGCACTTTTATCGGTTAAGCAAAAAAATCCTTTTGAATTATTTCCTTCAAAATTTACCCAATCAGAAGAAGGAATAAAAATAAACGGTTTAATTTGGATGGGAAGTGAAGCTTTTATGCGACAACAAATTAAGGACAAACTGAATTCGGGCTTTTCAACCCTTAAATTGAAAATTGGCGCCATCGATTTCGACACGGAAATTGCTTTATTGAAAAGTATAAGAAAAGAGTTTTCTTCTGAAGAAATTGAAATTAGGGTGGATGCCAATGGCGCATTTAAACCTTCGGAAGCTTTGGAAAAACTAAAAAGATTGTCGGATTTGGAAATTCATTCCATTGAACAGCCCATAAAACATGGTCAAATTGATGAAATGGCTCAATTGTGTTCAAAAACACCTTTGCCTATTGCTTTGGATGAAGAATTAATTGGCATTTTTGATGTAACATTAAAAGAAAAAATACTACATATCATAAAACCACAATACATTATTATAAAACCCAGTTTGGTTGGCGGCTTTAAGGGAAGTTCAGCGTGGATTCAACTTGCCGAAAAACAAGATATTGACTGGTGGATTACCTCCGCGCTGGAAAGCAACATAGGGTTAAATGCCATTGCGCAATGGACATACACTTTAAAAAATAAAATGCCTCAAGGTTTGGGTACCGGAAGCTTATTTACCAATAATTTTGAAAGTCCGTTAGAAGTAAAAAACGGTCAACTGCTTTATAACAGAAATAAAAAATGGAATTTTAATTTAGAAATATGAAATTTATACAACAAGCATACAAAGGAAATAATGGAGTGTGGGCGTATGTGAAGACAATTTTATTGGTATTAGTTGGATGGCAAATTATAGGGCTTATTCCTTTATTTGGAACAGCATACTACTATTCGGATAGTAAGGAAAAATTTATGAGTTCAATGGCAACATCTTTTGCTTCTTTAGGCATAAATTCAAATCTCTATTTAATTTTAGTGATTTTTACGTTTCTTGGAGGCCTTGTTTTTTTATTCATAGGAGTTAAATTTATTCATAAACGAAAAATACTGACCGTTTTAACAAGTAGGGCTAAATTGGATGTGAACCGAATTTTATTTGCGTTTTCAGTTTGGTTTATCTTTGGAGTTTTTATTTTTATGATCAATTATGTTATGACTCCGGAAGACTTTGTTTGGAATTTTAAACTGATGCCTTTTATAATTTTAGTGCTAATTTCATTTTTACTATTGCCATTTCAAACAAGCATGGAAGAAGTATTGTTTAGAGGTTATTTAATGCAAGGTTTTGGAACCTGGTTTAAAAAATCGTTTGTAGCACTCATTTTAACTTCAGTTATTTTTGGCTTGCTGCATGGTGCAAATCCTGAAGTGGCAAAATTAGGATGGACAACGATGGTTTTTTATATTGGAACAGGTTTGCTATTGGGTATTTTTGCTTTAATGGACGAGGGATTGGAGCTGTCTTTAGGTTTTCATGCTGCAAATAATATTCTCGCAGCCATGTTGGTCACCACTAATTGGTCGGCTTTCCAAACAGAAGCCTTATTTATTGATGTCTCAGAGCCTACGGTTGGCTGGGAAATGCTAGTGCCTGTATTTGTATTGTATCCAATTATTTTAATCATATTTTCAAAAAAATACGGATGGACAAATTGGAAAGAAAAATTATTTGGCCATGTGTTTAAACCGATAGAATTTAAGGAAGATGAGTTTATAGCTTAAAGCCTCCTAACCCCCAAAGGGGGACAGAACGTTAAGAAAATGTTCTGTGAACATTTTTAGTGAATGTGCCAGCTGGTGCGTTGGCATTAAAAGTTCATAGATCCTGAATAGTTAATTTTACAAATACACAAATAAACAGTTACACAATTAAACGATTAAATAAATAAACGTTTAAACAAATACACAAATAAACCATTGATAAAAACTCCATTTCATAGCGCATTTAAATTACAAGGGAAATCATTTAGTTCCACGGAAAAACTGATAGATTTTTCCAAAGAAATTTCTTCTGAGGTTACTGATTTTTTAATTGATTGGTTTAATAAGGAGTCTTTTGTTGAAGTAAAAACTTCGGGATCCACAGGAAATCCGAAAATTATTCAACTTCAAAAAGTACATATGATAAATAGTGCTAAAGCTACTGGTGACTATTTTAATTTGCCTGAAAAAACAACTGCATTGTTGTGTATGTCGCCAAATTATATTGCAGGTAAAATGATGTTGGTTAGGGCACTATCGTTGGGTTGGCATTTAGATATTGTGGAACCGACTTCACATCCCATAAAAAATATAGAAAAACAATACGATTTTTCAGCAATGGTTCCAATGCAATTATATAATTCTTTGGCTGATATTCATAAAATAAAAAAATTGATTGTTGGCGGAGGAACGATTTCGGAAGACATGATGTCAAAAATTCAACATATAAAAACCGAAGTTTTTGCCACTTACGGAATGACAGAAACCATTACGCATATTGCGGTAAAAAAACTCAATAACTTTAAAAGCGTTATTGCAAGTGAAACGAAGCAATCTAATTATACAATCTTGCCAAACATTAGAATTTCTCTTGATAATAGAGGCTGTCTTATCATTGATACGCCAAAAATTTCAGAAGAAAAAGTGATTACCAATGATTTGGCTGAACTCATTTCTTCAAAAGAATTTAAATGGCTTGGGCGTTTTGATACCATTATTAATTCTGGCGGTATAAAATTAATTCCTGAACAAATAGAAGAAAAATTATCAGCAATCATAAAAAATAGATTTTTTGTCGCTGGAAAACGAGATAATATTTTAGGTGAAAAATTAATACTGGTAATTGAAGGCAATGAGGATAATAATATATTGAAACAAGTTAAAAATCTTCAAACCCTATCAAAGTATGAAATTCTTAAGGAAATCTATTTTTTAGATAAATTTATTGAAACAGAAACAGGTAAAGTCAACAGAACAGAAACTTTAAATAGAATCCTGAAAACATCAAAATAATTATTT
>JAENXD010000189.1 GCA_016649745.1 Flavobacteriaceae bacterium | reverse complement strand
TAGACAATCAAGGCGAAAGGGTTTCGATGAAATTCTTCCAACTCATAGAAATTATTGGAGAAATAAAAGTCGTAAACGCAAACTTTCCGAAAAAACTGCAATCGACACAATTTTATGAATTGCGAATTAAAGCAGGAAATGACTATCGAATTGTAATTTTTGCGATTGATCATCTGAATTTTACTGAATGCACCAAAGCTGTATGTCTTTTCGGATTTCAGAAAAAATCGACAAAAAACTATGAGAAAGCGGTAAAGCAAGCCGAAAAAATATTAGCCGAATATCTAAAACAACAATAATTATGGTAAAGTCAATAAATGCAAAGGAACTGATCGCCGAACGATACGGAAAAGAAGGAACAAAAGAACGTGAAAAATTCCGAGAAGAAGCTTTTTCCTACTATTTTGGTGAAATCATTAAAAACCGAAGAAAGGAACTTCTTATGAGCCAAGAGGATTTGGCTGAAAAAGTTGGTAAAAAAAGACCTTATATCTCACGGATTGAAAATGGAGAAGATATTCGCTTGTCTAATTTCGCTTTGCTAGCCAATGCTTTAGGATTGTCAATTGAATTAAAAACTGAATAGAAGCACAACAATGGTTTCCTGCCCGACCGGCAATATTGAAAATACTTCAAAAGATTTTGCAGTTATACAAATTATCAAACGACTTTTCACGCATTTTTACACTAATACGTACGACTTTTTGTCATTTTTTTATTTATTCTGAAGTGTTTATTCTCGATCCGTTTTTTATCGCATTCCATAAAAAACACGCGAACCGACGTTTTATGTATGATATGGAACTATCGGATCAAATTGTGCCAGTAATACCGGTTTGATTTGTGCCAATTTAATTGATTAAGCATAAACTGACTTGTGGTAAAAGCGCCGATGCTTTTCTTAGAGGGGGTCAGCTTGCTCCGGAATATCCAACTAACCGACAGGACTTTTTCCTGTAAATTTCTGGGAAATATTAACGTTTCATTATAAGATGAGAGATTGAATTTGGCATAAATTAGCCGTTATTCAGATTCAATATTAGCAATAGTTTTTAATTTTGACCATATTTGAACCATTAATTCAATTTGTTATTATGTCTAATTTACATTTGTCTGCCGATTTAGGTTTTACCAATAAAAAGTATCAAGTTGGGCTTTCTTTGGTTGAATTTGAAGAAGATAACGCGATTATCATTTATTCACCTGCCTTAGATTTGAGCGGCTACGGTTACAGCCAATCAGAAGCGAAGGAGTCTTTTACCATAGCGCTTCAAGAATTTTTCCGTTATACCACAAATAAGAAAACCTTAGATAAGGTTCTTAAAGATTTAGGTTGGGAAATTAAAGGCACTAAGAACAAACCAAAATTTAATCCTCCAAAAGATTCGGATTTGGCTACACTAAATCCATTATACAATGAAATTGTTAACAGTAAAAGTTATAAGGTTTCAAGAGAAGACATTGAATTTGCTTATTAACCTTTATGACTGCAAAACATTTAAGAAATATTCCCCTAAAATTATATCGTGATTTCTTAAAAGATCAAGGATGTGTTTGCAATAGAACCTCAGGTGGTCACTAACATTGGTCCAGAGTTGATTTATTAAGACCCATAACGGTTCAAACGCACGTTGATCCAGTACCAGAATTTATTATTAAAAATGCTTTAAAACAGTTAGGATTGTCAAAAAAAGATTTTCTTGATTGGATTTAATGCACAAATTTTTTTCAATAAGCGACAGGTTGCCGCAGTCGCCATACCGAAATAAATTCGGCACAGGCAATTGCACTCTGTTGCTCCATCGCAATGACGCGGTTATTTTGTCCTTCCGAGGTACGAGGAATCTCATTATGTTGGATAGTTTGATGTGATTCCTCCTTTGTTGGAAAGACAAATATTTCCTTGACTTCATAACATTGCCCGTTCCTTCTCATGGACATGTCCCGACCTGTCCCTACATTTTTGACTTCTGACTCCCAATTTCTGACTTCTGATTGGTTACAAATATTTATACAATTTCATAGTCTGGAGTGTTGCTTAGTGTATATGGCAATACCGTAATGGCATTGCTTCTTTTTTGCAGCGTATTGCCACCGTAAATAATGTATCCGCCTTCCGTTTTGGTTAATTTTTTCCAATACAGTAGCCCTTTAAAATAATCGTTTGTGACTGTTTGCCCCGATTTTATTTCGATGGGTATCATTTCTAAACCGTTATCAATTAACAAATCAATTTCATTACCGGTATTGTCTCTCCAAAAATAAAGATTATTTGTTTTTGCCTTATTGAAACGGGTTTTAAGTAAATCCACAATAATCATATTCTCAAACAGCGCACATTTAAAAGGATGTAAATCTATTTGATTGCTGTTTTGAACACCTAATAGCGCTGCTGCCAAACCAGTATCATAAAAATATAGTTTAGGCATTTTAACAACTCGTTTGTTAAAGTTTTTATGATGTGGTTGCAAACGAAACAGCACAAAACTATTTTCTAATACACCAATCCATGCACCAATTGTTTTTGTATCGACCCCAACTTCTACCGCCAAACTATTCATGTTCAATAACTGACCAATTCTACCGGCACAAAGTTTTATAAACCGCTCAAAAGTAACCAAATTGGTAATGTTTTTTATCAAGCGAACATCTCGTTCTATATAGGTTCTTATATAATTTGCATACCAGCGTGTTGGGTCTGCACCATCGTTGTATAGGTAAGGGTAGCCTCCTTTAAAAATATGTTGGTTTACGCTTCCTTCCGTACCTCTAATTTCATTTAGTGTTAAAGGCAGCAAATTAAGATAAGCAACTCTCCCCGCCAAACTTTGCGAAATGTTTTCTTGCAGTAAAAAGTTGTTGGAACCAGTAAGTATAAACAACCCGTTGGTTGCAGATTCATCTAATATTTGTTGCAAATAGGAAAATAATTGCGGTACGCGCTGCACCTCATCCAACACAGCGCCTTCCGGATAATTAGCCAAAAACCCCCTTGGATCTTCTGTGGCATACAAGCGTATGTCGGGATTTTCAAAATTTATATAGGCTTTGTCTTTAAAAATAAAACGGACTAAAGTTGTTTTTCCCGATTGTCTGGGTCACACTACAGCTACCGACTTAAACTGTGTAGCCAAAGACCTGATTGCCTTTTCTGCTTCTCTTGCTATCATATTACAAATATATTACAATTATGGAATTGTACTCCATAATTGTAAGAAATTTTTATGATTTGTGGACTTATAATTTAATTTAATGGGTGTTTTTCTAAATATTATCCAAACGAGAGAATATAGAGAAGAGTTTCGCTTCCAACTCCTGACTCCTGTTTCTTATTTTGCGTTTAATTCATAGTCTTACTTTTTTCCACGGCCCAAAAAAGTAAACAGGGCGGAATTATGGACAGATTGCCACGTCGGATTTCTTGGCTACGCCTCAGCAATCCTTCTCGCGATGATGTCGGTTCTATTGGGCTTTAGAGTAGCGCAATGACGGGTTTAAAAAATGTGTTACGATGATATTATATTTTTATTTTCAAAAAATCCATTTTCTTTTACTTTTTTCCATTGATGAAAAAAGTAACAAAAAAATCTAGTCTGATGATCTTTTTCTGTAAAATCTTCTCTTGCGACTCCCTCGCGCCATCTGGCTCGATCACTAAAAACAGCTCCCAGCTGTTTTCTTAACGTTCCGCCCTCCCGCTTGACCAGCCACGAGGCTCTTTGGATTAGCTCCGTCGGCCATTATGATTGAAACTTCAATTCATGAGATCCTGAAATCGAAGATTCACGAACTCCAAAAAAAATAAAAATGGTGAGTAAATAAATTCAGGATGACGTTTTCAATATTTTACAACGAAAAACATCATAGGACGGTTCTTCTTTAATTTGTTTTCAAATTATACCATCGCAATGACAGGTTCTATGGGAAATTGTTTAGAGGTGCTGAAGCTAGTGAAGAAGTAAATTCCTGATTTGAGGTCAGCGACCATCATAAGAGACAGATTGCCGCAGTCGCATCGTCTTTTCAATCCTCCTCCCGCGCGCCGGCTGGCCCATTCGCTAAAAATGTCCACTGGACATTTTTTTAACGCTCTGTCCCGCAATGACGGGCTCTAAGGGCGCTGCAGTTGTTGCTCAATCACTTAAAGCTTCTTTAGCATTTATTAAAAACAGTTTATTGAAAACAAAAACCCGCGTAATAGCGGGTTTTTTTATGTATATCACTTGAAATTTTGATTTTAAATGACTCCTAATCGGTTGGTTTTAATTTAAATGATGGCCAAAAATGTTTTAACAATCACGCCTACATCCTTCATTAAGGTTCTATCTTTTAAATAATCTAAATTTATTTGCAATTTTTTAGGCATTATCACATTGATGTAATAGCTGTCCGGATCTTCCTGACCTGAGAGCAATTCGCTCTCATTACGAAACGCAATGGATGCCAAATCAGTAATGCCCGGTCTTACCTTAAAAACCTGCATTTGCTCCTGATTGTAAAAATTTACATATTTTCTCACTTCGGGTCTTGGACCAACAAAACTCATATCTCCTATTAACACATTTGCCAATTGCGGCAGTTCATCCAACTTAAATTTGCGCAAATAATATCCAATTTGCGTTATTCTTGGATCTTTATCTCCAACCGATAACAACCCTAGTTTATCCGCATTGACGTGCATGGTACGAAATTTAAAAATCTTAAAATCCTTATTGTTTTTCCCTACCCTAACCTGTTTATAAATTACAGGATCCTTTGATGTCGCCATCATTAAAATAACTATTAACAGCCATATTGGCGCTAAAAAAACAAGTCCGAGAAATGAAAAAACAATGTCAAATAATCGCTTCATTATTTATGCAATACTTTAGTTACCGATTTTATCACAAATCAATTACCCCTATTAATTTGTGCTGACGTAAGGTCGTGAAAAACCGGTAAGGAAATTTCAGTTTCCCATAAATTTTCTTAACGCTCTGTCCTCCCTTCGGGGATTAGGGGGCTTCCAACGCGACAGCTGGCCCATTCGCTAAAAATGTCCACTGGACATTTTGTTAACGCTCTGTCCCGCATTGACGCAGTTTTAATTGGCTAAGCAATAGCGCAATAACGTGGTTTTCTATAGCTATGCAGTATTGCAATGATATTTTTAATTGATTAAATTATTCTTCCAGCAAAGGCATGGCTGCGTATATTTTAAACAAGGCGATGGTTTCAAGTCGCAACTTTGTTTTTACAAACTTTTTCAGATCTTCATCCAACAATTCTCCAAGACCTTGAAGTATATTTTTATCAGACATTTTTTCCAGATAATCAATACAATCCTGTAAATAATCAGCCAAAGGTTTTTTCATCCGCTCCTCCACAATTTGCTTATTTATTGGTGTTTGCTGCTCCATAAAAAACCAACAGTCGAACAAATCCCGATTGGTAAAGGCTGATCGATCTAAAAGTGCACAAACTTTATGTGCAAACATATCTGGCAGGGTCATCACCTTCATGCTGATTCCCAATAAATTTTTTACTTCATAATGATTGTCAAACTGCCGGGTTGAAATTTCTATCTTCAACTTTCGTTCTCCAGAACCATAATCCAGCACAATCACAAGTCCGTAATGTTTAATGGCTTCATCATGGATTTTTCCATACTTTAATACAATTGAACGGATTTTTTCAAAAGCCAACTCCCGTTTATCAGGTTTAATGAGGTGAAAATCCAAATCAACAGAAAATCGCGGCAATTGCTCAAAAAATAGCAATGCGGTTCCTCCCTTAAAACCAAGCAAATTTCCAAGTTCCACATCATCATAGATGTCCTTTAAAATTCGTATCAGGTACGATTTATG
>JAENXD010000160.1 GCA_016649745.1 Flavobacteriaceae bacterium | reverse complement strand
TTTTTTTGATAAAGCCTCTAAACTTGCATTTTAGAGGCTTTTATTTTTTCCTATCCCCAGCCCTTTCCTTTGGAAAGGGAGTTCGATTTAACCTTGACAGAAAAATATTTGTTGTCTTTAATAGTTGCTTTTTTTTAAATAACTTCTAATATTTAATATTTTCATAATCCCCCCTTCGGAGGTTAGGGGGCTTTTTACCACCTAATAATTACACTTCCCCAGGTAAATCCACTACCAAATGCAGCCAAAACCACAATATCATTGTCTTTAATTTTACCCAATTCCCAAGCTTCAGTAAGTGCTATTGCGATAGAGGCTGCTGTTGTATTTCCATATTGCATAATGTTGTTATACACCTGATCATCATTCAATCCGAATTTTTTCTGAACAAATTGAGAAATCCTTAAATTTGCCTGATGAGGAATGAATAGATTAATATCAGCTGCTTTTAAATTATTTGCTTCTAAACCTTCATTTATAACTTCCGAAAAGCGAACAATCGCATGTTTAAAAACAAAAGTTCCGTTCATATAAGGGAAATACGACTCATCATTTTCGTCATTGGCCGCTAAAATTTCAGGCACCCAATGTTTAATGCTTGGTGCCAATACCGTTAATTCTTTGGCATGTTTTCCTTCAGAATGCAAGTGAGTAGATAAAATCCCTTTGTTATTGTCTTCTGTTCTGGATAATACTACCGCCCCTGCTCCATCACCAAAAATAACCGTAACACCTCTGCCTCTGTCTGTTTTATCCAATCCGCCCGAATGAAATTCAGCACCAACCACCAACACATTTTTATACATTCCGGTTTTAATGAACTGATCAGCAATAGAAATCGCATAAACGAAACCAGAACATTGGTTACGAACGTCTAGTGCACCTATGTTTCTCATATCGAGCATTTCCTGCAATTGAACGCCGCATCCAGGGAAATAAAAATCGGGACTCAAGGTTGCAAAAACTATAAAATCTATATCGTCTTTTGTAAGTCCGGCCCTTTCAATGGCAATTCTTGCAGCTTTTGCACCCATAACAGAAGAGGAGTCTTCACTTCCTTCTTTAATCCATCTTCGTTCTTTAATTCCCGTTCTTTCCTGAATCCACTCATCATTGGTATCCATCATTTTAGATAAATCATCATTCGTGACAATATTGTCAGGAACGTAGAAACCAAGACCCGTTATTTTAGAATTATACATAATTTAAGTTTTATTACTTTATTTTTATCAAACTTACTAAAATCAAAAACTATTTACAACATTAATTTTACGATGTTCATAACTATTTTATTGCTGATTCTAAATAAAATATAAAATGTAACTGATTTATTATTAATAACATAACTATTATATAAAAATTGTTTAAAATACGATATTCAACCAAAAATAAAAATGACCAAACCAAAAGATGACATAATAACTCCGTTAAAAACAGCTAATTTAGAATTATCCTTCATCAATTTAAGTGTTTAAAATGATTTTTTTGAGGCTGCCAAAACAATTATTAATTTCGGATTTAAAATACTAAAATTGATAACAGCTTACACACACAAATTAAGATTCCTTTATTGGGATTTTACTCATGGCATATTCCGTAATTGCGGTAATTGACAAAGACGGATTTACGCCCGGATTTGCCGAAATCATAGAACCATCGCAAATCATCATATTTTTATACCCAAATACATTGCAATGTTTATCTATAACACCTTCTGAAATATTTTCTCCCATAACAGCGCCTCCTAAAATATGAGCAGTTGTTGGAGTACCAAGCAACACATCTGTAAAATTGGCGTAAGGAATTCCGTTTACAATTTCACCGAATTTTTTTCCTAATGTTAACGCTTCCGGAATAAATGCATTCGGCTTTTGTCCTTCCTCCTTTTCTGTTTTCATACGGGTTATTTTACCAAGTTTAATGCGAAGTGTACTGTCTAATGTTTGCATAAACAGTAAAACCGTAGTTCGTTTTGCGTAATTATTAATAAAAATGGTTTTCATCAATTTTATTGGATGTTTTATAACCAACCCTAAAATTCCCAACACCCTAACCAAAGCAAATTTATGATGAACAACAGGTATGGTAAGCATTCTAAAAAAGCTTGAACCATCTCCGTACCGAACAGGTTCCAAATGGCTGTTTTCATCGGTATGCAAAATAGAACCAATGGCCAATCCTTTTGAAAAATCTTTTGAATTTTTTTCTGTTGAAGTGACCAACAATAAAGATTCATTATTTGTGCGAATATTACAACCCGTTTTTTCCGATAAATTTGGAAGCGATTTTTGTTTAAGCTTTAACAACAAAGGAACTGTACCCAGAACGCCACCTGAAAAAATGACACCTTTTGCCGTAAAACTACCATTTTCCTTTTTCCCAATACTCGATTTAAATTCAATTTTATAGCCATCAGAACCATCTTCATTTCCAATAGCTGAAACATTGCACACTTCCTTTTCAGCCAAAATTTCAGCCCCTAACTGTTGCGCCAAATACAAATAATTTTTATCCAAAGTATTTTTAGCATTGTACCTGCAACCTGTCATGCACGCGCCACAATGTGTACAACCAGTTCTATTTGGTCCTTTCCCCTCAAAATAAGGATCATCAACCGTGCGTCCTGCTTCCCCAAAAAACACCGCTACTTTTGCTGCTTCAAAATGAGTTTCTTTCCCAATTTCTATGGCTATTTCTTTTATAACATTATCCGCTGCATGCAATTTCGGATTGATTGCCGCACCCAACATTTTATAAGCAGTATCATAATGTGGTTTGAGTTCTTCCTCCCAATTGTTTAATGTTGCCCAACTTCCTGATGTGAAAAAATGCTGTTTGGGAATTGGCAATGTATTGGCGTAAGTCAAAGAACCTCCACCAACACCTACACCAGAAAGCACGGTAACATGATTTAAAAATGTCATTTTAAAAAAGCCTTTCATGAGCAATTTAGGTTCCCAAATCCATTTTTTTAAATCCCAATTTGTTTTAGGAAAATCTTCACTTTTAAACCATTTTCCTTTTTCTATAATCAAAACTTTATAACCTTTCTCCGACAAGCGCAACGCGCTCACAGACCCACCAAATCCGCTTCCAATAATCACGTAATCAAAATTCAGTTGTGACATATCTTTTTAATTTGAAAATTTAAATTTCTGAAATTTTATGGCTTACTTCTGCCACTTTTGTAATTTTCTTAAAATTACAGTAACGAATATACATAAATATCCCAATTCAATATTTATTGTCTTGCCAATTTGTCACCTTTAGCACTTTGGTATTTTTTTTGACTATCATTTGACTATTAAAAGAAGATAAAATTAATTAAAACCTAAAAAATATGGCAAAAGGAAGTATTAAAGTAACGGCTGAAAATATTTTTCCCATTATTAAAAAATTCTTGTACTCAGATCACGAAATATTTTTACGTGAACTGATTTCCAATGCAACAGATGCTACTTTGAAATTAAAACATTTATCAACTTTAGGCGAAATTAAAGGTGATATAGGAAATCCGATTATTGAAGTAAAAGTTGATAAAGAAAAAAAAGAAATCAGAATTATTGATCAAGGTGTTGGAATGACGGGTGATGAAGTGAAAAAATACATCAACCAGATTGCTTTTTCAGGCGCCGAAGAATTTGTTGAAAAATACAAAGACAAAATGGAAGATAGTGGAATTATCGGTCATTTCGGATTGGGATTCTACTCGTCTTTTATGGTTGCCAAAAAGGTGGAGATTTTCACAAAATCTTTTGAGGAAGATGCGAAAGCAGTACGATGGGAATGCGACGGGAGCCCAAAATATACTTTGGAAGAAGTTGAAAGAGCAGAACGTGGAACAGAAATAGTGTTGCATATTGCCGATGATTCCACAGAATTTTTGGAAGAAAGTAAAATTACCCAACTTTTAACCAAATACAACAAGTTTATGCCAATTCCAATTAAATTTGGTACGCGTGAAGAAACATTGCCTTTGGCTGAAGATGCTCCTGAAGATGCAAAACCAGAAAAAATTACGGTCGACAATATTGTAAACAATCCGAATCCGGCCTGGACAAAAAATCCTGCCGATTTAAAAGAGGAAGATTATGCTGATTTTTACAGAGAATTGTATCCAATGCAATTTGAAGAACCTTTATTTCATATTCATTTAAATGTTGATTACCCGTTTAATTTAACCGGAATTTTATATTTTCCAAAGCTGACAAAAAATATTGATCAGGCAAAAGATAAAATTCAATTATATCAAAATCAGGTATTTGTAACCGATAATGTGGAAGGAATTGTACCCGACTTTTTACAAATGCTTCGTGGTGTTATTGATTCACCGGATATTCCTTTAAATGTCTCTCGCTCCTATTTGCAAAGCGATGCCGCAGTTAAAAAAATAGCGAGCTACATCACGAGAAAAGTGGCTGATAAACTCATCAGTTTATTTAAAAACGACCGTAAAGCTTTCGAAGAAAAATGGAACGATATTAAAATTATTATTGAATACGGAATGCTTTCCGAAGAAAAATTCTTTGAAAAATCTGATAAATTCGCATTATATCCAACTGTTGACAATACCTATTTTACTTTTGAAGAATTAGAAGAAAAAATAAAACCGCTCCAAACGGATAAAGACAATAAGTTAATTATTTTATATACTTCTGATGTAAAATCGCAACACAGTTATATTGATGCCGCAAAAGAAAAAGGATATGAAGTTTTATTGTTAGATTCTCCTATTGTTTCGCATTTGATTCAAAAACTGGAAGGTTCAAAGGAAAATATACACTTTGCTCGTGTGGATGCTGATCATATTGATAATTTAATCAATAAAGACGAAACTAAAATCAGCAAACTTTCTGATGCGGAAAAAGAAACGCTTAAGCCGCTTATTGAAGAGGTTATTCCTAAAAAAACCTATACGGTTCAATTAGAAGCAATGGATTCAAATGCAAATGCGTTTATTATTACGCAACCAGAGTTTATGCGTAGAATGAAAGAAATGCAAGCTACGGGCGGCGGCGGATTTATGGGAATGGGTAATTTCCCGGAAATGTATAATTTGGTTGTAAATACCAACAACGAATTGGTTGGCAAAATTTTAGCCACAAAAACCAAAAAGAAACAAGAAGCTTTAATTAAACAAGCGTTTGATTTGGCAAAACTTTCCCAAAATTTGTTACAAGGCGAGGATTTAACAAATTTTATTAAACGAAGTTTTGAATTGATTAAATAAACTTCACTTCAGAGTTTAACAAACAATTAATAGAATGCCTCAATAGTTATTGGGGCATTTTTCATTACTTTTATCGGCGGATATATAATCTGCAATACTTGGCATTTTTTTTGCAGTTATCTATGAAATAAAAACTGAAAATGAACAACTCCTTAAAATTAATACTTCTAATACTTTTAATTAACTTATTTTCAGTTAATTCATTTTCACAGAGTGATACCGCCAAATCCAAAAAAATGGATAATGAAGGTAGCATGCTTAAAAGCAAAACCCCATTAAATGCCACTTTCGAAAATGCAAAAACGACATCTTCATCTCCAAGTTTCAATTTAAAAATTGATGAAAAACTAAATACAAGCGCCATTGATAAAAATTTAGAAGAAAACAAATCAGCTTCAAAAAATCTTAACTTTTTGATGGAAACATTGCCAGAAGACAAAGATATTATTGGTTTAAAATACTGGAAAGGTCAAGATGTGACCCATAAGAAACTGGAAAGTAATTTTAGTTTAGGAACCGTTAAAAGCACCACAAAAACAGTTAAAATTGAGTGTAGAGATTTTGGTTTGGTTGATGGAGATCGGATTCAAATTTTCTTAAACAATACCATTGTGAGCGCTAATATTGGATTGAAAGGAAATTATTTTGTAGTGTATCTTAATTTAGAAGAAGGTTACAACAGAATAGATTTCCAAGCTTTAAACCAAGGATATGTTGGTCCGAATACTGCCGAAATGATTGTTTATGATGCCAATGGAAATACAATTTCGGCTAAAGACTGGCATTTGGCAACCGGAGAAACTGCCACACTTGGCATTATTAAAAAATAAAAAATTTATGATTTTAGCAGCATCAGGCATTATTTTGAAAGACAAAAAAATACTGTTGCTTCAACGCTCCAATTACACAGAAAATTATCCGGAATATTGGGGTTGCCCGGGAGGAAGAGCCGAAGAAGGAGAAACTGCCGAACAAAATGTGATACGGGAAGTTAAAGAAGAATGCAATTTAGATTTTACGCCTACTGAAATTATTAAAACAGGAATTTGGCAAAACCGATACTATTATCGGTTTTTGGGAAACTGGAGCGGAAAAATAAAAATTCAGGAACTTGAGGTATTGGATTTTGATTGGTTTTCATTTGATGAGGCTTCAAAATTGAAACTGGCTTTTGATTATCGAGAAATTATTGAATTTCTTTACAAGAATCGCCAATTACTATAAAAGAATTATTAAAATTATTCATACACATATTGTCCCGAAAGGCATTGAAAATATTCGACTGCAAAATTATGCGCCAGAAATATTTTATAGTTTTATCCCATCAAACAGCGGCATAAAAAAAGCCATTAAACGAGGACAGATTTTAATCAATGGTGAAATTGCCCAAACAGGAACTTATATGCAATTTGGTCAGGTTATCGATTTACTTGAAACACCACAATCACAACCCAAAATATTTGAGCTCCAATTAGAAGTGTTATATGAAGACAATCATATGGCTGCGATTCATAAACCTGCCGGATTTTCAGTCAGCGGAAATGCCTATAAAACCATTTACAATTCGTTGCCCTTTAATTTGGAAAAAAGTTCAGAACCCGATGCACTTCCTTGGCCAACACCAGTTCACCGATTAGACAATCAGACTTCGGGAATATTGTTGATTGCCAAAACAAAAACCGCACAAATTGAATTGGGAAATCAGTTTGAAGATCACACGATTCAGAAAAAATATGCAGCTGTTGTAATTGGTGAAATCATTTCAAACAGCTCAATTAAAACACCAATTGAAGACAAGGCTGCTGAAACAAATT
>JAENXD010000128.1 GCA_016649745.1 Flavobacteriaceae bacterium | reverse complement strand
TCTAGTTTAATATTTATTAATGAGACAGGTGTTGTTAATCTCAGCTTCCAAAATTCATCTTTACTTTTATATTCAATTAGATTCTCAAAATAGCCTTTTGAAGCAGTAAAATCAAGTCGATTAATAAAATCCTCCTCTGTATTCTGTTGATTCTTAGCAAATATTAAGTCACTGTTTAATTGTTGATTTTGAATAGAAAATCCAATTTTTGGTGAAAATGTAAATTGTTTAAATGCTTTTATGAAACCAACTGAATTATCTGCAAACATATTTGTCGATTCAACCAATTGATTCATTTTTGAATCAGGTGTATTATTTAACAGATTTAAGAACTGACCGGGTACTACTTCTAAATCTTGATTGGTTTGCGTATAACCTATATTGGATTGAAAGTTAATAAGCTGTTTGCCCAAAGTCGTTATTATCAATAAATTATTGCGAACAGCCGTAAAGGGGTTGCTTAATTTTTGTTCAATATTTTTATCTTCAAGCAGAATTATTCCGCGCTCGGAATCCCAATATTTTTTAAACTCTAAATTGTTATTAATATAGTTTTTCTTTCCATTCTTTTCAATGGTTATTTTACTTTGGAGGTTGCTGTTGAATGTCTTATTACGATTGCTTTCTGACAAGTTAATTGTATCGGTTGGTGTAAAAAAACGGATATTGGTACTTCCAACTTGTTTTTGCGAATCATTTAAATAGGAAACATTTAGTTTTAAAATAACATCCTTTTTAATTTGTTGTAAAGCATTTACAGATGCTAAGTGTACATTATTATCTAACCAAAGTTCTTGAAGAAATGGTGGTTTGGAAAGTTGGGTAAGAGATAACCAATTTGTTTTTACTATGTTGAAATTATTACCTGCGTTTAGATCAGAAAAATTATAAATTTCACGTGAAATATCAGTGCCTATATTATTACTCTGATAGGTAACTAAGGCTTGCCGTTTTTTGGAAAACAGCATGGGAGTTAATTTCGCCTTCCAAAGCAGTGGTGAGATTCCTGCGCCAAGTTCTGCACTACCACTGATTGTCAGGTTTTTTTTTAATACAATATTCAGTGAAGAACGCTCAGAAAAAACCAAACTATCCAAAATTTTAATTGGTTGGTGGTTTTCTAATATTTGGACTTTAGCCACATCATTTGCAGAAATATTTTCATTGGCCAAATTATAACGACCTTCCATCAAATCTAATCCTTCAATATAATATTTCTGGATAGGAATTCCTTGATAAATTATTTCACCACTAGGCCTAATTTCTATACCGGGCATTTTCTTTATCACATCAGCAATGACACGATCTTTTTGATCTTTAAAAGCTGATACAAAATAACTGAGTGTATCCCCTTGAAGCTGCATAATTTTTTTTTCAACAAACACTTCTTTTAAATTTTCCGTTGAAGGAAATAATTGAACTTGAAGCTGCTGATTTTTATTATTAATGTTTTTAATCCAAGTGGTATAACCCAGATAAGAGACTTTAAAAACTAATGAGTCAGTTAAACTCACTACTTTAGTTTCAAACTTTCCCTGGGTGTCTGAAATGTCGTATGCCAATATAGAAGAACCGGTATTTTTACTAATAACTACACTCGCTCCGCTTAATGGTTGTCCATACTCATCATTAACTACACCTGAAATTGCAGATTGGGAATAATTTTTAAAAAAAGAAAAAAAGAGCAACATCAAAATATAGGTTTTAAAATTCCTCATATTATTCTAGCTCGAGGGGATTGTTTTCTTTTTTCAACTTTTCTGTAAATGACTTCACGTATTTTTCATGAATTTCTGGAGAAATTTTCACATTGGGATTGTTGGCGTACGTAAAAGGATCTCTTCGATATCTAAGCCAGAGATCCAGTAATTCTTCTTTTTCTGTTTTTATATATTGATTCAGATTGATTATATATGGAAGTTTAGGTGAAATTTTTTCGAGACCAATAAACTCAAATACATAATCATTATCTGTATCGGAAATTTCCAGAATTAAGCCCGGAAGTCCATTAAATTTATAAGGACCTTCTGAAATAGGAATTTCAGTGCTAAACCAAGCAACATAATCTCTCCCAGCATATGAGGTAGTCGCTTTTTGAACATTATATCCTTTAATAAGTTTTGTTTCTTCTAATATATTCCAATTAAACAAATCTTTATCTTGTATGTAGTAAAATTGATCCTGTGTCTTTGGGATTTGCAATATGTAATACAAATTATTAGTTTGTATATTCTTTAGAATTTCATAATGAAATTTTGTTAGTGCAGACCTTGATGTATGTCCTGAAGTTCCTCTAACCACTATCGGATTCGCCAGGGTTTTTGCTTGACTTGAAAATAGGGAAAGATTTTCTCCAAGATAGAGTATCATATATTCCGATTGAGGAGCATCCAAACTAGTAGAATCAAGCTTATAAGTTAAATTATAAGTGATTTTATAATTAAATTCATCTTTCAATTTGTTTTGTGAAATACCAATAAAACTTATTGATAAAGAGATTATAATTAAATAAAGAGTTTTCATAAATTATTTTTTGTTTGTAATTCTGATTATTTAAATTTTAATAGGTTTTATTATAAATTGCAAGGAGAAATACTCCTTGCAATTTAGCTAATTATATATTAGCAAAAAAAATCTTATTGTCCATTACAAGTTACGCCCTCTCCTCCACAATTCATGCTATTTAATGCATCTTCAACACTATCTGCATCTACTAAAACTTTGAAATCTTCATATGGTCCCCCAACAAAACCACAATAGCATGAATAAGATCCTCCTCCATTAATACTTTTTTGCTCAGCTTTAGTTAAAGCTTTACCTAAATTTAAAAATTGTTTTTTCATAATAAAAAATTTAATAATTATATTTGCCCTGAACATTTAAAGACACTCAAGGTTTGTGTCTATTCTTCGCGAGAGAATATTGTTACATTTAAATTAACAATTTGAATATTTACTGTAATAATTTTTTCCTGTCTTTATTAAATAATTAGTTGCAATAATTGATATGTTGAACACTCCAAAATGCCAAAAATCATAAAAAAGCTTTTCATTTATAACTATTTTTCTTTTCATTTACATTAATCAATTGTAGTTTAATTTCACTCGGCAACGGATGCTTTATCAACTGATTATCCCAATAGTTTGATTTGTAAAAACTTCTGTCTTTGTCTAATATAGTTTTATATTTTTCGGGTTTATTTTCGTTATTAATAATCTCATTTTTAATAAAAATTTCAGTGATAGTTTCTACATTATTATAGATTCCTTCCGTTTTAGTTTTAACAACTGATTTTTTGCTGTTGAATAAATAGGAAGGATGTCTCGTATTGCCTTCACCAGACCATCGTTCTATCTCTGTATAACTTCCCGTAATTTTCCAAAATAATATTTTTATGGCTTCATCTCCATCAAAGCTTTTAGATGTGTTAATTTCAACAAGTTCACTGTTTTTATCATAAATAACATATCCTACTTTTTTTTGGTCTTCATAAATGTCACTTAAATTATCTTTTACCTGTTTAACGCTGTAATATTTCTTTCCCCTTTTTAGCATATCATTTTTGGGAATGCTTGAAACACTTAAATATTCATCAAATGTAGAAATGCTTACAAATCTTGATTTTTGTTTAATACTATCTACTTTGAATGTTCTATAAGCAGTAAAATAACTTTTGATTCCGGTACTAAAGTCGTTCTCTGCCTCTGCATAAGGAACGTGATAATTGACTATGCCATCTCCATATTTAACTAGTTTTCCATTTACTAATTGCCAGCTTCTAAAAAAACCATTTAACACATATTTCTCTTTTGATTTTTTTGTGGTTACAGTTACTTCCTTCAGCTGTACAACCTCATTTTTATTTAAATAAATAATTGGTGGTACTTCTTTTAATTTATATTCTAAAGAAAAATAGTCGGTATTGTATACCAATATTTTATTGATATTTCCTTGTTGTAATAGTTGAATATTTAATTCAAATTCTCCCAATAAATTGGTATTGCCAATAAAACTTCCATTCTCTGAAAATATTTGTAAACCAATAATTGGTTTTTTACTTAATTCATCTAAAAAAGTAACGGTCGGTTTTTGTCCTAAACAGAAAATAGGAACTATTAAAAATGCTAATTTAATGAGGTTATATTTCATTATTTTGTTTTTAAACATAGAATATTTCCCTTGTGAGGGAAATATTCTAATATAATTTAAGCAGCTCTACACTCTTTCCATTGAGCATCTGTATCGATGCTGCCGTCAATAAGTGTTGCCCCAAAAACCACAACATCTATTGACTGTGTCATACAATAGAACCAACTATACCCTCCCTTAATTTGTCTTTGTTCAGCTTTGTTTAAAGCTTTTCCTAAATTTAAAAATTGTTTTTTCATAATTAAAAATTTATAAATTATATTTGCCTCGAACATTTAAAGACACTCAAGGTTTGTGTCTATTCTTCGCGAGAGAATATTGTTCTTCAATCCCTAATATTTTTAAAAGAATTTAGGGATTGTTTTTTATAAAGATTCTACAAAATTGGGTTGAGCGTTTTCTAAAATTCCCCGCTCTTCTATCAATTCATCAATAAAATATAACAAGTCCATTTTACCATATTCCTTAGGATATTGTTGGCCATTTAAAAACAATGCTGGCGTGAAATTTATTTTGTTGTTATTACACCACTCTTTTTCATATTTAAGTGTTGTTAAATATGTTTTATTAATCGTTTCCCCCCATTTTTTCAACCAAGTATTAGCGTCCATTTCACCATAAATATCTGAAAGGGCATACAAGCAATTTTTTTCATTTGTAGTATGGTATAATTCTAAAATTTTAGTAGCAATTTTAGTTCCTTTAGCTCCTTCATCATTAGGTTGAACATTAAATCGAATGATTATTTGAATATTAGAATTTTCATTTTTTAAAATTTTTTCAATAACCCGATGGCTCTCTTTACAATAGCCACACATTGGGTTGGTAATCACTATTATATTCAATAATGCATCTGGATTTTTATTTCCAAAAATAAGTTCATTTGCAGCAGGAATTGAAGTATCTAATATTGGGTTTAAGTTAAGTGCGGCCTTAAACAACTTAAAATTCCGCTTAAACTTAATATGCTCAATTTCCAGTTTTTCAAATAATTGTTCCTTTTTTAATAAAGGTTGAATTAAAATCCATAGTGATGTTGTAGTTAAAAGACTTGCGATAAAAAACACGTAGCTAAGATCAATTATGAACATGTATTTCCAGAAAGCATCATTTAAAAATAGGGCGCCAAATTGCAACCATAATATGCTTACTATACTTAAACATAATGGGCACCAATTTTTAACAACCTTCCATTGATAATATATGGAGTAAAAAGTAAACGGAATTGCCAATGTACTCATCATAAAAATTACTGAAGTTGTCTGCAAATTGCTTAAAGTGATTATTAAGGAAACCAGAACCAAAGCTGTAAAGTAAACAAACCCAACATCGCTGAGCTTAAAGAGCCCTAAAATAGTTGCTCCTTTTGAACTTAAAACAGCATCACAATTTGTGTTTTTATTTCCTCCTGAACAAAACTTGTCCAAAATTTTCGAATGCAATCCCAATTCATGTATAACAATTAAATAGCTAATGTATACTCCTACACAAGTTAAGGCAAAATATATTATTTGAAATAGTGAAGGGTTGGCTAGTATAAAAAAACTACTTAGCATAACGAATGTTGAAAAATAAACTAACTTTTTTATTTTACCAGCTTTATTTAGATTATCACTATCTTTCTTTTCTTGTTTTTCAATAACAACTAATATTCCTGTCCATAACTCAAAAAATTTGTTTACACTTATTTTTTTAGATTTATGCTCATCATAAATCAACTCAACGCCATCCATCTTTTTTGAAACCACTACAAGCTGACTGCCTTTATCTTCCTTTATTTGAGCCAAAAAAGTATCTGGAATTTGGGAATAAGCCTCTAAGTTATTATCTACTTTCAAGGCAAGGTTGTCAATATTAAAATGATTGAATAAATCAGTAATGCTGTTTATACTTGGATAATAAGGGTGACTCAGTAACTGTATTTTAACTTCTTCCTTATCAAGTTGAATATTATTCTTAATTGAAAATTGATTTAACAAAAAAAACATTTGGTTGTTCATAAGCAATATTACCTCATTTAAGAGTTTAGCAATTTATTTTATTAGTTAGCAAAAATGAATAATGTCTATTTATGCTCAATAGTTATAACTTTTTTAATACTATTTTATATTTTAAACATTATAAAAATATCTACGAATATATTTTTCAAAAAAATTGATTACTGGAAATTAATTATTATAACAAGTTATATAATCTTATTTTATAATTATTAAGGTTTTACCTTAGAAAAAGTAAGGAATTACCTTACTTCGTAAATTCTTTTTCTGTCAAAAAGCGTTGGAAATCAAAAGAGCTTAAAAACCATTGCACTTTTTTTTCGTTGCCATTAAACACTTTTCTGTATAAATATTCAGGTTTCCAGTCTACAAGTACGCCACCTAAGTCAAAGATGATGGTATCAATATTACATTTCATTTTTGGTTTCTTTTTGTCCGTTTTGCATTAAATAAGCTTTGATAAAATCATCTAAATCGCCGTTCATCACCGCTTCAACGTTTGCGGTTTCCTGTCCGGTTCTCACATCTTTTACCAATTTATAGGGATGAAACACATAATTTCTTATTTGAGATCCAAATTCAATTTTCATTTTCCCGGCTTCAATATCGCTTCGTGCTTCCTGCTGTTTTTTCAATTCAATTTCATACAATTGCGATTTCAGCATTTGAAGGGCGCGTTCCCTGTTTTCGTGTTGCGAACGTGTTTCAGAACAGGACAATTGTATGCCGGATGGTTTGTGGGTAAGTTGCACTTTGGTTTCCACTTTATTCACATTTTGGCCGCCGGCACCACTGGAGCGTGAAGTTATAATTTCAATATCGGCCGGATTGATGTCTATTTCAATGCTGTCGTCAACCAGCGGATACACATAAACCGATGCAAATGTGGTATGTCGTTTTGCATTGCTGTCGAATGGTGAAATCCGCACCATCCTGTGTACGCCATTTTCGCCTTTTAAATAGCCGAAAGCATATTCGCCTTCAATTTCTATGGTAACGGTTTTAACGCCTGTGACATCGCCTTCCTGAAAATTGAGTTCTTTAACTTTATACTTTTTATTTTCTGCCCACATCAAATACATCCGCATCAGCATTTGCGCCCAATCACAACTTTCCGTGCCGCCCGCCCCTGCGGTAATTTGCAGCACGGCGCTTAAATGATCGCCTTCATCAGACAGCATATTTTTAAATTCCAGGTCTTCCAGCAAAGAAATTGTGGTGTCATATTGTTGTTCAACCTCTTTATCTGTTATTTCACCTTCAGTATAGAAATCCAGCAAAACGGTCAATTCATCAAAATTTGTTAAGATGACATTAAAATCGTCCACCCATTTTTTCTTGAATCGAAGGTTTCTCATCACAATTTCAGCATCTTTCGGATTGTTCCAAAAAGACGGATTTGCGGTTAGTTCTTCTTCGTTTGAAATTTCAATGGCTTTTTTGTCGATTTCAAGATAGGTTTTTAACCTGCCGATGCGTTCCTGTAATTTGTTAATATGTTCGTTTGTGATCATCTTTTTATTTAGAACCACAAAAATACCTTTTCATTTTTAAACTTTGCAAATAAATTTGATTGGCTATATTTCAATCAAACTAATTATGGTATTTTTGGGTAAAATCTTTTTTCTTCTGCAAATACAGAAATTATGGATTTTATTAAAATTTCTAATCCAATATAAATTGATAAATCTCAAATTGAAATGATGCAAATAAACCTAATAAGCGACACCGTAACCAAGCCCACCAAAGGAATGCTAAAAGCAATGATGGAGGCTGAAGTTGGTGATGATGTTTTTAAAACCGACCCAACTGTTAATAAACTGCAAGCTAAAATTGCCAAAATGTTTGGTATGGAAGATGCCTTATTTTTTCCCTCGGGAACTATGGCAAACCAAACTGCAATTAAACTTCACACACAACCCGGCGACAGAATGTTTTGCGATAAATGGGCGCACGTGTATAACTTTGAAGGCGGCGGCGCGGCGTTTAACTCGGGCGTAACTTCCCATTTAATTGACGGTGACCGGGGAATGTTCACTGCAAAACAATTGTTTGATGCAGTTTCTGGGAGAACAGACATTCACGTGCCTTGGGCCAGGCTGGTTGTTGTGGAAAACACCACCAATAAAGGCGGCGGTGCTTGTTGGGATTATGAAGAATTGTTAAAAATCAGGAAAATTTGCACCGACCATAATTTGGCTTTGCATTTGGATGGCGCCCGCATATTTAACGCATTGGTGGCTAAAAATGAAACGCCTAAACAATATGGCGAAATATTCGATACCATATCGGTTTGCTTGTCGAAAGGTTTGGGAGCGCCGGTTGGTTCTGTGTTATTGGGGTCTAAACTTCATATTGAAAAAGCCTTAAGAATTCGCAAATTATTTGGCGGCGCTATGCGTCAGGCTGGATATTTGGCTGCTGCGGGGATTTACGCGTTGGACAATCACATAGAGCGTTTGGCCATAGACCATACCCGCGCTAAAGTCATTGGCGTGGCGCTTCAAAATTGCAAATTGATTAAATATGTAGAACCTATTGAAACCAACATTGTTATTTTTAACGTCATCGATTCCATCAACGAAGAAGATTTTGTGAATCGTTTGAAAAAAGCCGGAATTTCATTGATATCAATGGGACAAGGCAAATTGCGCATGGTTACCCATTTGGATTTTACCGAAGAAATGCTTGAAATGGTGGTAAGCACTTTAGAGAATATTTAATTTAACAGGGTCAAATACTGAAACAAATTGAATAAAAATAATGTTTTGGGTCTGCCAGTCATTTCGGTGGGCGTTCCCGCCGAAAAG
>JAENXD010000064.1 GCA_016649745.1 Flavobacteriaceae bacterium | reverse complement strand
TTTCTCCGTTGTTGAGTTTTAAAGAAAATATCTTTTCTTTTATCTTTTTAGTTTCATTTTTGATTCTTGCACCAAGAATAAACTCGTAATTCTTTGAGATAAGCTCTTCAATATTATTATTGGACATCAAACCGGAATCGGTCACAATAATAAGCTGTTGAAGGTTGTATTTCTTTTTAAAGACATCGACAACGGGTAACATTGTATGTCCTTCAAATTGATTGTCCGGAAAGATTTCATACGCCAATGGGTAGCCTTGTTTGCCTATTAGAAGTCCTAAAACGATTTGTGGATTCTGATTTGCCCTCTTTTGAAAACCCCGCTTTTCTACGTTCATCTTGGTTGTCAACTTCAAAATAAATGGTGGTCACCTCATAAAATACAACTTGTAGATTATCGCTCAATACTTGTTTTGAATGAGTATAACTTATTTCAACCAATTCCTTTTGCGTACCGTGAAGCTTGTCCATATAGCGATAGATGGTATCTTCTGTGTATTTCTTTGCTCCAAAGCGAGAAAGATATTGGGCTGTTTTCAACTTGCTTCTTGGATAAACCAATCGGTATAAAATCAAATCTTTAAATAATTTATCCTCGATTTGACTAAAACCAATCTCATCAAATATTTTCCCCAACACTAGTAAATTAAACCTAATTAAAATAAGGGATTTAAAAAAGTGCGGAAGTCAGGTGATAATATTTTGGATTCAAAAAATTTACAATTGGTATTTGAATAAGACTTTGGGAAGCGACTCAAAGTTTGGAGACTTTGCCGGTCTGAGTTTAGTGGAAAGGAAACGATTTAACAGCTTTTCAACCAAAATCCGCGTTAGGGACTGAACGGTTTGTTTGAGCTCTTTTAAATTTACCTAAATAAATTTAAAAAGCGAGTAGTGAAGGCCTGGCCCGAAAGGGAACGCCCAAAATAAATTTATTGATATTTTCTTAAAATAGTTCTTGAATTACTTTTGCCACGCCGTCATTTTTATTGGTGTCGGTAATCTTATTGGCAATTTGCAGCACTTCTTCAATGGCATTTGCCACAGCAACACCCAAACCAACCGCTTTCAGCATTTCAATATCGTTGTAATTGTCTCCAAAAGCCACAATATTTTTTATTGAAAATTTTGGATAACAGTTATTTAACAACACTTCAATAGCCGTTTTTTTGGAAACAGAATGGTGAGTAATTTCAATATAGGTCGGTTTTGACCGGTATAACATAATTTCACTTGAAAAGAAATTTTCCAATGCTTTGTACAAGGCATCAATTTCAGTTTCCTCGCCCATACACATTATTTTATGCGCACCTTTTCCTTCTTCTTTCCATTGCGCTAAAACAGCTTTATTCGATTTTAATAAAGGCAGAACCTTTGTGTTGTTTGCTTCCTTATTTGCCCAAAAATCCATAGCTGGAACGTACCATTCATCTTTATAATACAAACTTAAGTGAATCGCGGTTTTAAACACAGATTCATAACGGCTTCTAATACAGCATTGTCAATAAACGCCGAGTGTAAAACTTGGTTGTTGTGTAACACCAATCCGCCGTTATAGGCAATTAACGGAGCGCCCATATTACCAATCTGGCTTTGCAAATGTCGCATTGCTTTTGGCATTCTGGAAGAAATGAGCACAAAAGGAATGGGTGAAATTCGTTGAATTTCTTGAATGGTGATTTCCGACAATTCCCTGTTTTTGTCCAAAAGCGTTCCGTCAATATCGGAACAAATAAGTTTATAAGTCATGTAGTGTTTGTTGTTCGGCACAAAAGTATGAAATTCAAGTCGGAGAATTTCAGGTTGTTTGCAAAACGGAAATAAGCATCCCTAACTATTTTCGATTTTAAAATATAAAAGATGAAAACAGGCTCAATCCAACTTCTTTTGATAATTTTGCCACACAATTTTTACCATGCAATTCACCGGAAAACGTTATCTAGATTATAGCTCATTTATTAAATCGACTTTTGGCGAAAGGGTTCAAAAGATATCCTTGGATATCGGCTTTTCCTGTCCGAACCGAGATGGTTCAAAAGGCTACGGCGGCTGTACCTACTGCAACAACGACACTTTTAATCCGTCCTATTGCGAACCCGAAAAAAGCATTACACAACAATTGGAAAAGGGGATTTCATTTTTTGATAAAAAATACAAATCACAGAAGTACTTCGCTTATTTTCAGGCATATACAAATACCTATTCCGATATTGAATCACTTAAAAAAATGTATGAGGAGGCACTAAGTTTTCCAAACGTTATCGGATTGGTGATTGGTACGCGACCCGATTGTATTTCAGATGAAGTGATTGATTACTTGTCTTTTTTATCAAAAAAACACTTTATTTCTCTGGAATTTGGCGTTGAAAGTACTTTAAATAAAACTTTGCTGAAGGTAAACAGGTGCCACACTTTTGAAGATACTCAAATTGCTTTTGAGCGTTGTGCAGATAAAGGCATTCATTTGGGTGCACATTTAATTATTGGTTTACCGGGAGAATCCAAAAATGAGTTGCTGAATCATGCATCAGAAATCTCCAAACTTCCTATTCAGGCATTAAAAATGCACCATTTGCAAATTGTCAAAAACTCTATTATGGCAGTGCAATACAAAAGAAATCCGGAGGATTTCAATTTGTTCAGTTCTGAAAGCTATGTAGATTTTATTAGCGATTTTGTTGGCTATTTGAGACCTGATATCAGCATTGAAAGATTTGCGAGTGAAGCGCCTTACGATTTATTGATCGCGCCAAAATGGGACGGTCTAAAAAACTTCGAGATTGTAGCTAAAATCGATAAAAAACTGGTTGAAAAAAATACATGGCAGGGAAAATTTTACAAAAATAATTAATCAAAATAATTATTTTCCGCCATTTGCCCTTAAATCATTAATGCAATTGGCATCTAATTGCGGTATTTGCTCATTTTTAATCCAATGAGGCGCGTTTTTACCATTCTCAATTAAATAGTACATTAAACAGTTTTCATCAGAGCAATGTGCGCTATGTGCAGTGTCTTCATGGTTTGCAACCATATTGGTGCCGAGATTTACCAACCCTAAAAGATGGCAAAATTCATGTAATATGACTGTAGATTCTAAGGTTATTTTGCTTGGCCCCAAAATATTATTGGAAGCCGCTTCAATGGTTTCTTCAAAAATAACAAAAGAGGTATTTCTATAAGATGTTCCAAGTATGGTTGTGGTTTCAGTATCGTTTGAAGATTTTCCGTTTAAAAACAATGCTGAAATTGCCAGTTGATTTTCAATTGAAAAAATGCTTCTATTTGCGTCTTCAATACTTCTGACATCTTCTATTGAATAAATGGATTTTAAGGGAATATCAATTAATCGTTCTTCAACTATAATATTGGTTTTATAGGTTCTGGACCCAATAAAATTTTTAAGGTTTGTTAAAGTTTCGGAACTGGGTTTAAATCCGTCAACATACATCACTTCAATATAAATATCCGTAAATTTTTTATTGGACAAGATATCGTTTGCCGAATATCCAACTTGTTGTTTATAGGGATAATTGCTGTTAATTAAGTCATTCCCTAAACTGTCGTCTTTAGTGCAACTTATTGTTAAAAAGAAAATCAGTAAAACACTCTTAAATATATTTTTCATTTATGGTATTTTTATTTAAATAACAGTAAAATAGCCTATTTATTTTCTTTACATGGATAAACTTTATAATCTTATAAATAATGCCACTTTGCTAATTCATGCAATCGTTTATTATTGATTTCAATTGGTCGTCACTGTTAACCTGAATGTTGACATTGCCAATTGTTACCGCATTTATTGGGTACTTAACGCTGTACACTTCATTTACGGACAAATTAGCCATAAAGTTGAATAAATCCTGGTCTTTAACCACTGAAATAATTGTTGTTTGTTCGGTGGTTGTGTTATACAGTGATATGTTGATTGGGTAAACAATATCTACACAAGTAATGGCACTTAAATTATTATTAATTGCCTGATTACAAATAGCAGACAAATTATCAAACTGTGCTTGACTTGTTATCAATGTTTGGCTGTAATCTTGGTTTAAGATGGTGATGGGAAAATTAAAAACAATGATGTCTACATCAATTGGTGATAGGTTAAAAATATTCAAAACCAACTGATAATCCGCAGTATTGGCAATCGTTAAAGGAATACTGTTTGCCAATAATGAAACCGGCAATTTAACGGAGGAACAGGCATTATTGTCAATTAAATCATCAAAAGAGCCATCATACATCCCAATTCTTTTGTAGTGATTTGTAGTCTCAGAGTTGCTGTTGTTTGTGTTTGGATTTTCACCTTCCGTAAGGTCAATTTCTTTAATGCAACCAAGTACTAATATTGGTAAAAGAAATATAGAGACGATTTTTTTAACAGAGAAATTCATTTGTAAGTATTGAATTATAAAAACCAAATTTAAATATTAATTGATTGATTTATGAGTTTCCCCTTCAAATTATTTGAAAATATGATTCTTTTCAAACATTAATAAAATAAAGGGGAGCTTCATAAATTTAGAATGTTAAAATGCAATTATTAAAATTCAAATCCTAGTGACAATTGCAATACGTTGTTGTAATCACTTGTTTCTTCATAAATTTTCCCCAAACCATAATGATATCTTGCACCTAAAATGATGCCTGCTTCCGATTTAAAACCAACTCCAAAATTTACGCCCCAATCAAATGAATTGGGCTCGTAGGTATTGGTGCTGTTTACCGCAAATGTTTCAATTTCTTCTTTATGTGAAATTGCATACCCAATTTGCGGTCCGGCTTCCAAATAAAAAGCTCTTGTTGGATACAGTTTTAACATTAAAGGCAAATTAATATAATCTATTTTTTGTGTTAACCTATAATTGCTGTTTTCAATTTTATAACCCTGTTGTGAATACGTTAACTCCGTTTGGACAGACATAAAGTCTGACAGGTATGATTCTCCAAAAAAACCAATGTGAAATCCTTGTCTTTGATCTGTTTCATCTCCATCAGAATTTCTGACAGAAGCTAAATTATATCCTCCTTTTATGCCAAATGATGAATCCTTATCCGCTTTTTGGGTGCTTTGCGCGTTTATGTTATATGATAACACAAACGCCATAATTATAATTAATGTTCTCATTTTTATTGTTTTTATTAATTGGCTGCATTAAAATTTTAATGCAGCCAGTTTGTTATTGCTATTTAATTTCTATAAATCCTGTTATTATGATTTCGCTTTTAAAGTAACTGCAATATTTACGTTTAATGATGAACCAATTGAAATATCATTTAAATTGACTCCTGTGGCAGACTCAGCGTCTAAAATTCCATTAAATTCGAGTTTCCCGTCATTATCAGCATCTGTATAGGAAACAAAATGCAATTCATAATCTCCTTTTGCCAAAAAATTCAATTCGTAACTGCCTGTAAACTTATTTACGCTAGCGCTATTTGCTGCATTGGCAAACATTACACCACTTCCTTGTGCGCTGGTTTCTGTATTTGAATTAAAAGTTCCTTTGGCATAAGCGTAAACTATAATTCTGTCTGATGTGTTTTGGGTATCGCTTGCCGTTCCTTTAATTTCACCGGCACTTGCTTCATTCACAACTCTTACGCTATTTGAAAGTTCGCTTGCCGAAACAAATTTAAAATCGTTGCTTCCGCTTTCAACAATGGCTTTTCTTACGTCAAAATCTAAAACAATGTCATTTTCACTGGAGGCCAATACTTCAAAAGAACCATTGATATCAATTTCATTTGATGAACTTTGAATTGCTTTTACCGTTCCGTTTGTCATTAAAACATAAGACCCCGGAGCGTCACCGCTTGCATTGGTTTGGTTATCCAATACCAAAGTAATGTTTGAATAGGTGCCCGTATTCAACTCTAAATTTCCCAACAATTTAGTCATCCCGTTTTGGTATTGCATTAAATCAATGGTTGTTTTTGTGAAACCTTCTATGGAGACACCATTAACTTTTACATCTGCCACTGTTACAATTACACCTTTAACATTTGTATTGTCTGTAGGAGCATCTGTAATGTAAAAATTTGTTTTACTTTTTTCATCACCATACGATGTGCCGTCATCATTAGAGCAAGATGCGAAAAAAGCGATCGATAATAATAAAATTGTTGCTTTAAAAAAATTTCTTGTTTTCATAATTGTAAATTTTAAATTGTTATTTGTTTTTTTAAAATTAATTCGAAATATTTCCGATTTACACTACTAAGACAACCCTCTTTTAAAGTACCCTACCTAAATTTTAATTTTATTTCACAAAACGTTTAAATTCTGATATTTTTATGAAGATTATTCATTCACATTTTATTTCTATTTTTGCTAAAATTCTTAAAGAAAAGAGTAACTATGAATTTTACGGATTTATGCGATGAGAAACAATTTGATGTTTTTTATAAACAGGAGGTTAATCATGTTTTTAGGTTTATTCTTATAAAGAATAAGAATAAAGATGAGGCGTTTGATATTGTCCAGGAGGCCTTTATAAAAATATGGGAGAATTGCAATAAATTCGACCTTCTAAAGGCGAAATCTTATTTGTTTTCCATTGCCGGCAACCTATTCCTTAATGTTAAAAAACATGAAAAAGTTGTCAGGAATTATGAAAATAATTCCACAAACTTATATATTGACACAGAAACACCTGAAGATACTTTAAGACAAAAAGAGTTTAAGCACAAGCTTGAAAAAGCCATTGGCAATTTAACTGACGCCAGTCGTGAAGTGTTTTTATTAAATAGAATTGAAGGTAAAAAATATAAAGAAATTGCCGAATTATTAGGCATCTCGGTAAAAGCAGTTGAAAAAAGAATGAGTAAAGCTTTGTTGGCTTTAAGGTCACAAATTGAAGAGTTTAATTGAAAGTTAGGGTAAAGTATAATTTAGTTGTCATATAATAGTAATGAAACGAGCATAACAAATTTTGATACACAAAGGAATTATTAATGGCGAACAGCATCTGTTACCGCTAAAAAATAAAATTTAAACAGATGAAAGACTTTAAAAACATATCAAAATGGTTAAATAACGAAATGACCGAAAAAGAATTGGTTGCATTTCGCAAAACTGACGACTATAAATTATATAAAAATATTGTTGAAGAAGCTGAAAATATAAATCTGACCTCTCTAAATGAGGATATTGCACTTCAGGATTTTAAAGCTAGAATTGCAAATCGCACAAAGAAAAAATCAAAAGTAATTTCATTCAACAGAAACTTCGCATTCAAAATAGCGGCATCAATTGCGTTATTAATTGGAATAACATATTTCCTTTTCAACTTTAACCAGGAAACCCTTAAATCCAATTACGCCGAAAACAAAAGCTTTGTTTTGCCCGATGAATCTATTGTTACTTTAAATGCCGTTTCACAAATTACCTACAGCAAAGCCTCTTTCAAAAAAAATAGACAGTTAAAATTGGATGGTGAAGCTTATTTTAGCGTAAAAAAGGGCAGCACTTTTAATGTTAAAACCGAACAGGGAAATATAGAGGTATTGGGCACAAAATTTAATGTAAAATCCAGAGAAAACTCCTTCAAGGTTTTTTGCTATGAAGGCAGCGTGGCCGTATTACATAACAACACTAAAGTTATTTTAACCAAGGGCGAAGGTGTGCGGCTAACAAAAAAGAACACCTTAATAAAATTGCCTAACCCAGAAACTTCTGCGCCTTCATGGTTAAACAACGAAAGTGAATTTATGGAAGAGTCTTACACTGAAGTTTTGGCTGAATTTGAAAGGCAATTTAAGGTGAAAATTGTTGCTAAATCCATAAATACCAATGTTCTTTTTACCGGAGGCTTTAGCAATAAAGATCTGGATTCAGCAATTAAATCCATTACGTTACCTTTGAATATTAACTATCGCATAAAAGATAATGAAATTATTTTATCGAAATAAATTTTGGCTGTCGCTTTTTATTATTCTTTTTTCTTTTGTAAAAGTAAACTCGCAAAACAGTTTTTCTCTTTTGGAAGAATTAAAACTGGTTGAAAATAAGTTTGATGTTAAATTTTCTTATGTGATTTCAAATGTTGAAAACATCCAGCTTCAAGAAAAAATTTCGGACATTTCAACATTGAACGAAATACTTACCTCTATAAATTCCAATACGTTTTTAACTGCCACTAAAATTGACGAGCGGTTTATTTCAATTGCCCCAAAACTGGACAATATAAAAATATGTGGCTATTTGTTTGATAAAGATGCCAAACCAATAAACAATGCCTCAATAATTGTTTCCGGAAAATTTTACGGCACAATTTCAAGTGATCGTGGTGCATTTACTTTAGAAAATTTAAAAATTTCAGACAATCTGGAGTTTCGTTATTTAGGTTATAAATCAATCGTGAAAAATGTGAATGCGTTGATTTCTCCAATTTCTGACTGCATAAAATTGACAATGATTGAGGAAGAATTTGTACTAAATGAAATTTTTATTAAAAACTACATTACCAATAGTTTGTCTAAGTTAAAAGATGGAATGGTTCAGTTAGACACGAAAAATTTCAATATTTTATCTGGCCAAGTTGAACCAGATTTGTTGCAAACCTCCCAAATACTTCCCGGAGTTGAAAGTCCGAATGAATCTATTTCCAATATTAATGTGAGAAAAGGCGTAAGCGATCAAAATGTTATTTTTTGGGATAACATTAAAATGTATAACCCAACACATTTCTTCGGACTTATTTCTGCGATAAATCCTAACTTAACAAAAAAAATATCAATTATAAAAAACGGAACCAGCGCTAAATATAATGATGGCGTTTCAAGCACTATTTTGTTAGAAACCGACAATAACCTACAAAAAAAATTGAGTGGCGGAATCGGGGCCAATTTTATTTCTTATGATGGATTTATAACGGTGCCCGTAAATGATAAACTGGAACTTAAAACCTCTTTTAGAAACTCCAGTAACAACTGGTTTTACACCCCTGCTTACAAAGCCTACTTTAACAAAACATTTCAAAATAGTGCCGTTGGCACAAATACTTCAAATTCCAATTTTAGCTTTTACGATGTAAATGTAAGTTTGTTATACAACTTAAATCCCAGCAACCATTTAAAGGTAAATTACATTAAAATTAACAATGATCTTAATTATTTTGAATCTGAAGGAAGTAATTTGGCAGATAAAATAAAACAAAATTCAGATGCCATTGGGTTTACTTACAATTCAAAAATTAACAGTAAAACAAAGGCTGAAGTCTCCGGTTACCATGCTAAATATTCATTGCTGTCCAACAACTATCAAAATAACCAACAGCAATTGACAATTCAAGAAAATGAAGTGCTTGAAAACTCCATAAAAGCAACATTAAATTACACTTTAAACGATTATCTAAATTTAGAAACCGGGTATCAGTTAAATGAAACTGGCGTATTGAGCAGAACAAATGTTAATGACCCTTTGTATAATCGTGTACAAAGAAGTGTTATGATTAACCATTCAGCCTTTTCTGAAGCTAAATACACAGATAACCTTTGGTTTATACGCGCCGGAATACGGTTTAATTATTTTGACAAAATTAACCAAACTACCATAGAACCAAGAATTAATGTAAGCTATACTTTTAATAAAAACCTAAATTTTAATGCGCAATTCGAAACTAAATCACAGTATACTTCGCAAGTAATTGATTATTTGGATGATTTTTTGGGTGTTGAAACCAGAAGATGGGTTATGGCCGATGAGAATATACCTCTAATAAAAAGCGAACAATTTTCAGTGGGAAGCACTTTTAAAAAGAATACCTTTCTTATAGATTTAAGTTTATTTCGTAAAAATATAACGGGTGTTTTAATTTCGGGGCAAGGGTTTCAAAATCAAGTTCAAAATAAAAGATTGAATGGTGAACAAAAATCTACCGGACTTGAAGTTTTATTGAATCAAAGAAGTAAAAAAACCGAATTTTGGCTGTCCTATACCTTAAGCACCAGTGATTTACTGTTTAAACCAATTGCGGAAAACTATTTTCCAGGTAACAATGATATCAGACATTCTTCAACCATTGGATTTAATTTTCATTTTAACGAGCGCTTAAACACTTCAATCAGCGGCATCATAAAATCCGGAAAACCGTTTACTCCAATAAACAAAGAACAAGAAACGACACAAAATGGAAATTTTACCGTTGTTAATTACGCTGCTTTAAATGCGGAAAGATTGAAAGCTTACAGCAGAGTTGATTTCTCCATAAATTACCTGCTTTTAAAAAAGCAAACCATTCAATCCAATTTAAAATTTGGCATCCTGAATGTGCTTAATAAAGAACAAACTTTAGACACTTACTATGTTGTGGATCAGAATGATTCATCAAAAGCAACAGAAATCAATATTAAATCTTTGGCGTTTACGCCTAATCTATCCTTAAGGGTTGCATTCTAAAAATATGTTAGTTGAGTTATTCTAGTCAAAATTTTACGTCAAACCTTAATTTCCGGAAAAATAAATTGTATGTTTAGGATATGACATTTATTCTCACAAAACAACTTTCCGAAATGCCCTGGATTTTAATTCCGGGCTTATAACTTTCCTCCTACTTATTTTGACTTTCAAACTTTTAACTTTTTAACTTTCAACTTAATTATGAGCAATATTATTGTATTAGGAGCCGGTATGGTTGGTTCCGCAATGGCCATTGATATGGCGAAAAATCATTCGGTTTCTATCACCGATTTTAATAAAAACGCCTTGGACAAAGCCGTTAAAAAGTGCGACAAACTAACAACAATTTTGTTGGACGTGACTGACAAAACAGCGCTTCAAAAAACAATAAATCCATTTGATTTGGTGATTTGCGCAGTTCCCGGATTTTTGGGTTTTGAAACGTTAAAATCTATTATTGAAGCGGGGAAAAACGTGATAGATATTTCATTTTTTCCAGAAAACTCCTTAGAATTGTTTGAACTTGCCAAACAAAAAAAGGTTACTGCCATTGTTGATTGTGGTGTAGCTCCGGGAATGGGAAATATTATCTTGGGTTATTACAACGAAAAATTAAATATTACCAATTTCGAATGCTTGGTTGGTGGATTGCCAAAAATAAAAAAATGGCCTTTTAATTACAAAGCGCCTTTTTCTCCGATTGACGTTATAGAAGAATATACACGTCCGGCCCGCTATGTTGAAAATGGAAATGTCATTGTAAAAGATGCCTTGTCAGATGTTGAATTTGTGGACTTTGATGGGGTTGGAACCTTGGAATCTTTTAATTCGGACGGATTGCGATCCATTATTTATACCATGACCCATATTCCAAATATGAAAGAAAAAACATTGCGTTATCCAGGCCATATCGAATATATTAATGTACTAAAAAAGAGTGGTTTTTTTAATGAAGAAACAATAAATATAAATGGATTTGACATTTCACCTCTTGAATTTTCATCCAAAATATTGTTTAATGAATGGAAATTAGGCGATACGGAAGAAGAAATTACGGTGATGAGAATTACACTGACAGGAACAAATAAAATAGGCGAAAGCAAAACGATTGTTTATAATTTACACGATGAATTTTGCCCAAAAACAAACACCTCATCAATGGCAAGAACCACCGGTTACACAGCCACGGCTGCGGCAAATTTGTTTTTAGATGGTTTGTTTTCCGAAAAGGGTGTTTTCCCGCCTGAACTGGTAGGTAAACATGAAAAATGCTTTAATTATTTCCTTAATTATTTAAAAGACAGAAATGTGATTTACACTAAAGTGGAACTTTAAAACTATAATTTAGAAATATTTAATTTCTAAATTAAAACGCTGTTTTTTTGGATTATAATTAAAAAAAATCGCCTAAGAAATATTTCTTAGGCGATTTTTTAAAGTGTTTTTTAAAAATTATTATTTTGAATAATCTTTATTTAATACCTCTAAAATGTCGGCAGTAACATTTAGTTTTTCGTCCCCATACATTACGGTTCCTTTTCCTGATGTTCCAATAATAAACTGATAACCTTTAGTTTTTGCATAATCCGCCACAAAACTATCCACCTTTTTTGTTAAAGCTTCACTATTTTCCAGATTTTCTTTTTGAAGTTCTTCAGAGGCTTGTTGTTGTCTCGCTTGCAAAAATTGTTGTTCTTGTTGTAAAGTGCCTTCTGCTTCCGCTCTTTGTTGAGGACTCATTTTTTGCGCAACTTTATAATATTCCTGAACCTTTAATTGAAAAGGACCTTGCAGGCTGTCCAACTCTTTCGCAAAAACTTCTTGTTTTGCTTTTAACTTTACTTCCAGATCTTTTGTTGCATTATAATCTTTCATTAAAACTTCAACATCAATATAGGCTATTTTTGTTTGGTTACAAGATGCCAATGCAAAAGCAAAAGCGATAATAAGTATTTTTTTCATTTTTAGGATTTTGATTTGTTGTATATATTTTGTGCGAATATATAAACAAAAAACAACGTTTTGTGAAATATTTTATAATATTGATTTTATTTATTGTTAATCTTATTATTATAGTAAATTTTGATAAAAAACGAACGCATGAGCTCTTAATTTAAGCTACTTTACAGAAATGAAATACCACAATTAGCTTAGGGGTTAAAAACGCGCTTAAATCGCCTTAAAATTAATATTTGATGTTTTTTATGACGTAAATTAAGGAAGAATACTCTTTGGTTCCCATAGCTTTTATATTTGAAGCCAATCCAATGTAAAAAGCTTTTATAAAATTACTTTTTCCATTTTTATAATTTTCACTTAATAAGGAAACATAAAAGGAATCAAACACCATAGGTAAGATTTTTACGACGATCATTTTCTGTTTTGCAAACAATCCCTGAATTGATTTTTTTGAAAAATGCCATAAATGTCTTGGCACATCATAAGCCGCCCAAAATTGTTTATAATAATTGGCATCATAACTTTTAAAATTAGGAACCGCCACAATTAAAGTGCCATTCGGTTTTAATCTTAATTTCAGCGCTTCTAAATAAATGTCCAAATTTGGAACATGTTCCAATACATGCCATAATGTGATGACATCAAATTGCGCTTCATTATTTAACTGATTGATTTCAAAATAAATTTCTGAAGCCGATTCTCTTTTTAATTTATCCTCAGCACTTATTCTTGCTTTTGCATTTGGCTCCACTCCAGTCACCTTCCATCCGTTATTTTTACAGGTCAGTAAAAAATCACCTGTGCCGCAACCAACATCCAATAAATTTTTATCGGCTGTTTTAAAAGAATTGATGAGTTTTAATTTCGAAGCCAACGCAATTTTTTTTACAATTTGATACAGTTTGTCGGTACCTGATTTCTTTGAATCGGTATGTGAAATATAATCATCGCTTTCATAATAACCAGCCAATTCTTCTGCTTTTGGCTGAGGAAAAGTTACAAGCATATCCAATGTTTCATGATACAATAAATCGAATTTCTTATTCGATACTGTGTAATCTTTAACAGTTAAATAATGCGATTTTTTGGGAATCATTTCTTAATAATTTTAAGTATTTTAACTAGATTTCATTTAAAGGTTCCACGTGGAACGCTTAAAATTATCGTCCCATATAAACCAATAAAACAGAAATATCACTTGGGGAAACGCCACTGATTCTGCTGGCTTGTGAGATGGTTATTGGTTGTATTTTACCAAGCTTCTGACGCGCTTCGATAGACAAAGATTTCACTTTTGTATAGTCGAAATTAGAAGGGATAGCAACGTTCTCAAGCCTATTAACTTTATCAGCCTGATTTCTTTCTTTATCAATATAGCCTGCGTATTTTACATGAATTTCAGTTTGTTCCTCAATTTCACGATCGATATTATTTTCAATAACAAATGCTTCCACTTTGGGTAGTTTTCTAAGATCGGTAAAATTTAATTGTGGCCTTGCCGCTATCTTGAACATCTTCATGGACTGGTCAATTTTAGCAGAATTGTTTGCCTCTAAAATTGGATTAATTTCTTCAGGAAGCACACTGGTTTCCAATAAAAATTTCACAAATAAATCGGTTTTATCTTGCTTTTCAACAACCCTGTCTATACGTTCTTTTGAAACCATTCCTAACTTATACGCCATTGGCGTCAACCTTAAATCGGCATTGTCCTGACGCAACAAGGTTCTGTATTCTGCTCTTGAAGTAAACATTCTATAGGGTTCTTCCGTTCCTTTTGTAATTAAATCGTCAATTAAAACACCTATATATGCTTCATCACGTTTTAACACAAATGGTTCTTTTTCCTGAATATTGAGCGCAGCATTTATACCAGCCATTAAGCCTTGCGCTGCCGCTTCCTCATATCCGGTGGTTCCATTTATTTGTCCGGCGAAATAAAGATTCTTGATCCTCTTTGTTTCTAAGGAATGTTTTAATTGGGTTGGCGGAAAATAATCGTATTCAATGGCATAACCAAATCTAAAGAATTTCACATTTTCAAAACCGGCAACTTTACGCAAAGCCTTGTCCTGAATTTCTTCAGGCAAAGAAGTAGAAAAACCATTTACGTAAACCTCTACGGTATCCCAACCTTCCGGTTCCACAAAAATTTGGTGACGGTCTTTGGTTGCGAAACGATCAATTTTATCTTCTATGGAAGGACAATATCTAGGACCAATACTTTTGATTCGACCATTAAACATAGGAGACCTGTCAAAACCTTCGCGCAAAATTTCATGAACTTCTAAAGAAGTATAGGTCATATAACAGGACCGTTGAATTTCCAATGGTTTGGTGCTAGCCAAATAAGAAAATTTCTCTGGATTTTCATCTCCGGGTTGCTCAATCATTTTAGAATAATCCAATGAGCGGCCATCAACACGTGGAGGCGTTCCGGTTTTCATTCTGCCTGCTTCAAAACCAACTTTAACCAAATCTTCCGTGATTCCTGTTGAAGCACTTTCACCTGCCCTTCCTCCTCCAAAAGTTTTATCGCCGATATGAATCAATCCGTTCAAAAAAGTTCCGGCAGTAATAATTACCGCTTTTGCTTTTATTTCAATTCCAAGTGAAGTTTTTACTCCCACAATCTTATCTCCTTCAAACAACAATCCGTTTACTGAATCCTGGTAAAAGTCCAAATTGCTGGTTTGTTCCAGCATCAACCGCCAACATTCAGCAAACCGCATTCTGTCACTCTGGGCTCGCGGACTCCACATAGCAGGACCTTTAGATTTATTCAACATCTTAAATTGAATAGCGGTCTTGTCGGTTACTACACCGCTGTATCCGCCTAGGGCATCAATTTCGCGAACAATTTGCCCTTTCGCAATTCCACCCATGGCGGGATTGCAACTCATTTGAGCTATATTTTGCAAACTCATGGTGATTAAAAGGGTATGCGCACCCATATTGGCGCTTGCTGCAGCAGCTTCACTACCTGCATGGCCACCTCCAACCACGATAACATCATATATTGTACTAAACATAATTTAAAATTGTGTTCCACGTGGAACGTTATAAAGTATTGAATAACGTTAAGCATTTATCCTCTTCAACACGCATTATTTCCTTATCCTTCATCGTTTTGTCATTAAATCCCATATAATGCAAAACACCATGAATAATGACCCTATTTAATTCATTATCAAAGGTTTGATTGAATATTTTGGCATTTTCCTGAACACGCTCAACAGAAATAAAAATATCCCCACTAATTAATTTTCCCATTGTGTAATCAAAACTAATAATGTCGGTCAGGGTGTTATGTTCCAAAAATTCCACATTCAACTTGAGCATGTAATCATCATCACAAAAAATATAGTTCAACTCACCTTCATTAAAACCATAGCTTTCAATACAGGCAGAAATCCAATTTTGGATAGCTTCCTCATTTTCTAACTTAAAATCAATCTCATAATTAAATAAAATCATGCGCTTACTATTATCGTTCAGACTTAAAATATTCTTGTACCTTCTTTTTATAAATTGTTCGCAAAGGTAATGATTGTCTATTTAATATTTCATTGTAATTTAAATACTGATTCTTAAACTCAATGGCGTCGATATTCCTCTTTTCAAAAATCACCTTGGAAGTTTCCGATTTTCGCTTAGTATCCTCTCCTTGCTGCAGGGTTGCCTTTTGCAATTTTAGCAACTCATAATTCAACTGCAGTATTTTTTGCACGATATCTTTTGTAAATCTTTTTTCTAATAATTCCTTTTCCAAGGCTTCCATTTTTTTGATGGCCTCTCCGGAACCTTCAGAATTTTCTTGACTATCACCTAAAAAGTCCATTAACATCTTTTTAAGTTGCTCTTGTTGTTTGTATATTTCATACAATTCGTCGTTCAAGCCTTCTCCATTCTCCCCAGGTTCTTTCCCCTTCTTTTCTCCTTTTTCCAAACCATTTTTTATTTTTTCATTCAACTCACCTTGTTTTTTAATGATATCCGGCAAACCAAACGATTGGGCCTTTCCCTTTCCCGTACCAAAACTGGGTGAAGCATTCATTAAACTTTCCAGCAAATCACTAAGGGAATTAGCCAGATTATTAGCCGCTGTAATTACAAATTGTTGATCGGAAATTCCCAAATCCACCTTATCGTCCGCAAAATTCAGTAAAGCTTCATTTAAGTAATAATGGGTGTCAGAAACCTCCTTTTGAATCATGGTACTCATAGTAACCAATCGTAAAGCTAGCACATATAAACTGTCGTCAATATGATTAAAATACTCTTTTAAAACATATTGCTTTCTTAAATTATTTGGATACTCGGCATGGTTCATATCCGAAGCGGAAAACCGGTCAAGCAAATCTTCCTGCTCAAAAGAAAACACGATTAGATTGTCGACAATTTTTCGAAGATCATCAATATTTTCATCAATAGTTTCCCCTTCCATGGTCATCATAGCCTGCTCCATACTTTTACTTAATTCCT
>JAENXD010000023.1 GCA_016649745.1 Flavobacteriaceae bacterium | reverse complement strand
CCTCCAATCTATTTTTAGCGACTTACCATCAATATATTACGTTGGAAGACGCGCAACTTTTTGACATTGTAACTCCTAAACTTGTTTATGGCGATATTGCAAGCGGCGATCAGTTTATTTCAAGCCTTAAAAAAATTAAAAAGTTGAACAAAAAACTTCCAACAGCAGTTTGTGTGGAAATGGAAGGTGCAGCGGTTGCGCAAGTTTGTTTTGAATATGAGATTCCGTTTTCCATTATTCGTGTCATTTCAGACAAAGCAAACGACAATGCGACCATTGACTTTCCAAAATTTGCCAATTCCATTGCGAGCAAATATGCCTTAGGCATTTTGAAAAATTATTTCTCATAAATTCCGCCTATTTTTATATCTTTGATAAACCATTTTGAACAATGCAATTTAAGCATCCGGAAATTCTTTACGCACTTCTGTTATTGAGCATTCCGATAATTGTTCATTTATTTCAGTTGCAACGTTTCATTAAAGTTCCATTCACCAATGTCGCATTTTTAAAAAATATTGAAAGACAAACACGAAAAAGTGCCCAACTTAAAAAATGGTTTGTTTTACTCAGTCGTTTATTGGCTTTTAGCTGTTTAATTTTAGCCTTTTCACAACCATATTTTTCTGAATCTTCAACCCGGCAACATGTAAATGTCACTATTTATTTAGACAATTCCTACAGCATGCAGGCAAAGGGAGAACAAGGTGAATTATTGAAAAGCGCCGCGCAAAAAATCATTGAAAACAACAACATTCAAAACAGTACTTTTACTTTAATTACCAATGATGAAAATTTTAATAATTTGGATGCCAAAAGTTTAAAAAACGAATTAATAGACCTTCATTATTCGCCAAATAAACTTGATATAAATACGGTTTTACTGAAAGCAAAAAGCAATTATTCAAGTAAAATAAATACTTTAAATAAGATTATATTAATATCTGATTTTCAAAATATTAATATTCAAAATAAAATTAATTTCACAATTGTTAATTCGCCAATATCTCTACTACAACTCTCTCCAAAAGAAGCACAAAATATTTATTTGGATAGCGTGTCTCTTGAACGAAAATCTTCAACCGAAACAATGTTGAACGTACTTGTAAAAAGCACGCAGGTGATTGACTCCAACGTTCCGGTTTCTTTATTTCAGGAGGAAAACTTAATAGGAAAAACAACCGCAAAATTTGCAAATTCCAATAGGTCTGCCATTCAATTTTCACTCCAAAATTCCAACAATTTTAACGGAAAAATATCCTTGGTTGATGATGGGATGGAATTTGATAACGACTTTTACTTTTCAATTTCAACACCCGAAAAAATCAACGTTTTAAGTATTGGAAATCCAGCCGAATTTTTACCAAAAATTTATACGGCTCATGAATTTAATTTCACCACTTCCCTACTCTCAAATCTAAATTACAACAAAATTCAAAATCAGCATTTAATAATTTTGAATGAAATGATTGACATTCCTGCCGAATTACTGCGCAGTTTAGTTGAGTTTTCAGAAAACGGAGGAAGTTTGGTTGCAATTCCTTCTCAAGAAGCAAATATTGATTCCTATAACGCTCTTTTAAATGCATTTCAGTCCGGAAAAATAAGCGCTAAAATTGAAAATGAGCATCAAATTATTGCAATAAATTATGAGCATCCTTTAATAGCTGATGTTTTCGAAAAAAAAGTGACCAATTTTCAATACCCAAAAACAGCATTGTATTACCAAAACAATTTTAAAAACAGTTCGACCATTCTTAAATTCGACAATAACAGTCCGTTTATTTCGGCCACAAAAACCAAAAACGGCACTTTTTACTGGATTTCATCACCTTTAAATAAAGGAATTTCAGACTTTACCCAATCACCCTTGGTGGTGCCCGTTTTTTATAATTTCGCAAAAAACAGCCTAAAAACCGGACAACTTTATTACACCATTGCGCCTGAAAACGAAATTGTAATAACCGCACCCATCGGTAAAGATGAGGTATTGAAGATTTCAAACGAAACGAATGCATTTATTCCGCTTCAAAAAGTATCCCAAAATAAAGTTGAACTGACTTTGTTAGACGTTATGTTACAAAGCGGATTTTACAAAATCTCAAAAAATGAGGATGTATTAAAAACCATCTCATTAAATTACAACAGAGAAGAGAGCGACACCAATTACGCCGATTTAAAATCTATGGTCGGCAATGCCGAAAACGTGCATGTTTCCTCCTCAATTGATGACCTTTTTAATGAAATTGGCAATCAACAAAAAATCAATTTGCTTTTTAAATGGTTTTTAGCATTTTCTGTGCTATTTTTGCTCATTGAAATGCTGTTATTAAAATATTTCAAAATATGAATTTACTTCTCAAATCTGCTACCATTATCGACAATTCAAGTCCGTTTCACCTTCAAATTAAAGACATTCTTATTGAAAACGGCACCATCACAAAAATTGGCGAAAAACTTAAAAATCCGAAAAATTATAAAGAACTCAAATTTGACAACCTGCATATTTCTCAGGGCTGGTTTGATTCGAGCGTATGCTTTGGCGAACCCGGATATGAGGAACGGGAAACGATTGAGAACGGGTTGAAAACGGCTTCGAAAAGTGGTTTTACAGCAGTTGCTGTAAATCCGAATACCTTTCCGGCCACAGACAATAAATCTGCTATTCAGTTTCTAAAAAACAAGGCCAATGGTTCAGCCACAACGCTGTATCCGATAGGAAACCTGACTAAAGGAGGGAAAAGCGAAGACATTGCAGAATTGTACGATATGCAAAACGCCGGTGCAATTGCTTTTGGAGATTATAACAAGGCTGTTTCAAATGCCAATCTTTTGAAAATCGGTTTACAGTACGCACAAAATTTTGATGCACTCCTCTTAAGCTTTCCGCAGGACAATTCGATAGCGGGAATTGGTTTGGTAAATGAAGAGATTAACAGCACAAAGCTTGGTTTAAAAGGGATTCCTGCTTTATCGGAAGAATTACAAATTGTTCGCGATTTATTTTTGTTGGAATATACTGGCGGAAAATTGCACATTCCAACAATTTCCACCGCAAAATCGGTTGAACTTATAAAGGACGCAAAAAAGAAAAAATTAAATGTTACCTGCAGCGTTTCCGCGCATCATTTGATGCTAACCGACGATGAACTGAAAGATTTTAATGCAAACACAAAAGTATTGCCTCCATTACGTACTTCAAAAGACTTAAAGGCATTGATCAAAGGCTTAAAAGAAGGGGTTATTGATATGGTGACCAGTGACCACAACCCTATTGATGTTGAACATAAAAAAGTGGAATACAACAACGCAAAATTTGGAACCATTGGATTGGAAAGTTTGTTTGGCGCCTTGAATAAAACAATCGGGCTGGAAACATTAATAGCCAGTTTAACCACCAAACCGAGAGAAAGATTCCATATACCAACCTATCCCATTGCAGAAGGAAAACAAGCTAATATCACCCTTTTTAATCCCGATTTTGACTATATTTTTAGCGAGATCAACATCTTGTCTTCTTCTAAAAATGCCATTTTTCTCCATAAAAATTTAAATGGAAAAGTATATGGGGTTATTTCTAATAATAAAATTATAGCCCCCTAGCCCCCGAAGGGGGAATTATTAATTGGAAAAGCAGGGACAGGTTGCTGCTTGCCCGTTCAAAAATGTTAAAGGTGAAAGTACAAAGTATCAAGTATCAGGCATCAAGTAAAAAGAAAAAAGACCAGTGGGTAGATACCAGATACGAGATATCAAATACCAAATACCAGATACTAAATAATAAATACTAAATACTAAATACTAACAAAAATAGAACTTATGGAAAATCAAACTATTCAGGAAGGAAAAACAATGGCGATTATTAGTTATTTAACATGGATTGGAACTTTAATTGCCTTTATTATGAACAATGAAAAGCACAATTCATTTGCCGCTTTTCATATTCGTCAAATGATTGGATTGTCTCTTTTTTCATTAGGAAACGGGCTTATTAGCAGCTACGCAGGAATGCAAATTTCGGGATTTATTATGTTGGGTTTGTTTGTGTTGTGGATTATTGGTTTTATAGGAGTTATTCAGGGTCAAGAAAAAAAAATACCTATATTCGGTGATTTATTTCAAGATTGGTTTAAAGGAATTGGTTAACCTAATTTTTAAGGTTACTTTTGAAGTCGCGTTCAATAACGCGACTTTTATATTTAAATTATGGAAAAATTATCACTGCACTATATTGTCAGAGAACCAAAAATAAAAACAGAAAACACCTCCTTGCTCATTTTACTGCATGGTTATGGAAGCAATGAAGAAGATTTGTTTTCATTTGCCTCTGAATTGCCCGATGAACTGCTGATTGTCAGCGCAAGAGCGCCCCAAACTTTAGGATCTGGCAGTTATGCCTGGTACACCATCCATTTTAACAGTCCAAAAGACAGATTTTCAGACATCCCCGAAGCCCTTGAAGCCAAAAAAATCATTTCAAAATTTATTGATGAGGTACAATTAAAATATGCCATTTCACCTGAAAAAACTTTTCTTTTAGGATTTAGCCAAGGCACCATTTTAAGTTATGCCATCACCTTAAATTATCCTGAAAAAGTGCAAAAAGTAATTGCCTTAAGCGGTTATGTCAATAGCGATTTGTTGCCGGCTGATGTTAACGCAAAAGATTATTCCAAATTGGATTTCTATATTTCCCACGGTACTGTGGATCAAGTTATTCCTGTTACCGCTGCACACAAAACAACCGCATTTTTAGATCAATTAACCATTAAATATTGTTTTGAAGAATTTCCGGTTGGTCACGGGGTAACACCTCAAAATTTTTTCGAATTTAAAAAATGGATTGAAGAACGGATGTAGTCTTGGTTGTTGGTTATAAGTTTTAAGTTGTGAATTATTAGTTGGTAGTTTTAATCTTTCAAATATTAATTATCAATTTTTAATTATTAAATTGTGAAGCGATAAAAATTTAGCATTATGGAAATTTTGGGTATCGATGTTGGAGGCACAGGAATTAAGGCCGCAATAGTTACTGTTGAAACTGGCGCACTTTCTGCTGAAAAAAAAAGAATTCCAACACCAAAGCCTTCCACACCTGAGGCGGTCGCTAAAGTAATTCAAAAAATTGTGAAGCACTTTAACTGGGATGGTTCGGTTGGCTGCGGATTTCCTACACCTTTAAAACACGGAAAATGCATGTCGGGCGGAAATTTACATGAAGATTGGAAAGGCATAAATGTCGCTGAACTTTTTAAAAATAAGACAGGAAATGAATTTACCGTTGTAAATGATGCCGATGCTGCCGGAATTGCCGAAATAAACTTTGGAGCCGGAAAAGACAAAAAAGGTGTCGTTATTATGATTACCCTCGGAACAGGAATTGGATCGGCTATGTTTTTAGACGGAAAATTATTGCCCAATACAGAACTTGGACATCTGATGAACAGACATGGCGACATCTTTGAGATTTACGCTGCAGATTCTGCCCGTAAAAGAGAAAAATTAAGTCAGAAAAAATGGGGAAAAAGACTTGATAAGTATTTTAACCACTTAAATTTTATCATGTCTCCAGATTTAATTATCATTGGCGGCGGCGCAAGTAAACGGGTGCATAAATTCATCCATAAAATTGATATCGATATACCTATAGTTCCTGCAGAAGCAGAAAATGAAGCCGGTATTATTGGGGCAGCGATGGCTGCTAAATTTTAAATTAATCAAAGTAATTAAATCCTTTCAAATTATTGAAATCAATTCCGCAGATTTTATTGAAGCTATTATAAAAAACCACTGCCATTTTACACCAAAAAACCAATGACCATATTTTACATATTAGATATCTTGGGCACTATTGCATTTGCCATTTCGGGTGCGCTGGTAGCCATGAATAAAAAAATGGATCCATTTGGTGTTTTCATCATTGCTTTTGTAACGGCAGTTGGCGGCGGTACTTTGCGAGACGTTTTAATAGGAAATCAACCCGTTATTTGGATGACCGATATTACGTATGTCTTTTTAATCAGTTCCTCTGTTTTTATTGCAATTTTATTTCGGAAAAAATTAAAACACCTGCAAAAATCATTGTTTTTATTTGACGCCATTGGTTTGGGCGTATTTACCATAACCGGCACAGAAATTGGTATTAATGCTCATTTTCACCCCATTATTTCAATTGCATTGGCAACGATGACCGCCTCTTTTGGTGGCGTTATACGTGATATTTTATGTAATGAAGTTCCCGTTCTTTTCAGGAAAGAGATTTATGCAACCGCATGTATTTTTGGTTCAATTGCATTTATTATTTTACATCATTTAAATATTGATCAAACCATTGTAAATGTTTCAACAACATTAATTGTTATTGCCATAAGATTGATTGCCGTAAAATATAAACTGTCTTTACCTACTTTTTATTCTGAAAATTAAATGGATTTCAAGTATTTCATAAATAACGTTTCAAAACTGTCGGAGATCGCGCTTGGCGGATTGGAGGTTCAGTTTGATCTTGCGCCAAAATTCAGACAAAAGTATACACAGGAATTTATTGATGCCCGAAATGCAAGAAAAGCGGCAGTATTGGCGCTGTTTTATCCCAACGCCTTGGGAGAAACCTGTTTTTTACTCACTTTGCGCGCAAACTATAACGGAATACATGCATCACAAATTAGTTTTCCCGGAGGAAAATTCGACAGTTCCGATTATTCTCTTAAAAACACCGCCTTGCGGGAAGCTCATGAAGAAGTTGGAATTCAGCCTGATGATGTCCATATTTTTAAACAAATGACCGATGTATTTATCCCTCCCAGCAATTTTATGGTGACGCCTTTTTTAGGATTGCTAAACTATACGCCCTCCCTGACAAAAAATGAAGAAGTGGAAGAAAATATAGGGGTTTTGCTCAAAGATTTGTTGAATGAAAATGCTTTTTCAACAACCGTTGTCACCACTTCCTACGCTAAAAACATCCCTGTTCCCTGCTTTAATTTAAGCAATTGCGTCGTATGGGGAGCCACCGCCATGATGTTAAACGAAATCAAAGTATTATTAAAAGAAATTTAATTTATTTTTTATTAAATTTGTCTTTCATTAAAATCCAATCAACTACATGCCAATTTTTAAAAGAAACCCTTTTGGTCATATCTTATTTGTAAAAAGATGGCTCGTAAGAATTATTGGCGTTGTTTCTCACGGACGTTATCGACGTTTCAATCAACTACAGATAGAGGGTTCTGAAATTATCAGGGACCTGCCCCCTACCAATGTATTGTTTGTTTCCAACCACCAAACCTATTTTGCTGATGTGGCTGCCATGTATCACGTTTTTAATGCCTCCTTAAAAGGAAGGGTAGATTCTTTAAAAAACATAGGCTATATCTGGAATCCCAAATTAAATATCTATTATGTAGCCGCATCAGAAACCATGAAATCGGGTCTGTTGCCAAAAATATTTGCCTATGTGGGTTCTGTTTCAATAGACAGAACGTGGAGAGATAAAGGCAAGGATGTAAATCGACAGGTGAAAATGTCGGACATCAGTAGTATTAAGAAAGCGTTGGATGACGGTTGGGTAATTACCTTTCCTCAAGGAACCACAAAACCCTTCAAGCCAATCAGACGCGGTACCGCACATATCATAAAGACCTGCAAACCCATTGTTATTCCTATTGTTATTGATGGTTTCAGAAGAGCTTATGACAAGAAGGGACTGTTGATTAAAAAACGAAATGTCCTGCAATCCATGGTCATCAAGAAACCGATTGAGATTGATTATGAAAATGACACTGTTGCTGAAATTATAAAAAAAATTGAATTTGGAATTGAACAACATCCTTCATTTTTGAAAGTTATTTCTGTTGCAGAATATAAAAAGCAGGAGGAAGAATTGGACAAACAACGAACATTCTGGGATATGTATTAAAAAAAAGCAGCTTCCGACTTCGGTCTTCAGACTTTTTTCTAATTCAACCAGGCATTCAGCATCCACATCGTTTTTTCCTGTTCTGCGATAAAATCACTCATCATGGCATTGGTACCTTCATCATTGGCTTCGGCAGATTCATTAAGAATTCCTCTTTCTAACAGTAAAAGTTCCGTTAAAGAACTAACCACCAATTGCACACCATCCACGCCTGCTGTAATATTTTTACCAACAGCAACTTTAGACAATTTCGAATACTCTTCAAAGGTATGTAACGGCGTTCCGCCTAATGTTAAAATACGCTCTGCAATCATATCTATTTTAATTTGAGAATCGGTATAAAACTCTTCATATTTCACATGCAATTCGAAAAATGATTTTCCTTCTATATTCCAGTGCAACCCTCTTAAATTTTGATAATATACCTGAAAATTTGCCAATAAACCATTTAAACTTACGGCTAAATTTTTGGACATCTCTTTGTTTAATCCAATACTTGTTGTGTTCATATTCTTCATTTTTAAATTAAATTAATTTCTCTTTTAACAATACAAATATCCGAAAAAATAAAGTGAAATAAATATAATCATTATTGATAGTTTTAATATCTTTATCATAAATATTGATAGTAATGACAATCACACAATTAAAATATGTTTTGGCTGTAGCCGAATACAAAAATTTCACCACAGCATCCAAACATTGTTTTGTTACCCAGCCTACCTTGAGCATGCAAATTCAGAAACTCGAAGAAGAGTTTGACACGCAAATTTTCAACAGAAATAAAAAACCCATCCAACTTACCGAAGTTGGCAAAAAAATTATTGATCAGGCAAAAATCATTGTCGACGAGAGCAACCGCATCAACGATATTATAGACCAACAAAAAGGGTTTATTGGAGGCATCTTCAGATTGGGAATTATTCCTACCGTGATGCCTACATTGCTGCCGCTGTTTTTAAAAACGTTTATAAAAAAATACCCGAAGGTAAATTTAAAAATTGAAGAAATTACCACCGAAGAAATTATAAAAAAATTGACAGACGGCCATATCGATGTAGCCATTGCCGCCACACCGTTGGAAAATGACCAAATTAAGGAACGTGTTTTATATTATGAGCCTTTCGTCGGTTTTGTGCCTGCCGAACATCGCCTGTTTAAAAACAAAACTCTTGCGGTGGAAGATTTACAGATTGAGGATATTTTGTTGTTGGAAGATGGTCATTGTTTCAAAGAAAACATCATTAATTTATGCGGCGCCACCACATATAAAAATCAGCATTTTCAAATTCAGAGCGGCAGTTTTGAAACCTTAATTAAACTGGCCAAAGAAGATTTGGGCATGACCCTGTTGCCTTATTTACAGACATTGGACATATCCGATAAAGACACCATGTATTTAAGACCCTTTAATGCGCCGGTTCCGGCAAGAGAAATCAGCCTGATTTACCATAAGTCCCAATTAAAAATACAGTTAATAGAATCCTTAAAAAATGTCATAGACAGCGTAATCAGAGGCATTATCGCCTTTAACGACGTGAAAATAATTAGCCCGTTACAACAAAAAAAGGAGCCTAAAAGCTCCTTTTTTTATTTTCCACTAAGACCAAACACAATTGAAGTTCCGGTTTATTAAAGGTGAACTCCTTTAGCCAACAGTATAATTCCTTTATTTCATAAGGTAGTAATCTGTTTACTGCTTTTTCCAGTTCCTTTTTAAATAATTCTTTGTTAAAGCTGACTTTTTCGAGTATGGTTTTGGTGTACTCAAACATTGCTCTTGCCATAGATTAAATAGTTTTTGGTTGATAACTTAAGAACGTATTACTCAATTATTTATTATGTGAATATATACAATAATTTCTATATTAAAAAATATTTATTCTTAATATATTCATAATTAATTTACTGAAGTTTGTTTACTTTTTCAATTAAATCAGACGCTTTTTTTTCCAATTCTAAATTAATGGCTTTAAAATAAGCTTTTTTGTCTTCGACTTTTTTAACATTTACTTTCTCAATTAAAACATCAAATGATTCAATTGCTTCATCTATAATTGCTTCTGTTGCTTTTGAACCTGCTTTCGGATTGTCCAATTCCCATGTATAACACGCTTCAATAATATCTCCCAGAACGTAATTAATATCCTTTTTTAAATTTTTAATACTTGCCATAAAATTTTTATTGGTTTATTTAGATTGCAAAAATACAAGAAAATGCGTTATTATCGCATCCTAAATCAAAATATTCTATATTTTTTAACACAATTTTTTTCTATTCAGCAGAGAGCTTATTAATTTTACAGAGCATCTTTAGGTTGGCCAATATAATTTCCGGATCCTTTTCATCGCAAAACTGATCAAAAAAAACAAACTTCAAAATTCCATATTATCATGTTATCTTATTGAAAGAATGGAATAGCGCAATCAATATTTTCATCTTTATGGTTATTTTTTAGATCATTAGCAGGTGTGCCGATTAAAAAACCAATAAATAAACTGTTTTTTTATGACAAATTTTGAAACAAACATCCATTCAAAATATGGAATTACGTAAATTTGCGGCATGAAAACATTTATAGAGAAATTACCCAAGGCTGAACTGCATTTGCACATTGAAGGTTCTTTTGAGCCTGAACTGATGTTTAAAATTGCACAAAGAAACCATATTGAGATTCCATACAATTCTGTTGAAGAGATTGAAGAGGCTTATAAATTCAATTGTTTGCAAGATTTTTTAAATATTTATTATCAGGGCGCCGGTGTTTTGGTTACCGAACAGGATTTTTACGATTTAACCTACAGCTATCTGCAAAAATGTGCCGACCAACATGTACGGCACACTGAAATTATGTTCGACCCGCAAACGCATACCCATCGCGGGGTTGCCTTTGAAACGGTCATCAACGGTATTTCAAAAGCCTGTGAAGATGCCAACGCCAAATTAGGAGTTTCCTCTTTGCTGATTATGAGTTATTTGCGTCATTTAAGTGAAGAAGATGCGTTTAGAACCCTTGAGCAGTCTCTTCCGTTTAAAGCTAAAATTAAAGCAATCGGATTGGATTCTTCGGAAAAAGGGAACCCTCCTTCAAAATTTAAAAATGTATTTGAAGCTTCCGTAAAAGAAGGCTATATCCCTTTAGCACATGCCGGTGAAGAAGGTTCTGCGGTCTATGTTTGGGAAGCCATTGATATTTTGGGCATCAAACGCATTGACCACGGAAATAATGCGTTGCAAGATGAAAACTTGGTGAAGGAAATTATCAAGCGCGATATCGCCTTAACGGTTTGTCCGCTATCAAATACAGCGCTTCGGGTGGTTGACGATTTAAAAAACCATCCCTTGAAAAAAATGATGGATTTGGGGTTGAAGGTGACTGTAAATTCTGACGACCCAGCCTATTTTGGCGGACAGGTGAATAAAAATTATGAGGCTATTCAAGTCGCTTTAAATCTTTCTAAGTCCGATCTTTACCAACTGGCAAAAAATTCGTTTCAATATTCGTTATTAGACGAAAACACAAAACAAGTTTATTTAAATGAACTGGAAGTCTATTTTAACAACAATAAGTAGTTTTTTACTTCGTTATGAAATCAAATAAATTTAACTCATGAGTAAAATAGCAATCGCGGTGATGACCGTATTATTTATAACAACAAATATTTTTAGTCAGGCCACCAAAAAATTCATTGATACCGGTTCCGTAAAAAGTCAGTTTGAATATCTTGCTGATGAATCAAATAATTTCCAGGATTATAAAGTAATAAAAGCTACCTGGCTGCTTAAATTAAAATCGAATGTTATCGATTCCCTTTCGGCTTCAAAAAAGAAGGTTTTAGACAATTCAAACATATTGAATTCCCAAAAACAAATCATTGACAGTTTACAAACCAAATTGACGGAATCGGAAACTGTGATTTCAAACCTAACAGCCGAAAAAGACAGTATTTCGTTATTTGGCATTCAATTTGAAAAACCAATATTTAAAACGCTGTTTTTTATAATTGTTCTTGGTTTGATTGGCGTACTGCTGTTTTTTATCACTAAATTTAAACAAAGCAACATGATTACCATTCAAAGCAAACTGGCCTTAAAACAGACTGAGGAAGAATTTGAAATATATCGCGAAAAAGCCTTGCTACGCGAACAAAAAGCAATGAGAAGGTTACAGGATGAATTGAATAAAAACAAAAAAGAATAGCAAACCTGCTTCCTGAATAATTATATTTTATGAGTTTAAGCGTAAATCATTTTAATAAAAGCAATTTTATCCTATCTTTATTCCTTGTTAATTTTAAATATCAGAAATAATGAAAAAAAACATGGGTTCCACCGACAAATTGATTCGCGTTTTAATCGCCGTTGTGATTGCAGTTTTGTATTATTTAGGTAAAATAGAAGGCACGCTTGCTATTGTGCTTATGGCTTTTGCGGTTATTCTCTTATTGACGAGCCTTGTAAGTTTTTGTCCCCTTTATACCATTTTCGGAATCAATACCTGTAAAAAGAGAGCTGAATAGATACTTTTAGATTGTTGGTATATTAGATTGTTGGTATATTGGATTGTTGGTATATTGGATTGTTGGTATATTAGATTGTTGACTTTTTAGTCTCTTTTCTCCGGTCTTTTTTCTCTTTTCACTTACTCTTAAAACTTCTAACTTTTAATATCTAAATTTCTACTCCCCGCAATAAGTCACAAAATTTCTTGGTGTTTCATAAAGGGTTATGGAAAGCGCTAAATCTTTATCAATTTTCAAACGCAATTTATTCCAGATAACCACGGCAATATTTTCGGCAGTGGGATTTAAAGTTTTAAATTCTGAAACCTCTTCGTTTATGTTTTTATGGTCAAATTGCTCTTCAATTTCTGTTTCAATTAAGCTTTTCAGAATTTTCATATCCATCACAAAACCAGTTTCCGGATGAATTTCTCCTTTAACAGAAACAATAAGCTCGTAATTATGTCCGTGATATCGCGGGTTGGCGCATTTGCCAAACACTGTGGCATTCCGCGCATCGGTCCAGTCGGCATTGTACAATCGGTGCGCCGCATTAAAATGTGCTTTCCTGTTTACGGTTACTTTCATTTGTTTTCTTATTTATGACTAATGACTGATAAAACTGTAATACTTGTCGAAGATGATTTTAAACCATTCGGTATAAATTTCAGGGTGCTTTTGAATGTCATTTTTCACTTCATCAATGGTCATCCATTTAAAATTTTCAACTTCTTCCCTATTTAAAATTGGATTTTCATTATAATAACCAATCAGGATATGATCCAGTTCATGTTCCGTTAGCCCATTATCAAATAGCGCTTTATAAATAAACCATGTCACCTCTTTTAACTCGCAGACAAAGCCCATTTCCTCTTTCAAGCGTCGTTTGCCTGCTGCTATATTTCCTTCTCCGTCTCGCTGATGGCTGCAACATGTATTTGTCCATAATAAGGGGGAATGGTATTTACTTGCAGAGCGTTGCTGTAGCAACAGTTCATTTTTATCATTAAACACAAATACTGAAAAAGCCCTGTGGAGCACCGCTTTTTCATGTGCCTCCATTTTTGGCATTAATCCAATTTTCTCGTCCTTTTCGTTTACCAATATGACTTGTTCTTCTTGCATACATCTTTTAATTACTGCAAATTTACACTTTTTAGGTGGTAAATAAAATTTAATTAAATAAATGTAATTAATTGATATTCAATATTATAATATATTTTTTATGAAATTGTCTAAAATTAATTTCAATATATGTTGCAACATATATTGTTTTGACATATATTTGCATCCTAATTAATAAGCAACATAAAAATATCTAAATCATGAAAAAATTAAGTATTGTAATCGCATTGTTTAGCCTTGCATTGGTGCAGGCACAAACTACCTGGAATTTTGATCCGGCGCATTCCTCCATCCGTTTTGCCGTAGATCATATGGTTATTTCAGAAGTTGAAGGTCAGTTTTCAACCTACGAAGGCTCTGTTGTTTCTGCAAAAAGTGACTTTTCCGACGCAAAAATCAACATTTCAATAGCTGTAAACAGCGTGGATACCGACAATGAAAAGAGAGATGCCCATTTAAAAAGTGCCGACTTTTTTGAAACGGAGAAATATCCAAAAATGACTTTTGTAAGCACTTCAGTTGAAAAAACAGGAGATTCAAAATATAATTTAAAAGGAAACTTAACTTTGCATGGCGTGACCAAAGAAATTACTTTGGTTATGACTTATGGCGGTACCACCAAAGATCCCTGGGGAAACACAAAAGCCGGACTTAAAGTTACGGGCGTCATCAACAGAACCGATTTTGGCCTGAAATACAATTCCGTATTGGAAGCCGGAAGCCTTATGATTGGTGAAGAAGTGGCTATTACAGCAAAAATGGAATTGACAAAAATTTAATAACATTTTAAATGGGAGTGTGTGAATTTCGGTGGTTAAATCATTGATTTTCACAGCTTCTTTTTTGTACTTTTACACAAATTTTACAGCACATGAAAATTCAGGACGAAATAAAAAGCAACTTCAACAATGAATATCATAAAGCTCGGGTAAATATTCATTTCACCCACAATTATCTTTCGGAACAATTGATTGAAATTATCAAGCCTTTTAAATTGACCCCAACACAATTTAATGTACTTCGTATTTTAAGGGGGCAGCATCCGGAAGTTTCCAGTATTGGATTAATTAAAGAAAGGATGCTCGACAAAAATTCGGATATCAGTAGGGTTATTGACAGAATGCTTACAAAAAAACTAGTGGTAAGAAAAGAATGCAAACAAGACAGGCGACAAAAAGATATTCTAATTAGTCAGCTTGGTTTGGATTATTTGGCTAAAATTGATGCACACGAAAAGGAACTCGACAAAAAAATGCAGCATTTATCGCCTGAGGAAGTGATACAACTTAACAATTTACTTGATAAAATAAGGGGTTGAATCTTTTATGATTTTGGATTTTAAATTTTGAATTTTGAATCTGTTTTCTGAAAAATTACTGCAAAAACTAATTCTCTTTTAACCGCAAAGATCGCAAAGTCAATTTTGAATTTTGAATTTTGAATTTGGTTTCTGAAAAATTACTGCAAAAACACAACTGATTTTTAACCGCAAAGATCGCAAAGTCAATTTTGAATTTTGAATTTTGAATCTGTTTTCTGGAAAATTACTGCAAAAACACAACTGATTTTTAACCGCAAAGAGCGCAAAGTCAATTTTGAATTTTGAATCTGCCGGCAATTATTAAAATTAAATCATCCTTTTTTATTATTAATCATTCATTATTAATTATTAATCGAATCCGCGTTAGTGATTGAAGTGAAAATACTTTTTTGCAGTTTTTTCACCGCGAAAAAGATTGTAACGTAAAGCACGACCGCCTTTTCGGCGGGAACGCCCTGCAAATAATCTTTTTTATAATTTTAATCAAAAAGAATTCCCCGAGGCTCTGCCTCGTGGGTAAAGTGGAAAGTTTGAAAACCTTAGGTTTTCATCAAACTAAAAATAAATTTCTTCCGCTGAATACCCCGACGGCTCTGCCTCGGGGATTATTTATTTGAATAAGCATTTAGGCCTGCCAAACTTTTGTGGCGGATGGCCTGTAAATTCTAATTGGCAAATTGTGTAATTAGCCATATATTTGCACCTCAAAATTTTAGTGATGACCTTTTTAGAAGAAATACAACGCAGACGCACGTTTGGAATCATCTCACATCCTGATGCGGGAAAAACCACCTTAACCGAAAAATTATTGCTGTTTGGGGGTGCCATACAAGAAGCCGGGGCCGTTAAAAGCAATAAGATAAAGAAAGGTGCCACTTCCGATTTTATGGAAATTGAACGCCAAAGAGGGATTTCTGTAGCCACTTCTGTATTGGCTTTTAATTACAAAGGAAAAAAAATTAATATTTTAGACACACCGGGGCACAAAGATTTTGCAGAGGATACCTTTAGGACATTGACTGCCGTTGACAGCGTTATTGTTGTGATTGACGTTGCAAAAGGGGTTGAAGAACAAACAGAAAAACTGGTTGAAGTATGCCGAATGCGCAAAATTCCCATCATTGTTTTTATCAATAAAATGGATCGTGAAGGAAAAGATGCTTTCGATTTGCTGGATGAAGTGGAACAAAAATTAGGATTGACCGTGACGCCTTTGAGTTTTCCTATTGGGATGGGCTACGATTTTAAGGGCATTTACAACATCTACGAAAAAAAAATAAATCTATTTTCAGGAGATAACAAACAAAGCGTTTCCAGTGGCGTTGAATTAACCGATATTTCCACTCCGGAACTTGACAAAATTATTGGTGAGAAATCGGCAAATACCTTGCGCGAAGAATTGGAAATTTTACGGGAGGTATATCCTGAATTTGATAAGAATGATTATTTAAACAGCAAATTACAACCTGTATTTTTTGGGTCGGCATTAAATAATTTTGGGGTTAAAGAATTGCTGGACTGCTTTATTGAAATTGCACCGTCACCGCAGCCAAAAATGGCCGATACCCGTCTGGTGGACTCGAAAGAAGATACGCTTACCGGTTTTGTTTTTAAAATCCACGCCAATATGGATCCCAATCACAGAAACCGACTGGCATTCGTTAAAATTGTATCGGGTACCTTTAAAAGAAATGCACCTTATTTGCATGTACGATTGAATAAAAAATTCAAATTTTCGAGTCCGAATGCTTTTTTTGCGGAAAAGAAGGAAATTGTTGAAGAATCTTTTCCGGGAGATATTGTCGGGCTTCCCGATACCGGAAACTTTAAAATCGGCGATACTTTAACCGAAGGTGAAGTGCTGAACTTTAAAGGTGTTCCAAGTTTCTCTCCAGAGCATTTCCGTTATGTAAACAATGCCGATCCCATGAAATCGAAACAATTATTCAAAGGATTGGACCAATTGATGGATGAAGGCGTTGCACAATTATTTACCCTGGAACTGAATGGCCGAAAGGTTATCGGAACTGTTGGTGCCCTGCAATATGAAGTGATTCAATACCGACTGGAACACGAATATGGCGCAAAATGCAGTTACGAAAATTTACATGTACACAAAGCCTGCTGGGTTGATCCCGTTAATCCGAAGAGCGAGGAATTCAAAGATTTTAAACGGGTGAAGCAACGTTATCTGGCATATGACAAACAAGGACAACTGGTGTTTTTGGCCGACTCTGCGTTTTCCATCCAAATGACCCAGGAAAAATATCCGAACGTTAAACTGCACTTTACCAGTGAATTTTAAAAGTTCTTTGATGCTTAGCCGTACAAATAATTGGCATCATAAAAAATGCTAAGTTCCCCTGAAGAATAATATGGTGCTGATGGTTTTAATCACGATTTCTAAATCCAGCACTAAATTTCGTTCTTTAATGTAATAAAGGTCGTACATTAATTTTTTATGCTGGTCATCCACGGAATGTGCGTAGGGATACTTAACCTGTGCCCATCCTGTCAATCCCGGTTTTACCACGTGTCGTATGGCATAAAATGAAAGTTCCTTTTCCAATAATTCCACAAATTCAGGACGTTCGGGGCGAGGGCCAATCAAACTCATTTCACCTTTTAACACATTGATAAACTGAGGAATCTCATCTAACCTTGTTTTTCTGAGAATTCTGCCAAAAGAAGTCACCCTGCTGTCATTTATTTGCGCCCATTCCGCACCGTTTTCCTCCGCATTTGCAATCATGGTCCTAAATTTAATAATCCTGAATTTCCTTCCCTTTTTACCCACTCTTTCCTGGGTATATAACAACGAACCCTTATTTAAAAAAAGATTTCCTATAAAAACGAAGGGAATTAACAAAACTAAAACTAAAATTCCGACAAATGAAAAAACGATATCCATAACACGTCTGAATGCCGAATATAAATTGTTTTGATTGTTTTTGCTGAAGGTAAAATGATTATAAAAATCTGTGGTTAATCTTGTTTCTGAAATGCGATGGGTTTCCTCTTCGATAAAATTATCGATACTCCTGATCACCATCCCTTTTTCAAACATCATAATAAGCTGTTTGTTTATAGCCGGCGTAATGAATTTACTGTTACTTGAACAAAGGATGATTTCATTAACTCCTTCATTTTCGACAATCTGTTCCAAGTCGGCTTCAGAAACATCAGTAAAAGACAGCGCTTCAAGACTTTTTAACGGGACATTTGACACATACCCCACAATACTGTTTGCGCCCTTATCTGTAATAATAGTCAATAATTCTTCAACTTGGCTGGTCTCTGCAATCAACAAAATATTTTTTAAAAATCGAGGAGAGAATATTAATTGAATGTATAATATTCTATTGACAAGCATAGCAAAAAACAAGGTTAGAGAAAAATAAACCAGCTGCAATCTGTTTTCAGGCAGTTGCGGTGAGATTACAGGCGTAAAAAAATAAAAAAGGGTTGAAAACAACACGGTTATTCCTATACTTCTTACGGTCAAATATCTGTTACTGGAAACCTTTAAATTATACAGCTCAAAAATTTCACCAAATACCCATAAGTACATAACTAAAATTAAAATCCACAATTTGATGCTCGGACTTGAAAAGTCAAAATAGTCGAATTCAAAAAAACGATTAAGGAGGTAAAGTCCCAAAAGCGAAAAAACAACATCAAGCACACGTAAATAAAGTTTACGCTCGGAAATATCAAGATGTGATTTATTGTAGGGCATTTAAAATAATTTTTTCCTTTTTTACTTCAGCAGCAGCCAAAGTTATGCTAATTTTTTACAAGGTTCTAACGTTTGCTTTTTTAATTAATTGTCTGTTTTTTGGTTTTTTGTCTTGCAGTCTTGCGGTCTCGTCATCGCGAAGTTTTTGCAAAAATAACCTATGCCTAATTTATTTCGGTGTGGCAATCTGTTTATTATTAGAGCTCTAAGTCCCGTTGAAGGCGTTATTTGCCTGCTAACATGGGTTTTCCGCGTTGTCATTTCGCTATCACTCCCCCTAGCGCAAGCTGGATTTTTTATCTTGCATTCTTGCTGTCATTGTTGTAAAAGGCACTTATTACATATCTGCCTATTTCATTTTGAGCAACCGGTATTTTTTTGAACCGTAATACATCCAAATGATAAAATAATAAGAGGACTTTAAAACAGATAAATTTTCAACATCCCGGTAAAAAATCCACTGGTGTTTCAATAAATTTATTTTATTGTTGGAAAGCGATTGCTTGCGAATTCTGTAAATGGCCAAACTTTGCTGAATGCCTTCCGCCCTATTTATTTTCTTTAGGTATTTTAGCCAAAGCCCCATATCCTGCCTGTATTTTATTTCGGGCATAAATTCTTTTCCCAAACGCGAAATATCTATAAATGCCGTTAAAGAACCTATCGTATTGGTTTTCAATATATCAGAATAGGTTGCATATTTTGGCACAATCAACGCTCCTAATTTTAATTTTAAGGATTCATCATAAAGGTCATAAGAGGCACACAAAAAACCCTCCGTTTGTTCAATTCTGGCTACATTTTCTGCTAAAAATTGTGGTAGCCACACATCATCCGCATCAATAAAAGTCATATATTTCCCTTTGGCCAAAGCAATTCCTGTATTTCTTGCGATTGCAGCTCCGGAGTTTTTTTTAAGCGGCAACAGTTTAATTCGGGCATCATTTTGCGCATATTCCTCAATGATGGAAACAGAGCCATCTGTCGAAAAATCATCTATAACAAACCATTCCCAATTTGAAAAAGACTGATTTAGTATAGATTTTATAGTTTCTTCGATAAAATCTTCGGCATTGTAACAGGCTGTAATGATGGAAACCAGTGGATTCATAATTCAACAAAAGATTTAAATGAAGTTGTTTTTTTACCCTTAATTTCACTTGATTTTTTCTTAAAAAATTCAAATTCCATATCTTCTTTAAAATATTTTATTGCTTCTTTTTGCAACAACATCCGTTGCAGCTCAGAAAGGTTCTGTTCTATATAAAAAAGCAGTTTCCCCTTTTCTTTTTGTACAACTTCATAATTCAGGTTTAAATGGTGCTTCATGGACATATTTTTAAAAATATAATAAAAATACAGGCTGGGATACCTGTTGATTTTCCCATATACCGACTGCCCGATTCTTCCTGTAACCTCTTCAATGATGGCATGTTCCATTCCGCACTCACATTTTTTAGTTGCAGGCGCCAATTTAATATAATCGCCCAGTTTATAGCGTATAATCGGAAAAGCGTGCATTTGTAAATTGGTCACCACAATTTCATGGTCAATTTCTTCCACAATGACTCCTTCCATATTGATATGCATATTTCCTTTCGGACATTCAAAAGCGATGATCCCTGTTTCGGCAGCACCGTATTCACTGATCATTCTTTGACCAAACGCTTTTTGAATTTCTTCCTGGTAGGTTTCATGTATTTTTTCTGAAGTACCTTTAACCATTTTTAAGTTTGAAGGCTTCTCTAAATTTCGGCTGTTGATTATTTTTGCGGTTTCATAAACCATCGAAGAATAGCCATGCAAATATTTGGCGTTTTTCAGCTTTTTTATAAAAAAATCAATCGATTCTTTCCTGTAATTGAATATTCTGAAACGATTTTGTAAACTGTCTAAAAACCTGGTTCTCAGTTTTTCTGCTTTTGAAAAGTTAAATCCCCAGAAATAGCCGTTACGCTCCCAGGGATTTACGTTGTACCAGGAATATCCTCTATAAATGGCCGCCCTGTTAAAGGAATCTGCAAATTCTTCCCTGCTGAATTTTAAAGATTCGCCGGAAGTTCCTGAAGTATTTGCCTGAAAAAGTGTTTTAAACTTAATACTGGTGTGGATATCCTTATTGTGAATCAGCAGCTCTTTCTTGTTAATAATGGGCAGTTTTTTGAGATCCGTAAGTGTTTTTATATCCGTAGGTTTAATTCCCAATACATCAAATTTATTTTTATAATACACTGAATTTGTATAAGAAATCACCACAAGTTCCTGTAATTTTTTCAATTGATAAGCCTCCAAGGAAGCCAGTGACCAAGTTTCTGATTCTTTCAGAAAAGGAAGCCACGTTGCAATGGAGGGATTCCTCAACTGCTGACCAATTTTATAGATTCCTTTAAACATCTTCCAACAATTTATTCCATTTAATTTTTACGGCTCGCTCATCAAATCTTTCCGCTTTTTCTCTGGCATTTTTGCACAATACCGCAGACATTTCAGGATCTTGGAGCAAGGTTACAAGGGCTTCTACCATTTTCTTTTCATCATTCACCGGTGTCAGAAGTCCGTTCACATTATTTTCAATCAGGTATGGCAATCCGCCCACGTTGGTAGAAACTATGGGCAATCCCAAAGCCATCGCCTCCATAACACTTACCGGCATATTGTCTATATTCGTGGTGTTGATAAAAATATCAAAGTCTTCAGACAATTGGTGCCACAGTTCTTTTGGCAAAACGCCAGTAAAGGTTACGCTGTCGAAAACCCCCAATTGTTTTGCCAAATCTTTTATTTTATTTAAGGAGCCATCTTTATCTGGTCCAACCATACACAAACTTGCATTTTTATAGGTTACTTTCAGTAAGGCAAGCACTTTAATGGCCATGGCCGGATTGTATGTTTTATCAAAAGCCCTCACCCACAATAATTTAGGTTCTAGTTTTATGCGCAATTTAAAAGGATATTCTGAAACAGGAATTGTATTGGGAATGTAACTGGTTTCAAAATTGTATTTCTTGAATTCTGAGACCAAATATAAGGACGGACTCACATTTTTACAGGCATATTTAAAAATCATTGTTGACATATATTCGGAATGTCTCAGCCTGTGAGGCAAGTTTCCGCCATGCAGGATGGGGATGTATTTTAATGATAAAATTCTGGCCAATTGAGAAGTCATCAGCGCATAATAAAAGTTTGAAGTACTGAACGTGTCAATCAGCACTACATCTGCCGAATTTCTTTGCTTTATTATGGTGTAACACATCGCCAGCAAACGGACAAATTTATTGGTTTCATCAGAAGCGCAAATAACCTCATGGCCTTCACTTTGCAATAGCTCCGTTAAGGTAGCCATCGCAGAATGGTAGTTTGATTTTTTTGATAAGTTGTTTCCTATGTATAGTATTTTTTTCAAATTTCATGTTTCAAATTTCATGTTTCAAGTTATTCATTTACTTTTTTTCATTGATAAAAAAAGTAACAAAAAAATCTAGTCTGATGATCTTTTTCTGTAAAATGAATTGAAATCTGAATTCCAACCCCAAGCGCCAGCTGGCACGATCACTAAAAATGTCCACCGGACATTTTCTTTACGTTCTGTCCTAAACCACCTCCTCCTATGCTTCGCCAGCCGCAAGGCTCTTTGGATTAGCTTCATCGACCAAAATGTTTGAGCTTCATTTGTTGAGATTCTAAAACAAGTTTAGAATGACGTTTTCAATATTTTACGACGAAAAAAATCATAGGACGGTTTCTTTGATTCGTATTACAAATGAGTTAACTATTGCTTTATCTCTTTCCTTACTAAAAGTAAAAAGGTAAAAATTTTATATCAATCCAATTTAAAATTTAACATTTATAATTGAAAAATCCTACATCGTAATTAATTATCTTCCCTCTCCTTTTCGTTAAATATAATAATCACCACACTCAATCCGTAAATAAACCCCGGAAATGCAATCCGCATGGCGGAATGATTGATGGTTAAAAACCAAAATATTAAAAACGATCCCAAAAAGGCACGAGCCAGATTAGGCTGCTTTCCGATATGCCGGATGGGCACCATAATTAATATAAAAAGTGCCACAATACCTATCAATCCGTGTTCCGAAATTAACCTCCCCATTTCATTATGGGAAGCGGCCCTGATATCCAATTCCTCCATTCTGTAAAATTTCCCCCCGCCAACACCGATACCAAAAAACGGGTGTTCTAAAAAAGCACTCATCTCACTCATAAATAAGGTGGCTCTTCCCGTTGTGATGTCCGATTTTGTGATTCCGGCCGCAGTTTTATTGGCATACCTGTTTTCGAGCATCCCGCCGGTTGCATTCGAAGTGTACATAAACAAGACAACCCCAAACAATACCAGCAATCCTGCGTATTTCGCTAAATTTAAAATTTTGTTTTCTCTGGACAGGATATAATAATACGTAAACAGGGAAACCGCTAAAAATGCCGTTATCATCCCACCTCTTGAAAATGTTATTAAACCCCTGAATATCAAATAGGCAAACAGAAATATATCAATGCTGAACAGCGCAAAAATACGTTGCTTTAAAAATAAGTGCACCGCAACAATAAACACACCCACTCCAATAATGGTGGCCATTTGGTTTGGACCATAGCCTCCTGAAGCCTCAAAACTAGCTCCGCTTCCAAAGGAAATATCACTGATGTCGGGTGTTTTAAAATACAACAAAGACAATGTTGAAATTATGGGCAACAGCATATAGAACAGCATATCCATCAAGGTTGAAAGCGTCAACCGACGCCTGTAAAAATAAAGAGCCGAAACACCCAGCAATATGGGACCGCTTAAATTAAATGCAACGGTTTTTCGGATGGATTCGTTAAATGGGATATCCACAAAAGCAATTCCAATAAGCAATAACAGTATGTAAATAAGATAACTTAGGGAAATATGGTGGCTTCTTTTTTCCACCACCAATCCCACAAAGAGAAACAACAAAACTGCATATTTGGGCAATTCGTAAAAAATCATGCCGCCTGCCATTCGAAACAATACTTCCGCCCCTACCAAATAAGCGCTCCAAAAAATGGCTTCATTGTTTTTATTTTTATTCCGTATGATATACAATATGCCGAAAAATACGATTAGAATGGAATAGGCCTTGGCGATAAAACCGGAAAGCACAAGCACTCCTAGCGCCAGATGGATGATGGCCAAAATTAAACGGGTATGTGATGCACTGTTATTCAAGTTGATAAATCGCTGTTAATTGGGTGATAAAAGTATTCTGACTGTAATTCAGAAGCACATTTTTATATAAATTTTCCCCAAACACTTTCTGTTTTCGCTCATTTTCAATAAGATACATAAGGGCTTCAGACAGTTTATCTGCATTATTCGGGGGTACCACCATCCCACTTTCAAGGTTTTTAACCACGGTGCCACACTCTCCTACATTGGTCACCACCACAGGCAATTTCGCCAAACCGTATTCAAGCAATGCCACCGGAAGACCTTCCGATTTTGACGCCAAAACACCGATTGTGGCCTGTTCAAGAATATACCGTGTATCGGCGCAACTTCCATATAAAAAAACACATGCATTTAAATGATACGCTTTCAAATACGATTTTATTTCATTGGCATATGCATCTTTAAAATCAAACCCCACTATATGCAAGCTCCAATCTATGTGTTTTTCCTGAACCATTTTAAACGCTTTCAATAAGTTCAAATGATCCTTTTGCGACCTTAAATTGGCCAGACATAGGATGCGTTTTTCGTTTTGGCCTTGCAACCGGGTTGTTTTTAAAGTTGTTGTGTCCAAAGAAGCAAAATTTGCTAAATAACGATACTGTTTTGCCTTTAGATATTCTTGTGCCCATTGGTGCAGGTTCCTATTTACGGAAATCACCGTT
>JAENXD010000241.1 GCA_016649745.1 Flavobacteriaceae bacterium | reverse complement strand
TTGATGGATTTCTCCATCCATTCTTGGTATTTTTCGTCTTTTTCAATTTCTGTCAGTTGCCACTTCACCTCAGATTTCTTTAATTTTTCGGTCAGGTTTTGAAGAATGATGGCGGCGGCTACAGAAATATTTAAGCTTTCGGTAAAACCCACCATCGGTATTTTTAAAAATCCATCCGCATTGTCCATCACATCTTTTGAAAGTCCGGCCTTCTCCACCCCAAAAAAGAACGCTGATTTTTCGGTAATGTCAAAATCTTGCAACAAACAGGAATCATTGTGCGGTGTTGTCGCAATTATTTTATAGCCTTTTGAACGCAGATTGGTTATGCATTCTAAAGTATTGTTACTGTCTTTACTTTTATAAACCGAAAAATCCAGCCATTTTTGGGCGCCTTTTGCAATATGGTTTGAGGCATAAAATTTGTATTTGGTTTCTATGATATGAACATCCTGCACGCCAAACACATCACAACTTCTCACCACGGCACTGGCATTTTGAGGCATAAAAATATCCTCAATGACCACGGTAAAATGTCGTGTGCGATTTTCCAAAACTTTTCTAAATAAATTCTGCCTTTTTTCAGATACAAATTGCTCTAAATATTCAATAAATTTATAATCTACCATCTAAATTTGGTGTTTTTTCAAAGATAAAATTTTACTTTTGAATAAATTACGATATGAAGAAAATAGTTGTTTTAACGGGCGCAGGAATGAGTGCCGAAAGCGATATTTTGAACTTGTGATTATTCATTATTAATTTATTCTCGTTCATTCAACGTGTAAGTATTGTTAACCAATTAATTGATTGATTGCTTCAAACAATGCTCCTTTTGAAATTTGGCTTCCCATTTCAATAAGTTCAAACAATTCCTGGTTGCGGTCTTTTGTGTATTTTTTTTCAGCCTTAAAATAATCAAAATCTTCACCAAGCGGATTTTTCAAAAACCATTGAAAATCGGCTGCTTTTAAAAAACTTTTATGAGTGTTATTTAATTTGATAAAAATTCTGACAATTACATCCGATTCACATTTAAACAGGTTGATGTGATTTTCTGAAATATGCTCCAAATATTCCGTTTTTGTCAAGACATCTTCCCAAACCACATCACTAAAAATATTTAATTCTTCTTCAGCCATCGAAGGATTTTCAATTTTTATGTTGTTCCATTCTTTTACGTCAATTTGTTGCGTTGCCAAAAATTCAGCAAATTCCTTGTGCAAGGCTAAAAATTGTTCTTTTGTTAATTGTTGGTACTTCATAAAATATAGGCATAAAAAAACCGCCCATTTGGGCGGTTCAAAGATATTAAATTTAAAGTTTAGAATGAATAGCGCAATCCAAACTGCATTTGCCATCTTGACAATAAACTTGCATCATACACAAAAGTATTTTTTAAATCTGGATTAAAAGTATAGATTGGTGTTCCTGCTCCATCAACAGAAACGCCAATTGGCTGCACTGCATTTGGTTGTTGCACTAATCCCCAATTAGAATTAACCAGATTTCCAATATTTAAGATATCAATGCTAAATTGTATTGCATTGGTCTTTGAAACTTTCAATTCCTGAATAAATTTCATATCCCATTTTCCTCTCCAAGGCGCTAAAGCACCGTAACGTTCGGCATAATCTCCTCTTCTTCCGCTTAAATAGTCATCTTGCTGAATAAAAGATTCTAATGCTGTAGCTTGTCCAGCTCCTGAAAATTGCATTTGGTCAACTTCTGCTGAAGTTGGTACATAAATTAAATCGTTTAAAGATGAGCCGTCATTATTGATATCACCTGCATAAGTATAGTTAAATCTTCCTCCTTGTGCATATTCAAAAAATGTAGATAGTGTAGTTCCCCATTGTTCGTTTGATCCATACTGCCAAGTTTTAGAAACAACACCAATAATTCTGTGTGTATCACCATATTTAGAATAAGCCAAAGTTGCATCATTTGCATTGCCCAATATTGGGTTAAAATCAAATGCATCCCCTGTGATCTCTGCTTCAATGGAGTTAACATCTTTAGAATTTAAATAGTTATAAGCAGCCATTACATACAAGCCGCCTTCAAAAGTCTTTTGTGCTTTAAAACTTGCATTTAATGTTCTTCCTTTGTCAGAATTTGTAAATACGTAAGCATTATTTCCTTTGTCTGTAGCCCTATAAATAGGTCGGTTATCAACACCATTTAAAGTCCCTAATGGTTTGTTTAAACCCCAGTTTTGAACTTGAGCCCCGTTAATGTCTTTTGTGTAAGATAAATCTGTGGTTAACACCACACCGTTTTCTAATTGGTAATCCAATCCTAAACTATTTCTCCAGACTTGTGGAAATTTAAATTCAGGGTCAACAACTTGATAATACCAAACATTTGGATTTGCGATTTGGTTTCCTAACCACACAAAAGGGAAACGGCCAGTAAACAGACCTGATCCCCCTCTAACTTGTACAGTTTTATCTCCATTTACATCCCAGTTGAAACCTACTCTTGGTGAAATTAGGAATTGATTATTAGGCATTTTTGTTGAGTTAAGGGAAACAGCTTCCCCTGTTGAAGGATCTGTATAAGGAATTCCCGGAATATATACAGCTCCTCTGTCGATAACTTCTTGCGCTTTTCTGCTTGAATCAAAAAATAATGGTTTATCGAATCGAACGCCATAGGATAACTTAAAATTCTCATTTACGTTATATTCATCTTGTAAATAAAATGCCATTTGGCCAACATTGGTTTCTGCCAATGACCAAGAATTATTAGCATTTTTAGTCTCAAAAACATTTTGTGCGTTTGCCATTGCATCAGCCAATAAACCGTTTGAAATTGCAGTATTAAATGCAGCCATATTAGCAAAATCCCCGAAAAACGTACCTACATATCCTCTGGAATCTGCATAATCTAAAGCTCCTAAATTAAATGAGTTGTCAAATTGAAATTTTTCGAATGAAAAACCAACGGTATAGTTATGGTCTCCTTTGCTAATGTTTAAGTTGTTTGTCAATTGAAAAACCTTTTGGTCTAATGTATTGTGTACTGAAAAAGGTTCGTGACCGGCAACTATGTAATTTCCGCCGCCTCCATCTTGAATTCTGAATGAAGGCATTGGAGCAGACATTGAATTTCTGAAATCATCAAAATGGGTATAGCCAACTTGCAACTTATTGGTAACATTGTCTGCCAATGAAGAGTTTAGCTCAAATAAAATCGATTTCAATTTATTATTTATTTGATATCCTGAATTCTGAAATTGCAAAATTTGGGAGCTCGGTCCTCTAAAACCAATAGCTGTTGGATGAGCAGGTAATTCTCTTGATGCATCCAAAAAGTTATAAATAACTGCCAAACGATTATTTTCATTGATATTCCAATCTAATTTTAAAATACCTTTTGTGCTGTTAGATTCGTGTGTAAATCCTTCATAAGCGCCCGGATCATATCCTATACTGCGCAATTTAGTTTGCACATTCATTAAATCAGATTCCAAAACTCTCGATTCGTTAATAGCTCCTGTACCTCTATTTGGCAACCAAGTTTGTCCTAAATCGGTTCTTTCATCTTTTTCAAAATTGGCAAAAACAAATAATTTATCTTTAATAATAGGTGCGCCAACACTAAAACCATATTGCGTTTGCTCTAATTTTGGAACAAAAATATCTTCACCTTTTACTTTGCTACCTGTAAAATCCTGATTTCTGAAAAATCCATACACAGTTCCGGACACTCCATTTGTGCCACTTTTGGTAACAGCGTTTACTGAAGCACCAGTAAAACCTGATAAAGTTACATCATAAGGTGCCGTTGAAACCGAAATTTGTTCAAGGGCATCCAATGAAACTGGCTGGGCGCCTGTTTGTCCTCCAGGTGTAGCCGCATCCAATCCAAACGGATTGTTAAATATAGAACCATCCAATGTAAAATTATTAAATTGATCGTTTCTTCCGCCAAATGAACCACCTGAAGCTGATGGATCCAAACGAGTAAAATCTGAAGCCGATCTTGAAATTGTAGGCAGTTTTGTCAATTCCCTAGCGCCAACACTTGTTTCTGCACCAGTTCTGTC
>JAENXD010000185.1 GCA_016649745.1 Flavobacteriaceae bacterium | reverse complement strand
TTTTGAAGAAGTAATCGATAAAGTTACAAAAGGATTGAAAGATGAAGGTTTTGGTATACTCACAGAAATTGATGTGACAGCAACCTTAAAGAAAAAACTGGATGTAAACTTTAAAAAGTATAGGATCCTTGGAGCTTGTAACCCGCCCTATGCACATAAAGCTTTGCAAGCAGAAGATAAAATTGGAACGATGTTGCCCTGCAATGTCATAGTACAGGAAATTGAAGATGGCGTTATTGAGGTAGCCGCTGTAAACCCAATGGCATCCATGCAGGCTGTGGAAAATGAAAAATTGAGTGATATTGCCAATGAAATAACTTCAATGTTGGAAAATGTAATTGAAAAATTATAAGGCTTTTTCAAAAAAGAATAAACAACAAATAATGGTACTTAAAGATGCCTTGGTGGCGACCAACAAAGAGGATGCGGCAAAGACTGGAAAAAAAATTGGAAAGCACCTTGAACTGTTTTAATGTGAGCGGCTATACAGCCGAACAACAAAAAGAGTTGAAGAACCTCATTGCAGAGGCAAAGGAACACGCAGAGCACATCGGCAAAAGTAAAATAGATTACAACGCGAACATTTCAAGACATTGAGCAAGGATATTATGTATATGGTTGCCATAACCGGAACGCATAATACTTTATATCAACAATTCTGCCAGATGTACTAAGGTGGCAGTACGCAATTAAGTGAAACGAAAACCATTAAAAAACCCTTATTTGGGTAGTAAAATGTTAAGTTGTGGAGAAGTAAAGAAGAAAATTAACTAAATGAAAATTTAAAAAAAAATAGTAATTTTTATTGTGGTTGTGTTAGTGGGAATGCAATTTATTCCCACAACTCACAATCAAAGTGTTCTAATTTTACAAACGAATTTCAATAATACTTTTAAGTTCCAAACAATATCCAAAATATACTTAAAAATTCTTGTTATGATTGTCATAGCAACAACACCAATTATCCTTGATATAATAAAATTCAACCTGCAAGTTGGTTTTTAGACAAACATATCAAAGATGGTAAAAAAGAGTTGAATTTCAGTGAATTTGGCACCTATTCAAAACGAAGGCAAAAAAATAAATTAAAGACTGGTCCTTAATCAAATTAAAGATAATGAAATGCCACTTTACTCCTATACCTTAATTCATAGATGCTAAACTTTCAGAACGCAATAAGAAAGATTTAATAGATTGGCTAAGCAAACAAAAAAATAGTATTCAAAAGTGAATTTAACATTCTCTGTTGATTTAAAGTAATTTATCTCAACTCTTAATTTTAATGTTATTTAAAAATGAGTATAAATAAATTTAAAAGATAACTGAGTTTATGAAAAATATTGTAGGTATCCCATTTCTTAAACTGACCATTTTCCAAAAGCTATTAATTGGTATCATTGCTATGTTAATGTTAAATTTAATTATTGCTTATGTTGGAATAGCCAGTGTTTATAAACTTGAGAAAACTTCTGAAATAATATTAAAAGAATCTAATAAATACAACAATCTTCAAAATTTAAAATTAGCTTTCACGGAACTTTTAATGCCTGCAAACGATTATCTTGTCCATGGTAATAAATTGGAAATTGGAAATTTCAGAAAGCTAGACTCCATAACCAGAAAGCAATTGGAAGCGTGTAAAGCGCTTGAAAATGACCATTTTAACGAACACTTTTTGGAAGAAATAGAAAATATTTTTTATGAGGTTGAAACATTGAGTAAAAAAATATTTGAGCTAAAAAACCCTATAGGTAATACTGAAGGAGCTCTTATGATGGAGGTTATGGATACCAATATTATAACTATAGGAAAAAAAATAGACATATTGTCATCATCATCATCCTCATTGATGAGTAAATATATAAATTCAAATCAAGAAACAAACACAAGGGCTTCTAGAATAATTATAATAGGAATGTTTTTTATCATGTTTTCTTTAGTCGTAGGTGGATTTTATTATGTTAAGAAAATTACAAAACCTTTAGAAAATTTGGCATTAACTGCGAAAAAAATCACTTCAGGAAATTTGGAATCAAAAAAGTCAAGCTCATATGACGAAATTGAAAATTTTACTAATTTATTTAATAACATGATTAGTGTTCTTTCAAAAACGACGGTATCAAAAGATTATCTAAATAGTATTATCCACAAAATAAATGAAACTTTAATAATTACAGATATTGATGGAAAAATTTTGATAGTTAATAAAGCTACTTTAGACCTACTAGGATATAAAGAAAATGAACTTATTGGAAAATCTATTGAAAAGGTACTACTTGGTGAAAATAAAAAAGTTCATACAACATTAGAAGAAGAAACCGCTCAAAATATTTATAATACGTATTATTCCAAGTCTAATTTGATTATTCCAGTATCTTTTACTAAATCTTTTATTTATGATGATAAAAATAATAAAACTGGAATTTTATATTTAGCTTTTCATCAAACCGAAACTTTTGGTGAAAAACAAAAATCACTTGAAGAAGTTCATGTGAAAAAAATAAATATTAAAATGAAGGGAGAAATTCCTTTAACAATTAGGGAATTAGAAATAATTAAATTAATAGCAGCGGATTTTAGTAGCCAAGAAATTGCTGATAAACTTTTCATTAGTATAAGAACAGTTGAAACTCATAGGAAAAACATTATGGAAAAACTTCATACCAAAAGTGTTATAGCCTTAGTTCATTATGCAATTCAGAACAGATTAGTACAATATAGCTAATGTTTTGTATTTCCCTCATTAAAATTTAACACCTCTACAATAATATCGTTAATCTGACATTAAGAAACAATAATGATGTCTCAGGGTTTCTTGGTATATTTAAACAGCACCTGTATATAAGGGTTTCTTGGTATAATTTTATGATAAACTTTACGGAATTTTACTAAAAATTAATTTGAATAATTAATATTAAATTTTAACAAAAACTTCTATAAACAAATTTATGAAAATCACATTAACAATCCTATTCCTATTTTCAGCAGCATTTAGCATAAGTGCGCAATCCACTTGGAAAGCCCCAAGCACTGCAAAAACTATTAAAAGCCCTTTAAATAAGAGTGCTAATGACATAAAAGCGGGAAAGAAAATTTTTACACAAAACTGTATAATATGCCACGGCATTAAAGGAAAAGGCGATGGTATGGCTAGTGCTGCATTAACTCCTAAACCTGCAAACTTTTCTTCAAGTACTGTTCAATCTCAAACGGATGGTGAATTATTTTGGAAAATGACAAATGGAAATCCACCAATGGCAGCATATAAAGACATATTAACCAAAACACAACGTTGGCAATTGGTTGCATACCTTAGAACCTTTAAAAAATAATATAAAATCAATCACATGAAAAAAATATTATTATTAGGCTTGTTTAGTTTGTTGTTTTTTAGCTTACAGGCACAACAGAACGATTTTAAATCGAGTAATACCCAATTTATGATTCGAGGTTTTGGTGATGTTGGCTTTAATTATTTCGATACAAATGGTGATAAAAATTCATCTTTTAATGCTGGAGGATTTTCACCCATATTATTATTTAAGCAATCAGACAGACTTATGTTTGAAGCTGAGTTGGAATTTGATTTATCTACTAATAATTTGGATATTGGTTTGGAATATGCTGATGTAATATATGTTTTAAATGATTATATGACCGTAAGAGCCGGTAAATTTTTAGTTCCTTTTGGTACTTTTATGGAACGCCTTCATCCTAGTTGGATAAATAGAATGCCTACAAAACCTTTAGGATTTGGTCATGATGGTATTGCTCCTCCAGCAGGTGTTGGTGCAGAATTAAGAGGTGCTTTTAGAATTGGAACTTCTACCATGAACTATTCTGTATACTCTACAAATGGACCAAGATTAAAAACCCCAAATGGTGAAGAACCTTTAGAAAGCGGAATGCTCATGTTTATGAATTTGGAAGATAACAATAACAATAGAGCATATGGAACTCGCATAGGTTTGTTACCTTTTTCTGATTCATCTATGGAAATTGGTTACTCCTATTATACAGCAAGTAGCGTTGGTACTAAAGGCGGTATGTATGAAAATATTGGAGCTAATTTATATGCATTTGATTTCTCCTACGTAAAACAAATCCTGGGAATTGGTGGTACTGTTGATTTGAAAGGGCAATATACAAAGTCAAAAATTGACAATGCTACCTATACTGTTGAGGAAGAACCTGGTGTATTTGAGGATCTGATTTTTAATAATGAAAATAAGGCTTATTATGGTCAAGTTTCATACAGACCTACAATGTCGGGAAGTGATTTCCTTAAAAATATTGAATTGGCAGGAAGATACTCAAAATTGAATACTCCTGTAGATTCAGGTTTTGCATCCGATAAAAAAGATATTTCAATTGGTTTAAATTATTGGCTCAGTTGGCACTCTGTAATTAAACTGAATTACCAAAATATAACTGGAGAGGGTGGTCATGATGTTGTTGGTAAAATTAATGAAAAGGCATTTTTTATCAACTGGGCAATTGGATTTTAAATAATTAAAAACAAGAAAAATGAAAACATTAAAAATAGTGGGTCTAGCTGCTGTTGTATTAGGAATCATAACAGCGTTTACATTGCAATCTTGTTCAGCCGAAAAAGTTGCTGCATACAAAAATAAATCAGGTGCCCAACTTTGGGGTGAAACCTGCATAAGATGCCATAGCACACCATCTCCTGCCAGCTTCAATGATACTGATTGGAGTTCAATTGAATTACATATGAAGGTTAGGGCAAATTTAACAAAAGAACAATCTGATAAAATTTTTGAGTTTCTGAAATCTGCAAACTAATAATATCCCAAAGACAAGAAAGAAAGTGTTATTTGAAGCATTTCTTTAACACTTTCTTTAAAATTAACACAAAATAAAATGAGCAATCCTAAAATTTTAGATAATGTGGATAAAACAGACATTGATAAAGAGTTAAAATGTGATGCAATTTATCACATCGGTGAATGTTTGGCGGTTAGAAACCAAATAATTAGGGAAAAAAACATTTTAATTATGGCGAAAGTGGATGGTTTTGAAATTGCGATATGTGATAATAATAAATTTATTGAGTTGCTGAATAATGAAATTACACAGGCTGAACTTTGTTTAGAAAGTAAAACAAATAATTTCATGTAGTTTTTGCCTTCAACTTAGTTTGTTACAGGTGCTTAAGCCAAAAAATCAATTGCAATTAATAAAAATATAATAAAGGTATTAAACAGAAAACTTAAAGAAACGCCAAACGTTAAAAGTCAAATAAAAAAATTAATAAAGTATTAATAATTAATAAAATTTATAATCATGAAAAATTCATTTAAGCTTAAAATATTGAAAACAAGCAAAACCCTTACAACTGAAGAGCAAAATGCCTTTCGTTTGAAACTTCAACCCCTATTAAAACTTGATGGGATAATGAGTCTTTGCCTTGAAGCTGAAGAACTATACGTTGAATTCAATCCAACATTTTTCAATTTGGATTCATTTAAATTTATTTTAACAGATCTTGGATTTCCATTGGAACACGAAATTAAACTGGTTTCTTTGTAATATTACTATACAAACTGATAAACTCTCAAAAATTGCCATAATTGTTAAAATAAGTTATGCCAACAATAAAATAATATGACAAAATATATTTTTAGCATTACATTTTAAAACATGGGTATTAATTTTTTAGCACTATGTGTTTGTAAAGACTTAGGAAATGATAGCTGAAGTTGTTATTGTGTTATTAACCATTTTGAATATTATAACGTGGAAAGAATGAAGTGGTAAATAATTATAAAAATGGTAATTACCGGCTGTATTGAAAGTGAAATTTTCGTCAACCTGCGCTTCGACTCCGCTCAGCAACCGGTTATTGAGCGGAGTCAAAATACAGGTTCTCATAGTGATTGATTATCAGTATGATAAGA
>JAENXD010000066.1 GCA_016649745.1 Flavobacteriaceae bacterium | reverse complement strand
GCCTGATTAATCATGTTGTCTATAATGTTTGAATTTCACTATAAATATACTGATTGTCAGGCTTTTATGCAAATATTTTGATGCTTTTTATCATTGAGTTATTGCTTTTTTCTTGTTGTTTTTAACCCTTAATTCGCATAAGTAATTCATTTATAGCTGAAATATGTCATATTTAATTCCACTTTTTGTAGTTAATTTTGTGTTTTTCATAAAAAATTATAGTATATGAATACAATCCATAAACTAAATAGGTCTCATTTTATTCAAAAATTAGTATTATTTTTCACTTTCGTGTTATTTTTTAATAGTTGCTCTTATAATAAAAAGGGTGAAAATAAAGTGTTAAATGTTTCAATTACTTCAAAAAGTGATTCAATATATAATATTCAACAAAAGGGAGCAAAACCTACGCTTCGAGTAATAGTTTCGTCAATGACATCCCCAAAAGAAACAAGAGTTTACTATCAGGATTTATTTACATATATGTCTAAAAAATTAAACTATAATATTGAGTTCTTACAACGTAAAACGTATAAAGAAGTAAATGAGTTGTTACTTAATAATAAAGTAGATTTAGCCATTATCTGCTCAGGAGCATATATTGATAAATCTGTTAAGGATAAAATAGAATTATTGACTGTTCCAGTAGTTGAGGGTAAGCCGTTTTATCAAAGTTTTATAATTGTTAATAAGGATTCTAAAATCAATAAATTTGAGGATTTAAAGAATAAAAAATTCGCATATACTGATCCTATTTCAAATACGGGGACCCTTTATGCTAAATGGCTTGTTGAAAATTTAGGAGAAGATGTAGATCATTATTTTTCAAACACCATTTATACATATGCGCACGATATTTCTATGCAATTAGTTTCTAAAGGAATTGTAGATGGTGCTTGTATTGACGGCTTAATTTATAATTATATTGAAAAACACAACCCCGAAAGAGTTGAAAATTTAAAGATTATTAAAAAATCAGAATTATTTGGTATTCCACCAGTGGTTGTTCCAAATAATTTAGATTCAAAATTAAAAAGTAAATTACAACAACTGTTTCTTAATATTGATAAAGATTCTTTAGGAAAATCTATTTTAAATAAAATTTCTATTGATAAATTTATAATAGGAAAAGATAAAGATTACAACAATATTAGAATAATGAACCATCAGTTGAACTAAGTTTTTTAAATGTTTAATAAATTTTTTTCTGTACCTCTTTTTTGGAAATTTACGATTGCAATTGTTATTGTTGTAACCTTATTTGGGTCTGCTAATTTATATTTTTTAAGCTATTCAATTAATGATTTATTTGAAAAAGAGCTCTCAAACAATGGGCTTATATCTTCTAAAATACTTGCAGATAGATCAACCGAACCTATTTTATATAATGATTTAGCTTCTTTAAATAAATTAGTTTCTGAAACTAAAAGTATTAATAAAAATATTGCCTATATATTTATTTTAGATGCTGGTAATCATGTGCTAGCTCATACATTTCCAAAAGAAGTTCCAACAAGTTTAATTAAAATTAAAAAGGACAATCAAATTCAAACTATAAATTTAGAATATGAAGAAGGAGTTACCACATTAATTAGAGATATTTCTGCTCCAATAATTGATAACAGTGTTGGTCAAGTAAGAATGGGGTTTTATGAAGACGAATATTTAAATACTTTAAACGTGGCTAAAAGCTTCTTTTTAGCATTAGTCGTAATTTTTTTAATTGTTGGTATCCTTGCTGCCTTTATTTTTTCGTATATAATTACTAAACCCATAAATTTATTGAGTAATACAGCAAAAAAAATCAATTTAGAACAGTTTAATTTAAATGCCTATGATGTAGACAAAAAGGATATTATTACATCTTGGAAAAACCCGTTTGGAGTTCATGATGAAATAGATGATTTATTTGAAACTTTTAACGGAATGATAAAACGGCTAGAAAAGACATATACTGAACTTCAAAATGCACAAGAAAGTTTAATGCAATCTGAAAAAGTCGCAGCGATAGGGACACTTTCTGCCGGTATTGCACATGAAATTAACAACCCTATAGCTGGTATTCAAAATTGCTTGAAAAGAATTTCAGATAATCCAGACAATATTAAGCAAAACATAAAGTATATTGAATTAATGGATGAAGCCATAAATAAAATTAAATACGTTGTTCAAGGGCTTCTAAATTTTAGTAGAAAACAAGAATTAGAATTTAATCATGTGGATTTAAGAACAGTTGTTGAAAATGTACTACTTCTAACTTCATATCAATTAGAAAAATCTCAAATCGGATTTACTAAAAATTACGAAAACAATTTACCTGCTGTAAAAGGCAGTAAAAACCATTTGGAACAAGTTGTGTTAAATTTATTAATTAATGCCATTGATTCCATAAATGAACTAAAATTTAATGAACCTGAAACAAAAGGCGAGATAAAAATAAATATTTTACGAAAATTAAACTTTTTAAAATTAGAAATTATTGATAATGGCATTGGAATCCCTGTAGAAAAAATAAACAACGTATTTGATCCGTTTTTTACGATGAAAAAAATTAAACAAGGTACAGGCTTGGGCTTGTCGGTGAGTTATAATATAATATTACAGCATAATGGTAAAATAAAAGCTATAAGAAATAAAGAAAAAGGAATGAGCTTTATAATTTATCTACCTTTGTAAAAATACAATTTTATGAATACTAATTTTAAAATTGCTGTTGTTGATGATGAACGAATTATTAGAGTTACTATTGCGGACGAACTTAAAGATAAAGGTTTTACAGTAAAAGAGTACGCTAATGCTCAGAGTATTTTAATTGACTTAAAAGACTTTAATCCAGATATTGTAATTACAGATATTAAAATGCCACAAATAGATGGTATAGAATTATTGGAACGATTAAATAAATTAAATCCTGCTATCTATGTAATTGTGATGTCTGCTTTTGGAACCATTAACGATGCTGTGAAGGCAATGAAATTAGGAGCTTTTGATTATTTGACAAAACCTTTTAATACAGATGAAATATTTTTAAGAATAGAAAAAATTAGAGAGTTAGGCTCAATAAAAAAGGAAAATAGAATTCTTAGAGAAAAAATTGAAAAAAAATATGATTTTTCAAAATTTATAGGGGATGAAAAAACGAATAAAAGCATATTTAATCTTGTAAAAATTGTTGCCAATACAAATACCAGTGTTTTAATAACAGGTGAAACGGGCACTGGAAAAGAATTGTTAACAAATATTATTCATTTTAACAGCAATAGATTTAACAAACCATTTATTAAGGTAAACTGTGCAGTATTGTCAAAAGAAATTTTTGAAAGTGAACTTTTCGGTCATGTGAAAGGCGCTTTTACAGGAGCTGAATTTGAAAAAGTTGGCAGATTTGAACTAGCCAATGAAGGTACTATTTATTTAGATGATATAGATGATGTTCCCTTAGACTTACAAGTTAAACTATTGAGAGTTATAGAAGAACGTGAAATAGAGAAAGTAGGTAGTGCAAAACCTATAGCTATAAACATTAGATTAATTGCTTCTACTAAACGCGATTTAAAAGAATTGGTGCAAGAAGGTAAATTTAGAGAGGATTTGTATTACAGATTAAATGTATTTCCTATTAGTTTACCTCCTTTGCGGGAACGTAAAGAAGACATCAAATATCTAATTGATTTCTTTATTGAAAAATACGGTTATATCAATAAAATAGCTGTTGAAGCCAATGCCAAACAAGAGTTAATTAATTATAATTGGCCTGGCAATATTAGAGAACTTAAAAACTTAATAGAACGTCTTGTTTTATTAGCTACTAATGGTACTATAGATAAAAGAATGCTGCCTTTGAGCATTACGGAGCCTTTTTTCTCCGATACTCTAAATATCGTTGGGAAAACATTTGAGGAATCGGTTACTGATTTTGAAGTTTCTCTTATTAAAAACGCTTTAAATAAAACCAATACTAATAAAACTAAGGCAGCTGAAGTTTTAGGTTTACCGCCATCAACTCTTCGAACCAAAATGGACAAATACGGTATTAAATAAATTTTAATAGCGGTAAGTTGGCTGCATATTAATTCTTGCGAATAATTTTTCCAAAGAGTTCATCCAAAATATCCCTCACTTTACATCAAGTTATAAAAATTCGTTTTTTAGGTTTTCAAACCTTTCTGTTCCATTGTAAAACATCTTGCTATATCTTTCAATTTTAAATTATGTAACAAAGAATAAGTAAATCCTTTTATTAGAGATTTTATTCAATGAATTCATCATTGCCAATGTCTTAAAGACATTGATGACCTACAAGTATTTATTGTATAAAGAGAAGAAAAAAACAACGGTTTTCCGCCAATATCCACGGAAAACCGTTGTTTTTTTGATCAGTATGTTTTAAGGTTATTTTTTTATTTTTTTATAATTAGTTGATATACAATCGGCTACATATATATTTGATGATGGTTAAACAATATGGTTCTTCAATTGCTTAATGAATCACTATAAAATAAAATCATTAATCAATATTTTAACAATCATGAAAAAAATAATTATTTCTTTAATTTTAATTACAGTTGTATCAACTTACAGCTTTGCTCAAGAAACAAAAGAAGATTTTAAACCAAGTGGCGAAGTTCTATTTAAAGTTTTTTGGAACTATCATTATGACTTTACCCAAAATGCAACTAAAACCAGTGCTTTTGAATTAGATCGCTCATATTTCGGTTATAAATATGATTTTAGTAAAGCCATTTCTGCAAAAATAACTTTTGATGTTGGAAGTAACACTGGTGGAAGTGAATATACAGCTTTTTTAAAAGTCGCGCAATTAGACTGGAAAGTTACTAAGGGTGTTAAATTAAGTATGGGATTAATCGGATTGAAACAGTTTAATGATCAGGAAGATTTTTGGGGATACCGTTATTTAGCTAAATCTTTTCAAGATGAATATGGTTTTGGCACAAGTGCCGATTTAGGTATTAATGCTGAATTTACTTTAGCTAAAAATTTGAAAGCTAACTTTTTAATTATTAATGGTGAAGGTTATAAAGCTATTCAAGATGCTGACGGTAACCAAAAAATTGGCGGTAGCTTGGTTTACACGCCTGTAAAAGGATTGACTACCAAAATTTATGCTGATAATCAACCAACTACAGGAGGTGATGATATAACAACATACAGTTTCTTTGCCGGTTATAAAGCTGTAGATTGGAGATTAGGTGCAGAATACAACATGCAAAATAATGCAACTAAATATGCCAGCCCAGCTCCAAACAAAGACTTAGATGGATTTTCATTCTACACAACTTATGCATTTGATAAAAAATGGGAAATATTTGGTCGTTTTGATCAATTAGGGTCTAATACATTAGTTGGTGATGCTCAAGATTGGAATTATGATAAAAATGGTTCTAAATATATTTTTGGGGTACAAGTTGCTCCAGTGAAAGGTTTAAAATTTGCACTTAATTATCAAGGTTTTACATCTGATAATTCTGCGTTAGACACTAAATCTTTAGTGTTCTTAAATGCTGAATTTAAGTTATAAGAAATTCACCTAATAAAAAATATTATGGATAATAAAAAAAATGATAGAAGAAATTTCCTTTCTAAACTGGGTGTTGCAGTTGTCGCTGGTGCAGCCTTAAATCCTATTATTTCAAACGCATCTGAGTTATTAATGAATAATGAAGAAGCCGTAGAAATTAAGGATTTTAAAGGGAGTTTGGAAGATTTACTGGGGGGTGGTTATACCAATATTAAATTAAAAATGCAAGATGACCTTAGAAGGGCTTTAAAAAAACCAATGAAGGATCGTAAGTGGGGTATGGCAATTGATTTACGCAAATGTATTGGTTGCAATGCCTGTACTGTTGCTTGTATTGCTGAAAATGCACTCCCTCCCGGTATGGTTTATAGACCTGTTATAAAGGAAGAGATTGGTACTTACCCAAATGTAACCAAACGAAATCTACCAAAACCTTGTATGCAATGTGAAGAACCTCCATGTACCGATGTTTGCCCTGTAAGTGCAACTTGGAAAAGAGAAGACGGTATTGTAGTTATAGATTATGAAGTTTGTATAGGTTGCCGTTATTGTATGACTGCTTGTCCTTATGAACATAGAATGTTTGATTTCGGAGAAAAATATTCTGATGGTTTACCATTTGTTGCGGAATATGATAACAGACCATCATTTGAATATGGTAAAGAGTGGGGACGTAAAGACAAACACTCTTCTCCTATTGGAAACGTACGTAAATGTACCTTTTGTACACATCGTATAGATGAGGGTTTGCTGCCACAATGTTTAACAACTTGTATTGGAGGTGCTAATTATTTTGGTGATTTAAATGATCCTGAAAGTGTAATTACAAAAGTGATTAATAAGCTAAACGTTTTCAGGCTTAAAGAAGAATTGGGTACAGAACCTAAAGTATTTTATATAACCTAAATAAACTTAAAAATAATGAAAAAATTATTATATATATTATGGGGCATAGCATTTATACTGGGATGTATAGGTGTTTACCAAAGATTGGTTTATGGTCACGAACTTGCTAATTATGGAAATAGAGTGGTATGGGGGCTTTGGGTTGCTATGTACATTTACTTTATAGGGCTTTCGGCCGGTGCATTTTTATTGTCTTCGCTTGTGTATGTTTTCAAAATTGAAATGTTTAAAAAAGTAGGTAAATTGGCACTGGTTACTGCTTTAGTTACCTTAGTATGTGCCTTACTAGCAATTTGGCTTGATTTGGGTCATATGTGGCGGGCTTATGAAGTTATTACACGTCCAAATTTACCGAAATCTATGATGGCTTGGATGATTTGGTTGTATTCAGCCTATATGTTATTATTAATCTTAGAAACGTTGCTGGCGTTTAGAATTGAATCGGGTAAATATGACGGTGCTACATTAAAATCTTATCAGAAAAAATTAGGAATCCTAGCTACCATTGGAATTCCATTGGCTATTGCATTTCACGGTGGTGTTGGTGCTTTATTCGGAGTAGTTGCATCAAATCCTATGTGGCATAGTGCTTTAACGCCTATATTTTTCTTAGTTGGAGCCATAGCCTCCGGGAGTGCTTTGTTTACTTTAATTTTTGCTTTCTTTTGGGAAAACAAAAACAGTGAGTATTACCAAAATATGCTTAAAACACTTGCTAAAATTGTTTTAGTAGCTGTTTTATTCGATTTATTATTGGAATGGTCAGAATTATCTATCGCTCTTTGGATGGGATCTCCTGAACATACTGCTGGTTTTAGAGCCATGCTATTTGGACAATATTGGTATGTTTTCTGGGTATTCCACTTATTATTTGGGGTGGTAGTTCCAGTATATTTATTGGCTGTCAAAAAAAATGCAGTTGCAATTGGTTGGGCTTCTTTTTTAGTAGCATTCACTTTTATAGGAGTTCGATTAAATATAGTAATTCCTGGCTTAGTAGCTGAGAAGATTACCGGACAAGCACAAGCATATATTCACCCACGTTTAGCACATAGCTATTTTCCTAGTATGATGGAATGGCTAGTGGCTATATTTATCGTGGCATTTGGTATTGGTTTATTTTATTTAGGAAATAGATATTTTAAATTAACAAAAGAAAATAAAGCTGTTAAAGCCTAAAAACTTAAATTATGAAAAACAAAATTGATAATATAGCATCACGTAGATCATTCCTAAAAAACGCTGCTCTTTTAGGAGTTGCAGCTACTTCTCTAACAGGTTTTAGCGCCTTGGCTTCTATGACTGAAGAGGAAAGAAAAAAGTTCATGTATGAACTTCAAAAACCAGAAAATATTATATATTCTGCGTGTTTACAATGCCATAATGCTTGTAGTATTAAGGGTAAAGTTTATAATGGAATATTAGGTAAAATTGACGGAAATCCTTATGGACCACAAACAATGCTACCTCATATTGACTATAAAACTCAAATAGATGTTGCGGCCGATGTTGAGGGTAAAGTTTGCCCAAAAGGGCAGGCAGGTGTTCAAACTTTATATGATCCTTATCGTATCAGAAAAGTACTAAAACGTGCAGGTAAACGTGGTTCTAATCAGTGGGAAACTATTGATTTTCACAAAGCTGTAGATGAATTAGTAAATGGAGGTGATTTATTTGGTGAAGGCAATGTAAAAGGGCTAAAGGATATTATTGTATTAAGAGACCCAAAAGTAGCTAAGGAAATGGCTGCAGATGCTAAGGCTTTCGGTAAAGGAAAAATGACTTTAGAAGAGTTTAAAGCAAAACATGCTGACAATCTCGATAAATTAATTGACCCTAATCAGCCAGATTTAGGTCCTATAAACAACAAGTTTATCATGATGTGCGGGCGTATTGAACATGGTCGTAAAGAATTAGGTAAACGTTTTGCCCTTGGCGCAATGGGTTCAAACAATTTTTTTGAACATACTACTATTTGCGAACAATCTCACCATATTGCTTATATAGAAGTTACCAATCAATGGGTGGTAGAAGATGGCAAAGGAAAATGGACTGGTGGAAAAGAACATCTAAAACCCGATATTTTAAATTCAGAATTTGTAATTTTCTTTGGCACTGGTGCTTTTGAAGCCAATTTTGGTAAAACATCTATGGCACAAAAAGTTACCGATGGGTTGGTAGATCGTAATTTAAAACTTGCTGTTATAGATCCACGGATGTCTCAAACAGCAGCCAAAGCGCATTGGTGGGTACCAATTAAACCTGGTACGGATGCTGCTTTTGCTTGGGGTATGATTCGTTGGATTATTGAAAACGAACGTTTTGACAGAACTGCTTTAACCAATAGTAATTATGCTGCCGCCAAAGAAACTGGCGAAACTACTATTTCAGATGCTACGTTATTAGTAAAAATTGAAAATGGGAAACCAACTTCTTTCTTAAGAGCTGATGAAATAGGGCTAGGTTCAAATACTGATTTTGTAACTATGGTTGATGGTAAACCTGTTAAATTAGATATTCTAAATGAAAAAGCAATTCATGGTGATCTTTTAACAAGTACTATTATTAAAGGTATTGAAGTTAAATCTTCTTTCCAATTGATAGTTGATGAAGCTATGAGCAAAACACTTGGACAATGGGCTGGTATTAGTGGAATTAAAGTAAATCAAATTACTGAAATAGCAAAAGAATTTACCTCTCACGGAAAAAAATCTGCTATTGATATGTATCGAGGTGCTGTACAACATACCAACGGCTATTATAATGGTGTTGCAATTATATACTTAAATATGTTAATTGGTAATACTGATTGGTTAGGCGGTATGCAAATTGGCGGTGGTCACTGGCACGAAGACGGCAGCAAACATGGCGTTTACAACTTTGCCTCAGAAAATCATCCTAATAAATTAACGGCTTTTGGACCTCCTATTACTCGTGAGAAATCTAAATATGAAGATTATTCATTATTTAGAGAAAATGGGTATCCGGCTAAACGTAATTGGTATCCTCATTCAGGGAATGTTTATCAAGAAATTTTAGCTTCTGGTGAAGACAAATATCCTTACGGCATAGATTTCTTATTCTTACATAAAGGCACACCATTATTATCTTCTCCAGGTGGTAATGTTGCCATTGAATATGTAAGTGACCCTAAAAAGCTACCATTATTTATTGCTTCTGATATTGTGATTGGAGAATCTTCAATGTTTGCTGATTATATTTTTCCTGACACTACCTATATGGAGCGTTGGGGAACACCACATACCACACCAGATGTTGCTCAAAAAGCAAGTAAAGTGCGCCAACCAATTGTACCATCAATTACAGAAATGGTTGATATTAATGGAGAAAAAATGCCTATTAATTTAGAAGCGGTATATATTGCGATGGCTGATAAACTAGGTCTTTCAGGTTTTGGAGAAAACGCATTTGATAATGGATTATCTTTAACCCGTTCTGAAGATTGGTATTTAAAATTTGTTGCAAATATAGCAGCAGAAGGCAATGCAAAAGAAGCTACCGACGGAGAATTGAAAATTTTTGAAACCGCTAGAAGACATTTTCCTAAAGAATATGTAAATATGGACCGTTTTAGAAAAGCAGTTGGTGGTGATGAATCATTATTCAGAAAAGTGGTTTATATACTAAATAGAGGTGGAATGTTTAATGATTATGCCCACGCAGATTCAAAAGCACCTTACAGTGATGCTCAATTAAAAGGATTCTTAAAATTCTTCCAAGAGAATGTGGCTAAAAGTAAAAACGCTGTATCAGGAATTAATTATTCGGGTATTGGTGCTTACGAAGTTATAAAGCAAATGGATGGAACTCCTACAGGATTTGAAACCGTAAAAGATGATGAATTGATAATGAGTACTTTTAAAGAAGTATTTGGGGGGCAGTCTCGTACCATTGGTAATTATTGGACACAGTTATCGTTAGATCCGGAAAATGTATTGTATATCAATAAAGTGGATGCAGACAGTAGAGGGTTAGAAGATAATGATTGGGTTACCTTACATTCAGATTCTAATCCAGAAGGAATCATCGATTTGAAAAATGGTACTAAAATTCAGGTAAAATCAAGAGTTAGAGTGATTCAAGGTATTCGTCCTGGCGTCGTTACTATGTCTTGGCATTTTGGTCACTGGGCTTATGGTTCAACAGATGTTGTAATTGATGGAGAAACTATTAAAGGAGATGCAAGAAGGAAAGATTCCGCTTGTCCAAATCCTATTATGGCTTTAGATAAATCTGTGAATAACATGTGTTTAACAGATCCTATTGGAGCAAGTGCTTCTTTTTATAATACAAAAGTTGTAATTAAGAAAGTTTAGTTGGTTTTTATATAAATAAAGGCTTTAAGAATTTTTATATCTTATACCAATTGAATTTTTTTTACCCTGAGCGTGTTTACTGAGCGCAGCCGAAGTATAGCCGAAGGTAGATGTTGTATTAAAAATTTGAATTATTTTTAGTTCAGTTTAGAAATAAAACCTGCCGGTCGGCAGGCTGGTCTAAGCATAGCCTAAGCTACGGTTTCATTTTATAACGACAAATGAGCTAAAAAGAAACGAATTTTATGCGATATTTAAATGTTTAATTGGTATGAAAGCCTTTATAATTTTTTTTAGTATGAAATATTTTAAAAATTTTGGTTTAATATTTTTGTTTTGTTTAATGATAACCTCTTGCAAAAAAGAGATAAAAGTAATGAAAGATAAAACGCCAAAAATCGAATTGGATTCGAACAATAAAACAGGGGCTTTAATTGAAATTTCTGCAGAACAATTATTAAAAATGCTTAAATATGATAAAAATGCCTTTGTAATTGATGTTAGAAAAGCAGATACAACTATTCGCGCTTGTAAATTAATTGAAGGTTATAAACATTTGGAAGATAGCGTAATTTATAAAAATCCTAATTTATTGCCAAAAGACAAATCCATAGTTTTGCTTTCGAAAACAGGAGTTAGAAGTAGAAAATTGGGTGAATTTTTATCACAAAAAGGAATGACTGTTTATAATCTTAAAGGAGGTATGGATAGTTATTGGAGTTGGCGCGACAAGTTAATTCGCGAGAAACTTCATATTTATGATGAACAAATAAATGTTATAGAATTGTTCGCCAATGATTTTGGCTGTTAAAAAAATATTAATTTAAAACAAAAGAGATATGTATACATTAAATATTTTTTTAGGAATGGTAGGTGCGCCACAAGTTATCGTAATTTTAGTAGCGGTTTTATTATTATTTGGTGGTAAAAAAATTCCGGAACTTATGAAAGGTCTTGGTCAAGGAATGAAAGAATTTAAAAATGCCACCAAGGATATTGAGAAAACTCAAGAAAAAATATCAGAATAAGCCATAGTAAATGCGCAGTTTTAGAAACTATAATAATGTAATTAGTATTTGTGGAGCAGGAAGAAATGTTGGTAAAACCTTTTTAGGAGAATCTATCATTTCTCACTTTGCAAAAAACAATGATATTATAGCCATAAAAATTTCAAAATTTAAGCATAGTGAAAGTGATAAAGTTGAACTTAAAATAATTTTTAAATCAACTAATTACACAATTTATAAAGAACTAAATTTTACCTCTAAAGACAGCGGAAGGTATTTAAAAGCCGGCGCCAAAAATTCATATTATATCGAATGTGATGATGCCAATCTTTTAAATGCCTTTTTATACGTTTATAACTTACATGACGAAAGTGTGTTTTTTATTTGTGAATCAGCAAGTATTACCAAATATATTAAACCTGCTCTTTCTATTTTTGTTGAAGCTGAACATTTCCCAACAGAAAAGAACAAGTTACTTTGCTTAAATAGAAGTTCTCTGGTGTTAAAAGAAAGAAGTATAGAAATTATGATGCCTCAATTATTTCTTACGGTTAAAAAGAGTAAATGGTTATCTAAATACCTAGTTTTGGAGAATTGTGAGGTGTGAAATATGTAAAAATAAACTTCGCACATTTAGATTTTAGGCAAAATAAAAATGTTGTTTAAATTTTATTATTGGAATAAATCAAATATTAATTAAATAAAAAAACCAGATCTTTTCCAGACGAATAATCATATTTTTTGTATAGTTTATTATTGCTTACTAAAAATAAGTTCATAAAGAAGGCTTTCAACAATATTGAAATAACAACCAATTGTGTTTATAGAAAGGATATAACAATTAGGCTGGTTTTTATTACTTAAATCAGTTGTGCTAAATGTTATATCTTTGCAAGAATTAAAACATTTAATAATATATTTTGGAGTTAAGAGATAAATTCGGCAGAAAAATAACGTATTTGCGATTGGCGGTCACCGATCGTTGCAATTTGCGTTGCCAATACTGCATGCCAGCTCACGGAATTGACATTGTAGACAGAAAAGAACTGCTTTCCTATAAAGAAATGTATAGAATTACTCGGGTGCTTTCTGAATTGGGCGTTAATAAAGTTCGCCTTACCGGTGGCGAACCTTTTGTGAGAAAAGACTTTGTGAATTTTTTGGAATCACTTTCCTTCAATGATAAATTAGAAGAAATTAACATCACCACCAACGGAGCCTTAATTTCAAACCATATTGATAAATTAGAAGATTATAAAATCAATTCCATTAATTTGAGTATTGACAGTCTTCAGAAGGAAAAATTCGAAAAAATTACCCGAAGAAATGTTTTTGACAGTGTTTATGATACTTTTGAAAAGCTCGAAAAAAGCAAACTAAATTTAAAATTAAATGTAGTTGTACAGTCTGGTGTAAATACTGATGAAATTATCGATTTTATTGAACTTACCAAAAACAAGGACATCGCAGTTCGTTTTATTGAAGAGATGCCTTTTAATGGAAAAGGGCAAAGATTGATGCAGGAAGTTTGGAACTTCAAAAAAATATTGAATCACATAAAAAATCAGTATGCGGAAATAGAACCTGTTTTATCGAAAAAATCTTCAACCTCAATAAATTATCGCATTCCAAATTATCGAGGAACTTTTGGAATTATCCCAGCATTTACGAGAACTATTTGTAGCGATTGTGACCGTATTCGAATTACAGCCACTGGCTTGTTTAAAAACTGTTTGTTTGATGGCGGCGTTTTTAACGTAAGAGATTTTATAAGAAATGGCGCGAGTGATGATGAATTAAAAAATTTATTTATCACGACAGTTCATCACAAACCCGAAAACGGATTTATTGCTGAAGCAGCCCGAGGAAACGTAGTTTCGGAAAGCATGTCCACTATTGGCGGGTAAATTAATTGACAATTAATAATGTATAATTTTAAAATTGCTCGAAAGCTCGTCATTCTGAATTTATTTCAGAATCTCATCGAACTGATTATTAATTATGATGAGAACCTGAAATAAGCTTGTTGGCAATTTCAGAATAGCAATTTCAAGATTAAATAGACAATCTTCTTTTAAAATAATTATGAACTTAATCACAGTAAACAAAGCATTAGAAATCGTTGTAAATAATTCTGAAAATTTCGGGAATGAAGAAGTTGATTTTATCAATTCTTTGGGTCTTATTTTAAAAGAAAATATTTATGCCGATCGCGATTTTCCGCCATTTGACAGGGTAAGTATGGATGGAATAGCCATTGCTGCGGAAGCATTTAATAAAGGACAACGCTCATTTAAAATTGAAGGAATTCAAGCTGCGGGAAGTCCGCAATTAACGCTGCAGAATGTTTCCAATTGTATGGAAGCAATGACAGGCGCCGTGCTTCCAAAAAACACGAATGCCGTAATTCAATATGAATTATTGACCATTGAAAACGGAATCGCAACCATAAATTTAGCCACTGTAAAAAGTTTTCAAAATATTCATTTAAAAGGAACCGATAAAAAGCAAGGCGATTTATTGGTAAAAGAAAACGCACTCATTTCTGCTGCCGAGATTGGCGTTTTTGCCATTGTTGGAAAATCCATCGTAAAAGTAGCCAAACAACCAAAAGTGATGATCGTTTCAACGGGTAATGAATTGGTTGAAGTTGCTGAAAACCCAGCGGATTATCAAATTAGAAGAAGCAATGTTTTTACCATGGTCTCCTTATTGGAAAAACTTCATATAAAAGCAGAAACACGGCATATTTTGGACGATAAAGAAGTGCTTTTAACCAAAATTGAATCGTTATTGAATAATTACGATGTGCTGATTTTTAGTGGCGCTGTTTCTAAAGGGAAATTCGACTTTATTCCTGAAGTGTTAGATGAATTGGGTGTGAAAAAACTTTTTCACCAAGTAAAACAACGTCCGGGAAAACCATTTTGGTTTGGCAAAAAGAATCATGAAAATATTTTGGGGACGAAGGTTGCTGAGCGCAGCCGAAGTACAGTATTTGCTTTCCCGGGAAATCCGGTGTCAACTTTTGTAAATTGCATAAAATATTTTTATCCTTGGTATTATAAATCTGTTGGGTTGAATTTTGAAAATAAACAACAGGCAATTTTAAGCGAAGATTTTTATTTTAAACCTGAAATGACTTATTTTTTGCAGGTAAAATTAAATCAGATTGGTGGTGAATTGTGGGCAACGCCAATTTCTGGAAAAGGATCTGGCGATTTGGCCAATTTAGCAGATGCCGATGCTTTTTTGGAATTGCCGGATAATCGCAGTAATTTTACCAAAGGAGAAGTTTTTCCTGTAATCATTTATCGATAGTAAACCGTCCTTGCGAACGCAGTGAAGCAATCTGTTATTATGAAAGAAAAATTCAGTCATATCAACAAAAAAAACCAGCCAAAAATGGTAAATGTTGGCGATAAAAAAATAACCAACAGGGCTGCAACCGCAAAAGCCATCATGTTTTTAGGTTCAGAAATTATTGCTCATTTTGACGACAAAGAGTTGATTACCAAAAAAGGACCTGTTTTCCAAACTGCCATTATCGCAGGAATTCAAGCGGTTAAAAAAACATCGGAACTGATTCCAATGTGTCATCCGTTATTAATTAATGGCGTTGATATTGATATTGAAATTTTAGACAACGAGCAAATAGAAATTTTATGCACGGTTTCTATGGAAGGAAAAACCGGTGTGGAAATGGAAGCATTAACTGGTGCGACTATTGCTGCATTAACGGTGTACGACATGTGTAAATCCATTTCACAAAAAATGGTGATTAAAGAAGTGAAATTATTGAAGAAATCAGGTGGAAAAAGCGACATAAAAAATGAATAAACATCAAAAACACGCAAAACTTAAATTAAGGGACAACGACAATTTTGCGCCAAATGAAATTTCAATAGTTGGTTCAAAATGCGATGTGATTTCAAATTTAGTGAATCAGGTAGCTGAAAAATTGACAAGCTATAAATTGGCTTATTTTGATGCCTCTCATAATGATAATGTGGAGTCGCATTTTTTACAAAAATACACCTTTCATTCAAAAGGAAGTGCCGCTATTCTCATCAATTCTGCAGTAAATAAATTTAATCAGCGCATTCAATTTTCGCAATATGATTTCGTATTTATTAATGGAAATCATTATGAAGGTACTAAGCAAATTTTAATTTTAGACAATGAAAAAGAGGCATCGGTTCTAAAAAGACTGAATCAGCTAAACAACATTCAATTTGTCATTAAATTAACGGATGATTCCAAATATTTCGATTTTTTGGAAGAAAAGCATCCGCAGATAAAAAATATTTTGTGTTATAAAATCGGCGAAATTGATAAAATTTCGAAACATATTGAAAATTTAATCAAAGAAAAAATGGCGCCAATTCAAGGCTTGGTTTTGGCGGGTGGAAAGAGCACCAGAATGGGCACCGATAAGGGGACGCTTAATTTTTACGGAAAAAATCAACGGGAAATAGCAATTGAACTGCTGGAAAAACACCATTTAATTACCTATTTATCGGTTCG
>JAENXD010000080.1 GCA_016649745.1 Flavobacteriaceae bacterium | reverse complement strand
GATGGAAAAACATTGGGAAAGTATGCCTATGAAAATAGAACTCCCGTAAAATATAAAGATTTACCCGAAAATTTGATAAACGCTTTGGTTGCTACGGAAGACGAACGTTTTTATGACCATTCGGGAATCGATTTTAGAGCCTCCATACGCGCTGTTGTGATGTTGGGAAGTGAAGGAGGCGGAAGTACCATAACACAGCAATTGGCCAAACTTTTGTTTCACGGAGAAGGTTCAAGAAATATTGTGGAAAGGATTCTTCAAAAAGTAAAGGAATATGTAATCGCAATTCAGTTAGAACGCCAATATACAAAACAGGAAATTTTAACCATGTACTTAAACAAGTATGATTATTTGAATTTAGCGGTGGGAATTCGTTCGGCATCTCGAATTTATTTTGGCAAAGAACCAATCGATTTAAAAATACCGGAATCTGCAATGTTGGTGGGAATGCTTAAAAACGCCTCTTATTTTAATCCGCTAAAAAGAACGGAATTGGTGAGAGACCGCCGAAACGTGGTGTTGAATCAAATGTTTAAAAATGATTTTATTTCGGAAAAGCAAAGAGATTCATTGCAAAAAACACCTTTAAACTTAAATGTAAATAAAGAAGGTCATAGCGATGGTTCCGCAACTTATTTTAGGGAATACTTGAGAGATTACATGAAAACCTGGATAAAAAACAATCCAAAACCCGACGGCACAGACTACAACTTGCACCGGGATGGGCTCAAAATTTACGTTACCATAGATTCACGTATGCAAAAATATGCCGAAGAAGCAGTGAAAGAACACTTGTCAAATTTGCAACGCGTATTTAATAAAGAACAGAAACGCAACAAAACAGCGCCATTTTATGATTTGGATAAAGACCAGGTTGCTGCTACCATGGGGCAGGCTATGAAACGTTCTAACCGTTGGATTCGCATGAAATCGAATGGAGCCTCAGAAAATGAAATTAAAGCTTCTTTTCAGGAAAAAACAAACATGAGTGTATTTTCCTACAAAGGTGACATAGATACCATTATGTCTCCATATGATTCCATTCGCTATTACAAACACTTTTTGCGGTCTGGATTAATGTCGATTGAGCCACAAACAGGCCATGTAAAAGCTTGGGTTGGCGGCATAAATTACAAGCACTTTCAATATGATGCGGTTAAACAACAAAAACGTCAGGTAGGTTCTACCTTTAAGCCTTTTGTTTATGCTGCGGCAATTAATCAGTTGAAATTATCGCCATGTTATAAATTACCCAATACACCGTACACTATTTTGAAAGAAAAATATGATATGCCCAAAGATTGGACACCACAAAATTCGGATAATAAATATGGTGGGGAATTAACGTTAAAACAGGCATTGGCAGGTTCTGTAAACGTTATTACCGCAAAATTAATTGATATGGTGCATCCTAAAACGGTGGTTAATTTGGCTCATAGTGTTGGAATAGAAAGTGAAATTCCTGAAGTGCCTGCAATAGCGCTCGGTTCTGTGGATTTATCATTGTATGAAATGGTTGGCGCCTATTCAACTTTTGCAAATAAGGGTTTAAGGATAGAGCCTATGATGGTGTTGAGAATAGAAGATAAAAACGGAATGTTGTTGGAACAATTTATGCCAAATTCCAAAGAAGCTTTAAGTGAGGAGTCAGCCTATGTGATTACCAATTTACTGGAAGGCGTAACTGAGTCGGGTTCAGGTATTCGCCTGCGAACCAGAGGAGCAAAATATGCTGATGATATGGTAACCGGTTATCCGTACGAATTCACAAACCCAATTGCAGGAAAAACAGGAACCACCCAAAACCAGTCTGATGGTTGGTTTATGGGCATTGTACCTAACCTGGCAACCGGTGTTTGGGTTGGCGGTGAAGACAGGGCTGTTCATTTTGCGGGGCTCAGCAAAGGACAAGGCGCCACCATGGCTTTGCCAATTTGGGGGCTGTATTATAAAAAATTGTATGCAGACCCCACTTTGAATGTTAGCAAAGAAGCTTTTGAAAGGCCCGAAGAATTAACCATAGAAATAGATTGCAGAAAACAAAAAAGCGATAGCAATACCTCTGAAATAAAAATAGAAGAGGATCCCGAATTTTAAAAGATTAATTATGATAAACAAAGTAGTGAAAAACGCGCAAGATGCTTTACAAGGCGTAGAAAGCGGCATGACCTTTATGCTTGGTGGATTCGGTTTATGTGGAATTCCTGAAAACTGTATTTTAGAATTAGTGAGATTGGATATCAATAATTTAACATGTATTTCTAACAATGCCGGAGTTGATGATTTTGGTTTGGGGCTTTTATTAAAAAAACGACAAATTAAAAAAATGGTTTCTTCTTATGTTGGTGAAAATGAAGAATTTGAACGTCAAATGCTTTCAGGAGAGTTAGAGGTAGAATTAATACCACAAGGAACTTTGGCCGAGAGATGTAGAGCTACTGGAGCAGGAATTGCTGCATTTTATACCCCTGCAGGTTACGGTACAGAAGTTGCAGAAGGAAAGGAAACCAGAAAATTTAATGGTAAAATGTATGTATTGGAACAGGCTTTTAATTCCCAATTTGCATTTGTTAAAGCTTGGAAAGGAGATACTGCGGGAAATCTTATTTTTAAAGGAACTGCGCGTAATTTTAATCCAATGATGGCTATGGCTGGTAAAATAACAGTTGCTGAAGTTGAAGAATTGGTTGAAGCCGGAGAATTAGATCCAAATCAAATTCATACTTCAGGTATTTTTGTACAACGAATTTTTCAAGGAACAGAATATGAGAAGCGAATAGAACAACGCACCGTAACTCCAAAATCTTAAACAATGGCTTTATCAAAACAAGAAATAGCGCAAAGAATAGCTCAAGAATTACAAGATAAATGGTATGTGAATTTAGGAATTGGAATTCCAACCTTGGTAGCTAACTATATTCCTAAAAACATAGATGTTGTTTTTCAGTCTGAAAACGGAATGCTGGGTATGGGGCCATTCCCAATAGAAGGAGAAGAAGATGCCGATTTAATTAATGCAGGAAAACAAACGGTCACTATTTTAAAGGGCGGTTCTTTGTTTGATTCAGCAACGAGTTTTGCTATGATTCGTGGACAACATGTTCAGTTAACTGTTTTAGGGGCCATGGAAGTTTCTCAAAATGGAGATATCGCAAACTGGAAAATTCCAGGTAAAATGGTAAAAGGTATGGGAGGGGCAATGGACTTAGTGGCGTCTGCAGAAAATATTATTGTTGCAATGATGCATACTGACAGAGGGGGTGAATCGAAATTATTAAAAAGCTGCAATTTACCATTAACAGGTGTAAATTGTGTTAAAAAAGTAGTCACAAATTTGGCCGTACTAGAAATTAAAAACAACGCATTTTATCTTATAGAAAGAGCTCCTGGAGTTTCGGTTGAAGAAATTGTAGCAGCTACAAAAGGAACCCTAATTGTTGAAGGAGAAATTCCTGAAATGAAATTTTAATAAAAAAGCTAAGGTGATGCTTTCCTTTTTATAAATAATAAAGGCTTAATGAAAATAATATCATACAACGTCAACGGAATCAGAGCCGCATTAAACAAGGGATTTATTGAGTGGTTAGAAGCTGCGAATCCCGATGTCATTTGTTTGCAGGAAATAAAAGCGCATAAAGAACAGTTAGATTTAAGTTTGTTTGAAAATGCCGGCTATAATTATCATTATTGGTTTTCAGCAGAAAAAAAGGGCTATAGCGGCGTAGCAATTTTATCAAAAACAAGACCCGACAAAGTAGTATACGGTACTGGAATTGCCGCAATGGACTATGAAGGAAGGAATTTACGTATAGATTTTGGAAATGTCTCAATAATGAGCTTGTATTTACCTTCGGGAACCAATGATGACCGATTGGGGTTCAAACTTACTTATATGGATCAATTTATTGACTATGTAAACAACCTCAAAAAAGAACTTTCCAATATTATTATTTGTGGCGATTACAATATTTGCCATACAGAAATTGACATTCATAATCCGGTTCAGAATAAAAATACCTCCGGGTTTTTACCCGTTGAGCGTGACTGGCTGGGGAATTTTATAGACAGTGGTTTTGTTGATTCGTTTCGACATTTAAACAAAGAACCGCATCATTACAGTTGGTGGAGTTACAGGGCAAATGCCAGAAACAACAATAAAGGCTGGCGCATAGATTACCATATGGTAAGCGATGAAATGAAAGACAGGATTAAAAGAGCCTATATTTTACCGGAGGCAAAACATTCCGACCATTGCCCCATCGTAGTTGAAATTGAATAATTAAAATAAATAAAAGCAGTACAATGTTAAAAAAAACAGCAATTCTATTCATTATAGCAATCACGTTAAACTCGTGTGTATCAAAAAAAGTATATCAGGAATTAGAAACGAAATTCAATAACTTACGTTCTTCAAATTCAGCATTGATTGAAGAAAAAGATAATTTATTAACTGCGAAAAAAACGTTGGAAGCCAATTTGGAAAAGCTTAACAGTGATTATGACGCGCTCAAAACCCAAAAGGAAATATTGGATACCGAGTTCATTTCTCTTCAAAATAGACATAAGAATTTAGACGAATCGTATAACGCACTTTCAAGCCAAAGTTCAAAAAAACTGGCCGAGCAATCACAAAAAAATCAGGAATTATTATTGCAATTGGAAGAGAAAGAAAGAAAATTGGCTCTTGAAAGTGCCCGTTTGGAAAAACTTCAAAGTGAATTGGCAGAACGTTCTAACCAAATTAATGAACTTCAAGGTTTAATTAATGCAAAAGAAGCCCAAATGCAACAGTTAAAAAATGCCATATCCAGTGCATTGCTTAATTTTGAAGGAAAAGGATTGACCGTAGTTCAGAAAAACGGAAAAATTTATGTATCCATGGAGAATAAATTGCTGTTTGACTCTGGAAGTTGGGCCGTTGGAAGTGAAGGAAAAAATGCCGTAGAACAGTTGGCAAGTGTTTTGTCAAAAAATCCTGACATCAATGTGCTTATTGAAGGCCACACAGATAATGTTCCATACACGGGAGCAACCCTAATTGACAACTGGGATTTATCGGTCAAACGTGCAACAGCAATTGTTAGAATTTTACAAAACAAAGGCGTAAACCCAACGCAAATTACAGCAGCAGGGAGAAGTGAATATGTGATGGTTGGTTCAAATGCAACTGCTGAAGGAAAAGCAAAAAATAGAAGAATTGAAATTATTCTGGCACCTAATTTAGATGAAATTTCAAAACTTTTAAACAACTAATCTCCTATGAAAAATTTAATATATATTGCGTTTTTATTATTTTTTGGTTTTGGGTTTTCACAAACGAAATCAGAGGCTTCAGAACCTGATAAAAACGAAAATACAAAAGAATTTTTATCAGACAGTGCATTATTATTTTTTAAAAATCCAGATTCTTTAGTGCTTCAAATTCATTCAGATGCCATGCTAATTGATAGTTTGTGGATGAATGAATTGGTGAAATCGCCTTTGTATGATACCACGCAGTATGTTTTGGAAGATGATGAAATATTGGTTACGGATCTTGAAGATTTATCAACCAATTTATTAAAGGAGCGTTTGAAATATTTAAACAGTAAAACACCCTTTAAAATTGAATACAACCCTCATTTAGAGCAAGTAATAAGATCCTATTTACAAAAAAGAAAATCTTCGCTTTCTACTATTATGGAAAGAGCACGCTATTTTTTCCCCATGTTTGAGGAGCATTTGGCGAAATATAATATTCCTTTGGAATTAAAGTATTTGGCGGTTGTGGAGTCGGCTTTAAATCCAAATGCACGTTCACGTATGGGTGCAACGGGTTTGTGGCAATTCATGTATCAAACAGGAAAGTTATACAATTTAGAGGTGAGTTCTTATATAGACGAACGTTCGGACCCTTACAGAGCTACGGAGGCAGCTTGCATGTATTTAGAAAATTTATATCAAATGTACGGCGATTGGAGTTTGGCATTGGCAGCGTACAACTCGGGACCCGGAAATGTTTCGAAGGCCATTAGGCGATCTGGAGGAAGTACCAATTATTGGAATATACGGAAATATTTACCTCGAGAAACTGCCGCATATGTACCCGCATTTTTTGCTACCTTATATATTTTTGAATTTGCGAATGATCACAATTTAAAATCAAAGGAAAATGCAATGTCCTATTACGCAACAGATACTGTCCAGGTTAAAAGGCAACTGACTTTTGGGCAAATTAATGAAACCTTAAACGTTGATATTGAAGTCCTGAAATTTTTGAATCCTCAATATAAATTGGATATTATACCCTATATAAAAGACAAAAATTACACGCTTACATTGCCCATAAAAGATATTGGAAATTTCGTTAGTAACGAGCAATTGATCTATGCTTATGCAGATATAGAAGATGCAAAACAGGAAAAGCCAATTCCGGAATTTATAGAAATGAGTTCTAGGATTACGCATAAAGTGAAAAGTGGTGAATATTTAGGAAAGATTGCGGCCAAACATGGGGTGGCAGAAAGCAGCTTAAAACGTTGGAATAATTTAAAAAGTACAAGATTGCAAATAGGGCAGAAATTGGTGATTTATCCAAAAAATGCACACCCGGTTGTTTCTTCAAAAACGACTTCAACAAAAAAGGATAAAGGGGAAGATACTTATTATATTGTGAAATTGGGAGATTCACTTTGGTCTATTGCAAAAAGATATTCAAATGTTTCTGTACAAAACATAAAAGAATGGAACAATATTTGGAGTGTAAAAAGTCTGAAACCAGGAATCAAATTGAAAATATTTAATTAATGAAAAAAATCGGATTATTTTTAGCACTTATTTCATTGCTGATTTCCTGTGATACAGGAGGCAATCAAAAAACATTGAAAGAAGCAAACGGCAGAATGAATAATTTGCTTATTGTTATGAAAAATAGTGAATGGCAAGGTGAAATTGGCGATGAATTGCGAAAAATTATTGCTGAACCTGTTTTAGGTTTGCCACAGCCAGAAGCGCAATTTGAAGTGACGCAAGTTCCGCCGGAAAGCTTTGGGACTATGTTTAAAGCCAGCAGAAGTATTTTAAATATTGGAATTGCAGATAAAAATGCTTTCACGGCGGTTACAGATGTATATGCATCGCCCCAAAAAATAATTACCATTACTGGCAAAGATAAAGCAGGGCTGATCCTTGAAATTCAAAAAAATGGAAAAGCACTGATTTCTGAATTCAAGAATGCAGACTTGCTTACGGTGCAACGCTCAATTTATAAAAATTACTGGGATCCTACAAAAATAGCGACCTTTAGCAAAAACGGTTATTCTATAAAAATTCCAAAAACCTTTAGTAAAGTTGACGATACAGGAGATTTTGTTTGGTACCGTATGCGTTTGGATGGTGGAAATAGCATGGAATTATTTTCCTACACGGTTCCTATAAAAACCATTGACGATGAAAACGGAAATAACCTGGTTGCCATCAGAGATACTATTGGTAAAAAGTACATTCCCGGAGAAATTGAAGGGTCGTATATGATTACTGAAGAAGCCTATACGCCACATATTTTTGACGTAAAACTAGATGGAAAAAATGCGCTTGAAGCCAAAGGAAAATGGGAAGTGAAAGGTCTTTATATGGCTGGACCTTTTTTAAGCTACTCCATAATTGACAAAGCAAAAAACAGATTGGTGGTGGTTGAAGGTTTAACTTATGCGCCTTCCATGAACAAACGCGATTATATGTTTGAATTGGAAGCGATTATGAAAACTATCAAGATTAATTAAGAAGAATTTTCAGAATACTTTTTTTACATTAACACTCCAATTTTTCTAAACTTAAACTTTGTTTTGAAATAAGAACCAAATACCAACACGGGGAATCATCGTTATTTTTTTTGCTTGGTTTCATAGCAGAAAACTAAAATCCATGAAAAAATCATAGCCGTTAAGTTTCACTTTGGTGCAACTTTTGTATATTTGTATTATGAAAAAGATACGAACAATAATTTTTCACAAAGATTACTTTGAAGAATTCTTTGTGAAGCAACGTGAAAAAGTCAAAACAAAAATTATTTGGACCTTAACATTAACAGAAGAATTAAAAGAATTCCCGAAATATATTTGAAACATATTGAGAGTACGGCGGGGCTTTTTGAAATTAGAATTCAGCAAGGAAGTGATATTTTCAGAATCTATTGCTTTTTTGATGAAGGACAATTAATAATTTTAGCAAACGGATTTCAAAAAAAACACAAAAAACACCTAAAAAGGAAATCGAAAAAGCACTTAAAATTAAACAAGATTATGAAAACGAAAAATAACAACATCAAAACACTTGACCAATTTAAAGACAAGCATTACGGAAAAATTGGATCAGCGAAACGTGATGAACTTGACAGTGGTTATGAAAACTTTAAAATTGGCGCGATGATTCACAATGCTAGAATTCAAAAAGGTTTGACTCAAGAAGAGCTTGCTAAAAAAGCAGGAACTACAAAATCATATATTTCTAAAATTGAGAATAATATTAAAGAAGCTAGGTTTTCAACTTTGCAAAAAATCGTTGAATTAGGTTTGGACGGACATTTAGAATTGTCGATTAAACTTTAAGGAAAAATAAATAAGTTAAACATAAAAGTGATTACTATGCTTGGTTAGCATGTAAAAAACAAACAAAAAGGCCTCCTATTTCAAGGCGCTTTTTGTTTTAATATAATTTCGTAAACCTTAATCGCTCATTTTTGCCCAACTGTCTCTTAGCGGCACTGTTCTGTTAAATACCAAATGGGTTGAAGTGGTATCTTTATCAACACAAAAATAGCCCAAACGTTGAAATTGGAATCGCTCCAAAATCTTAACTCCTTTTAAACTTGGTTCAACAAAAGCTTCAAGAACCGTTAAAGAATCGGGATTTAAAAAGTTTTTAAAATCTTTGTCTTTATGGCTGTCTGGAGCTTCATCAGTAAACAATCTGTCATAAACCCTGACTTCAGCTTTTAAGGCATGTTTAATAGAAACCCAGTGTAATGTGCCTTTTACTTTACGTTGGCTCGCTTCTGTTCCGCTTCCGCTTAAACTATCGGTATCATACGTACAGTGAATTTCGGTAATTTCGCCGTTTTCATCTTTAACAACAGATTCCCCTTTAATAATATAAGCGTTTTTTAAACGTACTTCTTTGCCTATAGAAAGTCTAAAGAATTTTTTATTGGCTTCTTCCTTAAAATCTTCTTTTTCAATATAAATTTCATTGCTAAAAGGCACTTTTCTAAAACCAGCGCTTTCATCCTCCTGGTTGTTTTCGGCCGATAACCATTCTTCTTTTCCTTCAGGATAATTGGTAATCACCAATTTAATCGGATTTAAAACTGCCATAACGCGTGGTGCCGTTTTGTTTAAATCGTCTTTAATGCAATGTTCCAGTAAAGCCACATCGGTTACGTTGTCGCGTTTGGAAATTCCTGCAGTTTCACTAAAAGTTCTGATGGATGCCGGTGTGTAACCTCTTCTTCGCAAACCCGAAATGGTTGGCATTCTTGGATCATCCCAACCTGTAACAATATCTTCTTCAACCAATTGCAGCAATTTGCGCTTACTCATGACGGTATAGCTTAAATTTCTTCTTGCAAATTCGCGTTGTTTCGGACGCAATTTTGATGGATCATAAACTTGGTCAACGTACCAGTCGTATAAATCCCGGTGACTTTTAAATTCCAACGTACAAATAGAATGTGAAATTTGCTCCAAATAATCACTTTCACCGTGGGTCCAGTCGTACATCGGATAAATACACCAATCATTTTCCGTTCTGTGGTGATGTCTTTTTAAAATCCGATACATAATTGGGTCGCGCATATGCATATTCACATGTTTCATATCAATTTTTGCACGCAAAACGTGAGAACCTTCTTCAAAATCGCCATTTTTCATTTTTAAAAACAGCGCTAAACTTTCTTCAACAGCCCTGTTTCGGTTCGGACTGTCAGTTCCAGGTTCGGTTGGCGTTCCTTTTTGCAAAGCCATTTGTTCCGAAGATTGGTTGTCAACATACGCTTTTCCTTCTTTTATAAGCTGAATCGCCCAATCATATAATTGCTGAAAATAATCGGAAGAATACAATTCTTTGTCCCATTTAAAACCCAGCCATTGCACATCGTATTTAATGGAATCAACATATTCCTGTTCTTCTTTTGCCGGATTGGTGTCGTCAAAACGCAGGTTAACCGGCGCATTGTACCTTAATCCCAATCCAAAATTTAAACAAATAGAAGCCGCATGACCAATATGCAAATAACCGTTTGGCTCTGGCGGAAATCTAAATCGTAATTTTTCTTTTGCCAAACCGTTCGCCAAATCATCTTCAATAATTTGCTCAATAAAATTCAGCGATTTTTTTTCTTCACTCATAATAACAGGAAAATTATAAGATGCAAAATTATTGATTTTTTTTGGCAATGCAACTACAAAACCCTTTGCTAATTAGTATATTTGGATAATATTATGGTTATAAATCGAATAGTTTACAATATTCGCTTTTGTTTCCTTGAAAAATGAGGATGTTTTAAATAATTCCGAAGAATAATAGCAGCGAAGAAATTCAATCACAAAAATAAAATATATAATAAATGAATACAAAACCATTAGTTTATACTTGCCCGAAATGCGCCAACAAAACTTATATAATTGGTGAAATGAGAGCTACAGGAGGGATTTTTTCGAAAATATTTGATATTCAAACTGAAAAATACACTTCAGTTACTTGCGAAAATTGCAAATACACAGAATTTTATAAATCCACCACCAAAGCTTTGAGCAATATTTTTGATTTTTTTACAAGTTAGAATGGGAATTATAAAGTTAAAAAATATAAGAGTTTACGCCTATCATGGTTGTTTGCTTGAAGAAGGAAAAATTGGCTCCGATTATCGTGTAGACGTTTCAATAAAAGCTAATTTAAGCACATCAGCACAAAGCGACAACCTTTTAGATACGGTAGATTACGTTCATTTAAACAAAATTGTGAAACAGGAAATGGCCATCCGTTCCAAATTGCTGGAAACTGTTGTGAAGCGCATTTTAGATCGAATTTTTTTGGAAATTCCTATGGTTGAAAGAGCGGATGTTTCTGTTTCAAAAAGAAATCCGCCAATTGGCGGAAATGTGGCGATGGTAACTGTTGAAATGTCAAAAGTTCGATAGTTTCAAAGTTGAAGGTTGCAAAGTCCAAAGTCTCAAAAGTCATATTCAACAATTAAACGATTAAACAGTTAAACAATAAAAAAAATTCCTAAATTTGCAATCCGATAATGGCGTTTTGGCCGAGTGGCTAGGCAGAGGTCTGCAAAACCTCGTACAGCGGTTCGAATCCGCTAGACGCCTCAAAAAAACCCAAGCAACCTTGCTTGGGTTTTTTGTTTTCTTTAACACCTTGTTAAATATAAATTCTTGTATATTTGTGTTAAAGTTTTATTTATGAAAATTTATCCTATTGAAACAGGTAACTTTAAACTGGATGGTGGTGCTATGTTTGGCGTAGTTCCTAAAGTAATTTGGCAACGCACCAATCCCGCAGACGAAAATAATTTAATTGACATGGCCTTGCGCTGTATGCTTATTGAAGATGGCGGCCGTCTTATTTTAATCGACAATGGTACCGGAAATAAACAAACAGATAAATTTTTTAGTTATTATTATTTCTTTGGAAATTTCTCATTAGACGCCTCTTTGGCAAAATATGGTTTTCACAGAGATGACATTACCGATGTTTTTTTAACCCATTTGCATTTCGACCATTGTGGCGGAAGCATTCAGTGGAATAATACACGCACCGGCTATGAACCTGCTTTTAAAAACGCCAAATATTGGAGTAATAAAAACCATTGGAAATGGGCTGTGGAACCAAATCCGAGAGAAAAGGCCTCCTTTTTAACAGAAAATATCAATCCGATTGAAGAGAGTGGGCAATTAAATTTCGTGAATCTACCAACGGACGATTTTACCAAAAACACACCACTTGGGTTTGATATATTGTTTGCGAACGGCCATACCGATAAACTCATGATTCCTCACATTCAGTATCAGGAAAAGACCATTGTTTTTGTGTCGGATTTGTTACCAACTGTAGGGCATATTCCCTTACCGTATGTGATGGGATATGACACCCGTCCGCTATTAACAATGGAAGAAAAAGAGAAATTTTTAAACAATGCTGCAGACAATAATTATTTTTTGTTTTTCGAGCATGATGCTACCAATGAACTTTGTACCGTAAAACACACTGAAAAAGGTGTGCGATTAAACCAAACCTATACATTTAACGAAGTATTTAATTAAACAATAAAAAACAATGAGATCATTTAAATCTATGTATGTTGTTGCATTGGCAACAATCACATTAGCGAGTTGCGGTTCTGTAAAATCTATAACAGACAAGGCAGTTCCAACAATGGATACCAACGTATCCATTTCACAAAAAAAAGGCGAGATAGGCGAAGCACAATTTAACCATTGGGCACATGCCGATTTGGTTGCCGATACCATTCCAGGAATGAGCCTAGACAAAGCTTATAAGTTTTTAGAAGGAAAAAAAGGAGTAACAGTTGTTGTTGGCGTTATCGATTCTGGAATTGATATTGAACATGAAGATTTAAAAGATGTTTTGTGGACAAACACTAAAGAAATTGCAGGAAATGGAATTGACGATGACAATAATGGTTATGTTGATGATATTCACGGATGGAATTTTTTAGGTGGAAATGGTGATGCGGCTCCTGAACAATTGGAAATTACACGTATCGTAGCCAAATTAAATCCGCGTTTTGAAGGAAAAACTATTGAAAATATAAGCGAGGCCGATAAAGCGGATTTTAAAAAATATCAAGAATATCTTGAAGCTTATAAAGCTTCTTCCTCAAGACATTTTCAAACTTTAGCTCGTATGGAACAAATAGGCGAAAATTTTGCGGCGGTGAAAAAACACTTAGGTAAAGAAACCTTAACATTGGAAGATTTACAAGGAATCAATACCGAAGACCAAACGCTAAAAACACAAGTAAATGATTTGATGGGTTTATTTGGAAGAGGTTTGGATGAAGATGCTTACTTAGAATATTATGAAACCCAAAAGAATAATAAAAACTACGATTTCAATTTTGACGGAAGAGCCATTGTAGGCGATAATCCGGAAGATATTAACGACACAAAATACGGAAACGGATTTGTAATAGGAGATAAAGAAAGCGAATCTCATGGCACACATGTTTCTGGAATTATATTAGCAACCCGTAACAATAACAAAGGATTAAATGGGGTTGCCAACAATGCAAAATTATTGGTTGTTCGTGCGGTGCCAGACGGTGATGAGCGCGATAAAGATGTTGCTTTGGCAATCAGATACGCTGTAGACAATGGCGCAAAAGTAATCAACATGAGTTTTGGAAAAAGTTTTTCGCCAAACAAAGAATGGGTTTTAGACGCCATTAAATACGCTGCACAACACGATGTTTTATTGGTTCATGCTGCTGGAAACGACAGTAAAAATATTGACGTAAAAGACAACTGGCCAAATGATTCTGAAGATAAAATAAACGAAATTTCAGACAATGTGATTACCATTGGGGCATTGAGTCCTGATTTTAACGAAAACTTACCAGCTACATTTTCCAATTACGGCAAATTGAATGTTGATGTATTTGCGCCAGGAGTTCAAATTTATTCAACCATTCCAAAAGACGAATATGCAAAATACAGCGGTACTTCAATGGCTTCACCTGAAGTTGCCGGTATTGCAACGTTGGTTCGTTCTTATTATCCGCAATTGTCCGCAAGTCAGGTAAAACACGTCATTATGAATTCTGGTGTTAAAGTAAATTTACAAGTGCTTATTCCTGGTGAAAAAGGTGAAAAAGCTGCATTTATAAATTTATCAAAAGCAGGAAGCATTGCAAATGCTTACAACGCATTATTGTTGGCTGATAAGATGGTAAATTAAATAGAAAACTTGTAATTTTCTGTTAAAAAGAGGCTGTATAAAAAGTGAAATTTTCTTCAACCTGAACTTGTTTCAGGTTCTCATAGTGATTGATTATCAGTATGATGAAATGCTGAAACGAGTTCAGCATGATGGATTCCAACACTTTTTATACAGCCTCTTTTGTTTTATAAAGATATGTATATATTGCAGCCCATAAATGAACCT
>JAENXD010000129.1 GCA_016649745.1 Flavobacteriaceae bacterium | reverse complement strand
GTTTTGGCGGGTGGAAAGAGCACCAGAATGGGCACCGATAAGGGGACGCTTAATTTTTACGGAAAAAATCAACGGGAAATAGCAATTGAACTGCTGGAAAAACACCATTTAAACACCTATTTATCGGTTCGAGAAGAACAGGAAATTGGGATTTCAAATAAAATTACCGACAAATTTTTGGGCTTAGGTCCGTTTGGCGCTATTTGTTCCGCATTTCAGGAAAACCCTGATGTGGCTTGGTTGGTTTTGGCAACCGATTTGCCTTTTGTCAACGATGAGGTTATTAATTTGTTATTGAAACATAGAAATCCGTCAAAAATCGCCACAACAATAAAGGGAAAAAACAAAGAATTTCCGGAACCTTTAATTACTATTTGGGAGCCAAAAAGTTATCCGATATTATTAAATTATTTAGCACAGGGATATTCTTGCCCTAGAAAAGTTTTACTCAATTCGGCCATTGAAATTATTGAAGTTGATGATGATTTAATCAGAAATATCAATACACCGGAAGAATTTAAGGCGGCGCGCAAAGAAATTAACGACTAAAATAATGTCAAATTTAACCTGAAAGGCAAACGAATTTAAACCAATCATGAATTTAAATAAAGACACTTATTTTCAACGGCAAACCACTTTATCGGAAATTGGTGAGGTCGGACAAGATTTGTTGCAAAAGGCAAAAGTGTTGGTTATTGGCTGCGGAGGTTTGGGAAATCCGATTGCCATTTATTTGGCGACAAGCGGGATTGGAGAACTTCATTTGGTGGATTTTGATACGGTTTCTGTTTCAAATTTACACCGTCAGGTTTTTTTTAAAATTGAAGATATTCAGCGGCCAAAAGCGGAAGTTCTTGCCAATGAAATTATAAAAAGAGCACCTTTCACCAAAGTTTCATTTACCAATGAAGCGGTAACAAAAAATTCGATTATGGAATTGGTTTCAAAATTTGACGTTGTTGTTGATGCCACCGATAATTTAGGGATAAAGTATTTGATAAATGATGTCTGCGTGTTGGCGAAAAAACCTTTGGTTTATGGCTCGCTGTATAAGTTTGATGGTTATGTGGCAACTTTTAACGTGCAAAATAAGGAAGGCGATGTTTCGAGCAATTTACGTGATGCGTTTCCAAAAATCGCCACCGATATTCCCAATTGTGAAGACGCTGGAACGATGAATCCTATTGTTGGTATTATCGCGCTTTTACAAGTGAATGAGGTCATAAAATTAATCACGAAAACCGGCAAATTACTTACGAATCAATTGTTGATTTACAATGCTTTGGAGAATACGCAGTTCAAAATGAAGTTAAAGAAAAACAAAGGTTTAGACATAAAATCTATTTTTGAAAATTCTGAGTATTTAGATGAAACTTGCTCAAATCAAGATCCTTCTTTGTTAATTTCTGCTTCAGCATTAAAAGAAAAAATAGGTGATTCAATGTTGGAAGTAGTGAGTGTGTTTAACGCTCCGGATGCGTTTATTCCGTTCAAAGTGCATCAGAAAAAACCTTACAATGCTTTCAAAGTCGAAAATTTTCGACCTAATTTTAACAAGCAATATGTCATTATTTGCGCCAAGGGAATTACAAGTTATGAGGTGACGTTGAAATTAAAAGAAAAATATCCATCGCTTTCGGTTTTTAGTTTAGCTGAAGGTATCATAAATTATTAAATGCAAAATCCACTGGAATTTTATACTGCTGAAAAAGAAAGTTTTGAGCAAAAGCAAAAAAAGTTAAAAAAGCAATTGGCAATCTCGGGTTTTTTGCGACTTCTCGTTTTTTTAATGACCGTTTTTGGAATTTATTTCTTTTTTAGTGAGGTTAAAATAATGATTTTTATTGTGGTAATTTTCTCGATTTTATTTTCCATTTTATTAACGAGGCATTCCAATTTACAATATAAAAGCGATCTCAAGAAAGCTTTAATCAAAATAAACAACACCGAAATAAAGGTTTTAAACAGGGACTATTTCTCCTTAAATTCGGGGAATGAATTTATTGATCACACACATCCTTTTAGTTACGATATCGATTTGTTTGGCAAAGGATCTTTTTTTCAGTATTGCAACAGAACAGTTACCATGGAAGGGAAACAGGAGTTTGTTGATAAATTAAGAGACAATGATATTTACAACATTGAAGAAAAGCAACAGGGGATTAAAGAATTGAGTCAAAAACCCAAATGGAGACAGCAATTTTCGGCATTGGCAAGTTTGGTAAAAGTGGAGTATCCGGCAAAGGAAATTGTGAGTTGGATTCAGCATTATAAATCGGGTTTTCCTAAATTTATTTCGTTTTTGCCCAAAGTTTTTTCAATAATTTCTTTGGTATTAATTGGGCTTTTAGTTGCGCAAATTATCACTGGCGAAATTTTGTTGATTTGGTTTTTTATTGGGTCGGGAATATCCGGATTTTATTCTAAAAAAGTAAATGAATTGTACCTTGACGCAAGCAATGCAAAAGATACTTTTAAGCAATATCATAAATTGTTGAGTGAAATTGAAACACAGGTGTTTGTTTCACAAATTTTGAAAAGAAAGCAACATGGAGTCCAAACGGAATCTAAAAAAGCATCTACAATATTTTCTGAATTTTCTAAAGTTTTAGATGCCTTTGATCAACGAAACAACCTTATTATTGCCATTTTTGGCAATGCTTTTTTATTGCGTGATTTGCAACAGGTTCATAATGTAGAGAAATGGGTAAACAATTATAAGAATAAAGTTGAGGATTGGTTTCATGTTATTGCTTTTTTTGATGCACAAAATTCATTGGCGAATTTTGCTTTTAACCATCCAAACTATGTTTTTCCAGAAATTGACAGAAACAGAAATGTAATTGCCTCTAAAAATTTAGGTCATCCTTTACTTAAAGAATCGCAACGTATTGACAATGATTTCACCATTGAAAATCAACAGTTTTTTATTATTACCGGTGCAAATATGGCTGGAAAAAGTACTTTTTTAAGAACGGTTTCATTGGCTATTGTGATGGGAAATATGGGTTTGCCGGTTTGCGCAGGGGAATTCAAATATTCTCCCATAAAGTTAATTACCAGTATGCGGACTTCAGATTCTTTGGCAGATAATGAGTCCTATTTCTTTTCTGAATTAAAACGGTTGAAATTTATTGTTGATGAAATTAAAAATGAAGATTATTTTATCATTTTAGATGAAATTTTAAAGGGAACCAACAGTACGGATAAAGCGATTGGATCGAGAAAATTTGTCCAAAAATTAGTGAGTTCAAAATCGACAGGAATTATCGCCACCCACGATTTAAGTTTGTGTGAAATTGAAAAAGAATTGCAGGAAGTGCAAAACCATTACTTTGATGCTGAAATTATTAACGACGAATTGTTTTTTGATTATAAATTAAAAGTGGGAATTTGTAAAAATATGAATGCGTCTTTTCTGCTAAAGAAAATGGAAATTATATAGGAATTATCAACTTTTATCCTATCCCCAACCCTTTCCTAAGGAAAGGGAGTTAAATTCGATATATTTCTCAATTCCCCCTTCGGGGGGTAGGGGGCTTATGGGTGTGAGTTCACCCAAACTTCACCATCATCAAAATGTTCTTTTTTCCAGATAGGAACCGTTTCTTTTAAAGTGTCAATGGCAAATTCACAAGCTTCAAAAGCCGCTTTTCTGTGTGCGGAAGAAACCGCAATAATCACGGGAATATCCCCAATTTGTAATTCACCAACAGCATGATGAATGGCAATTTTATTAATTTGAAATTTTGTCAAAGCCAAATCTGCAATTTTTTGCATTTCTTTTAAAGCCATCGGTTCATAAGCGCTGAAATCCAATAAAGAAACTTCTTTATTTTTTGTTGAATTGCGAACTGTGCCTACAAACAATGCAATTCCGCCGCAAGAAGCATCTTGCACAAAATTGTAACAATCTTGCAGGTTTAATGTTGAAGAAGTTATTTTTATTGATGATAATTTCATATTCATAAGTAAAAGTACTAAAATGTCAACCCGAAAACAAGTCCGTTTTGTGAAACACCATTGTAATTTGATATTACGTAATCCAACCGTAAAAAACGAATTTTTCCAACACCAATATTGTTTAAGCCGAAGGAGTATTCAGAATACGGTTTTTTATCTTTAGTTAACAATGCATGACCGCCAATAACCAATTCAAACCCCAATTTATTGATAAGCGGAATTTTATTCAATAAATACCCTTTAAAATTATGTTCGGCATGAAATTCAGCATACGAATTGTTGGTGCTAAAACTGTAATAAGGCATTAAGTTAAATGCATCGGTATAATTAGAAGATATATTTACATGGGTTTGATTGCCGTTAAAATGTTTATAATCTATAAATGCAATATCGTCTGCTTCAAAAAAGGTTCCTGCCTTTACATTGTAGCTAAAAGTCCCTTTGTTATCTATATCAAAATGCTGTAGAACTTGAGCGCTTATTTCCCCAAAATTATAATTGTCTTCACTGGACGCAAAATTTTGATTGTAGGATAGATTTATAGTAGGGTAATCTGAATCATACACATTAATCTTTCTATTGGGTAAAGAAATATATTTTTGACCAAATCTGATAGAAGCTGAAGTTTGAAATGTATACACGGTATGTTCTTCAAAAGAAGGAATACCATGGTTATTTTCATTCAAAGGATCATTGGAAGTGTAAACTTTTTGTTTGTCGTTTATAGTAACGTAATTGGTCGTATTTACCAGTGGAGAACGTTTTTCATAACCAAAAGAACTTTGAATTCTGATGCCATTAGAAAATTCATCGGATAAAAGTACTTTAGCAAAGCTTTTATCATAAAATTTAGCGTAATTACTTTCAAAATACAAAGTGCTTATTGAGTTTATGATTGGAGTAATAGGTTCATTTCCATTAAATTGGCTTATCTTTTCTCCTCCTGAAATTTGTAAATAAGGTTTTGAAATACTGTTAAATAAATAGCTGACACTTCCATCAATTCTAAGTTTTTCATCTGAAAGTCCATAATTAAAGTTAGTAGAAGCGGAAAAACTCGAACCGGCCTCTTTATCGCTTTTATTATACGAAACTTTCATAGCTGAATTCCATCCTTGAACTGTGTTGAAATTGATGCCAGTTAAAATTGATGAAAAATTAAGGTTGCTATTTTTATGCGAATTCCTATAAGAATAACCGAATAAAACATCACCAATTTTAAATTTGTTGTTTTTTCGATCAATAGAATCCAAGTACTTTTCAGATTTCTTCAAAATTTGTATGCTGTCTTTTATTTTATAGTCATTGATTTCCTCAGCGGTCAAAATAACCGGTCTTGTTGCATTCCAAAAAGCGGAATCTTTTTTATTTGAATTTTCTGTAAAGGAAAGAATTTCATTATTAAATTCTTTTTCTTTAAAGGAAGGGTTAAAATTGTAATTACTGTATGCCGTAGTGAATTGACCGTCGACATTAATTCCTAACATTCCAAACTTAAAGCTAATTAGTTGTGAAATTATAGGCCAATATTTTTCTTTTTCTGAATAAGTGTAACTGTGTTTTAAAGTTAGTTTATCAAGTACAGGATTTCCCATTTGTGCTCCGTTTAAACTTAAATTAAGACCGTAAAGAGCCCAATCATCTTCAACAATATAAATTATTCCTGTAAATACATTATCAGTTTTTCGTTTTGGGCTCACTTCAATTTTATTAATTAAGTGTTCTCCCTCATAAAAAGTACCAATTAATTTGTAATTGTAATAGTTAAATGCATAAGAAGAAATAGGTGAAATTACTTTGCTTTCAATATCTACAGTATTTTTGTAAAAGTTAAAATCTACTTCAGATGCTTGGTTAAAACTAAAGCCGCTATTATTTCCACTCACTTTTGAAGCTAAAATTTGCTCTTTAAATAAATTGGGTTGTTTAAATGATATTTTTGAAACAGTTTCCGAAAGGTAGATTACGCCACTTCGGGTTGAATCTAATCCACCACCCAAATCACCAATTTTCTGGCCAAATATTTTTTCGGGAGCATTTTTTATTCTGAATATCCCTTTGGAATAAAAATCACAAGTATAGGATGTTATTTTGTTTAAATAGCGTTTTCGATTATCAATCGTATTTTTAATAATTCTATTTGCCGGATTTTCTTTCGAACTAATAATAACTTCTCTCAATTCAATGTTTTCTTCCTGCAAACTAACATTCAATTCATATGGGAAAGTTTCAATGTCAATTATTTTTTTTAGGGTTTGATAGCCTAAATATTGAAAAACAACAGTGTTATTTCCGTTTTTTGAAATGGGGAGTTCAAAAACTCCTTGTTCATTGGTTGTAGTTCCTGTATTTGAGTTCTCAAGATAAATACTTACATAAGGCAATGGTTCATTTTTTGTATTGGTAACAGTACCTTGTATTTGAGCGGTAAGTTGAAATGAAACGTAAAAGATAAAATAGGAGTGTTATGTTTTTCTTCACAGTAATTAATTTTAAGCTCAAACTTACCTATTTGAGGCTAAAACTCTTTATAAAGATTTGTTAAATAAATCCTTTGATGTCGTTTAAAGCACTTAAGAAGTTGGTAAATTAATTCCTAATTGTAGTTTTTTATCCGCCGCTCACCGGAGGAATAATTGCCACAACATCATTCTCTTTTAAAACCAAATCATCTTCGGCATATTCTTCATTTACGGCAATAGCAAAATCTGCTATATTTTTCAAGGCTGAATAATCAGTTATTAGTGCCTCTTTTAATCCTTTTATGGTTGTATTTTTGGTTATTTTAAAATTAATGGAGTTTTCACCCACCAAATCAGTAGTGATTCCGAAAAATAGAAGTTGAATTTTCATTTACGATGTTTAATAGCTTAGCAAAAGTAGAGGATTTCTAATTAAAAAAGGCATTCAATTTAAAATAGGTTTAAATAATCTGTTGCGTGATGAGTATCACAAAGCAAGTATTTAGATTGGTTAAATTTGTTAAAGTTCAAATTATTTTATAAAATATGAAGTACGGTTTTATCATTGACAATCGAAAATGTATTGGTTGTCACGCTTGTACAACAGCCTGTAAATCAGAACACGACGTGGCTATTGGCGTTAACAGAACCTATGTTAAGCAGGTTGAAAAAGGGGAATTTCCAAATACGCGAAGAATTTTTTCGGTCATGCGCTGCAACCATTGTACAGATGCACCTTGCGTAGAAATTTGTCCGGTAGAAGCATTATACACAAGAGAAGACGGGATTGTTGATTTCGACAACAATCGTTGTATTGGTTGTAAATCTTGTATGCAGGCTTGTCCGTACGATGCCTTGTATATTGATCCCGACACCCAAACAGCCGCAAAATGTAATTATTGTGCGCATAGGGTAGATGTTGGCAGGGAACCGGCTTGTGTGTCTGTTTGTCCGGAACATGCAATTATTGCGGGTGATATGCACAATCCAAATACAGAGATTTCTCAGTTATTGGCGCGTCAGGCCGTGAAAGTTCGGAAACCGGAAAAAGGAACAAATCCAAATTTATTCTATATAGATGGAGATGACGCTTCCTTGGTTGCAGAGGCAACCAACAGGTCGGGTCCAAGTTTGTGGAGTTCACAAGCACGAGGAGTTGGTCATTTTGCAAAAGCCGCTGAAAAAATGATGTACAACAATACGGATGTAGATTTATTACAAATGACAATAGACAATGATATTCAGGCTGCTTACCAGAGAAAAGACAGTGAAAATCCGAATTATATTGATGTGCTGAACGGTAAAGCTAGAAGGGTTTACGACACGCCCGATAAAGGAATATTGTGGGGTTGGGAAGTATCCACCTATGTTTTTACCAAAGCCATTGCCGCCGGTGCATTCTTAATCCCGTTTTTGGCAATACTTTTAGGTTATGAAGTTTCGCCAACCACTAAATTATGGTCTGCCGGAATCACTTTGGTTTTCCTTGCATTAACAGGTTTGTTTTTGGTGATGGATTTGGACCGACCAGACCGATTTCTAAACGTTTTATTGCGTCCGCAGTGGAATTCCTGGTTGGTGAAAGGTGGTTATACCATTACTGTTTTCGGACTTTTGGTAACTGTTTGGGCAGTAATGACTTTTTTCGAAATAAAGACAGGTGAAACAGCTTTATTATGGATTACGGCTGTTTTTGCGATTTTATTGGCTATTTATACAGCATTCCTGTTTGCACAAGCAAAAGGTCGCGATTTTTGGCAAAGTCCAACTTTGCCCTTGCACATGTTAGTGCATAGCGTAATGGCGGGAACTGCAATTTTTGCGATTGCTTCATTGGTTTTCGGATATGAAGACTGGATGACAATTTTAAGAAACACCATGATTATTGCCTTGGTTGTTAACCTATTTACACTGATTACCGAATTGACCATTACACATCCAACTACTTCAGCAAAAACGGTAGTAAAAATGATTACTAAAGGAAGATATAAAAATTTGTTTTGGGGCGTAACCGTATTGGTTGGAAACATCATCCCTTTGGCATTGTTACTTTCTGATTCAGGAGAAATATGGGCAGTGATATCAGGAATATGTGTATTGGCAGGAATTCTGATTACAGAGAAAATTTGGGTGGAAGCACCACAAAGAGTTCCGTTGGCGTAAAAAGCCCCCCTAACCCCCGAAGGGGGAATTTTGAAAAGAAAAAAAAAGATAAAATAGAAATCTAAAAGTTATAAGTTAAAAGTTAAAAGTTTGCTCACTAAGCGGAGCCGAAGTGAAAAGTTAAAAATGAGTTGTTAAAGATAAGAAATATCTTCTTTTAGTGGCTCAATCAAACTCCCTTTCCGAAGGAAAGGGTTTGGGATAGAAAAAAATCGTAATTGGTAAATCATAAATTATCATGGGTTATAAAAAACCGTCATTTATAGAAAGTATTGCAGAAAAATTGGGAATCATTCCTAATTTACATAAAGAAGGC
>JAENXD010000246.1 GCA_016649745.1 Flavobacteriaceae bacterium | reverse complement strand
TTACTCTTAGAGGTTGAAAAAATTGACCGAGGCGCATTCGTTATTCAATATCCAATAAAAGACACTAAAGGCGGAATGATAAAAAAACGTCCATTTCATTAAAATAAAATGGCGTTGGTAATTTATAATTTTAAGTACAAAGTCATCTATTTTTTTAATAATGTTAGTACGATTTAAAACACAAATCATTCATAGACCACCAAAAAGAAAATGGAAAAAATAAATTTAATCCAATGCAACTTTATATTTAGGATCCTCCAATACATTTACATCAATAATGCTTTCTGCATTTTTAAGTAATTTTTTACAATCGGGACTTAAATGTTTCAAGTGAATTTTTTTACCAACTTTAAGATAGCGTTCCGTAATTTTATTTAGCGCTTCTATGGCAGACATATCTGCGACCCTGCTTTCTGCAAAGTCAATAATCACTTCATCAGGATCATTTAAAACATCAAATTTCTCATTAAATACAGTTACGGAACCAAAAAATAAAGGACCATAAATTTCATAATGTTTTACGCCGTTTTCATCAATGTGTTTTCTTGCACGAATGCGTTTTGCATTATCCCATGCAAAAACAAGTGCGGCTATAATAACGCCTATAATAACGGCCAATGCCAAATTGTGAAGAAAAACCGTTACCAAAGTCACTAATACCATCACAAAAATATCAGACTTTGGCATTTTGGTAAATGTTTTTAAACTCGCCCATTCAAAAGTTCCAATTGCAACCATCATCATTAAACCGGTTAAGGCTGCCATGGGCAGTTTTTCAATTAAATTGGCTCCAAACATAATAAACACCAGCAACATCACAGCTGCTACTATTCCCGATAATCTTGCTCTTGCACCCGATGAAATATTGATTAAACTTTGCCCAATCATTGCACATCCTCCCATACCGGAAAATAATCCGGAAAGTATATTTGCAGCACCTTGCGCAATGGCTTCTTTATTTCCTTTACCTCTTGTTTCTGTGATTTCATCAATAATGTTCAAGGTTAATAAACTTTCAATTAAGCCAACGCCAGCTATTATTGCCGCATAGGGTAAAATCACCACTAAATTTTCAAAATTTAAAGGAACCATTGGAAAGTGAAAAGGAGGAAAGCCTCCCTGAATAGAGGCAATGTCGCCAACGGTTTTAGTATCAATGCCAAAAAATGCAACAATGCCAAATACTACAATTATAGCTGTTAGTGAAGCAGGAACTGCTTTGGTTAATTTTGGCAATCCGTAAATAATAATCATCGTAAGCAATACCAATCCGAGGATAATGTAAAGAGCTTCACCCGTTAACCAAGCACCTGTTGGGTCTTTAAACTGGTTTAATTGCGACATGAAAATAATGATCGCCAAACCATTTACAAATCCAAATATAACTGGGTGCGGAACCAGTCGCATCAATTTACCCAATTTTAACACCCCTGCCAAAATTTGAATTGCTCCCGCCAAAACAACCGTTGCAAAAACAAACTCAACACCATGGGTTTTTGCCAAAGTCACTATAACGACTGCCACCGCACCTGTTGCGCCTGAAATCATTCCGGGACGACCGCCAAAAATTGAAGTCACTAATCCCATCACAAAAGCAGCGTAAAGACCGGTCAACGGTGATAGTCCTGCAATTAATGCAAAAGCGACAGCTTCAGGAATTAAGGCCAAAGCAACGGTTAGACCAGACAATATTTCTGTCTTAAAGTCCACTTTTTGTTTGAAATCGAAAATATTTATATATTTTTTCATAGGTAATGATCAATACTTTTAGGGCTATTTATGCTCAAGTTAAGAATAACTTCAAATTGTATGATGCAAAAAATTAAACCTAAAGATAGAAAGAGAAATTGTTTCTTGCTTCGAAGTGGTTAATTGCAGGCAAATCAAAGTTGTATTCAAATTGAATATCCTTCATTTTTTTGAAGCGGCGAAAATAATCCTTTTTTATTGGAAAAAGGAAAGAAAAAGCCAAAAAACCATTAATACTGTTTTTTTATGCAATTTTAAATATTTTTTAAAATTCTGTATTCAGCAGTTCTCCGGTAAGCTGCAGCAATTTTAATTCGGCATTTTTCGCATCGTAGGTTGCCTGATTTAAGTTAGACTGTGCGTTCAATAAATTTACTTGTTTTTTACTAAATACAAAGCAAAGGTTAAAAATTATTAGATAAAATAAGTTTTGGCTATTTATAAATAAATATTTTTTGTTAGTTAGATGTGATGATTTTTGTCTTTGCTCCACACAAAAGCGCTCACACAAAAAAAGAGACCCTTTTGTAAGCCTCTTTTCTTGGAAAATAATTAATCAAACAATATTTATTTGGGAATTACGGTTACTTGGGTTATTGGGTTCATATCTTTATAGGAAACATCAACTTCATTTGGATTGTGACTGTATTCAAAGTTTAAAAGTTTAGGTAAATTTTGTATTGACGGGCTCATTGTCCCTATAAATTTATTATTAAACAACAACAATGTTTCTAATTTTGAAAGCTGGTTAAATTCAATTGGAATTTCACCTGTAAATGAGTTATTTGCCAAAGACAACTCGGTTAAATTAACCAAAGATCCAATTTGATTTGGAAGCGTGCCGCTCATTTCATTGTCGAACAAGCTTAATGTTTTTAAATTGCTTAAATTTTTAATTGAGGGAGATATTGAGCCGATTAATTTATTGCTGCTAAGATGCAATACTTCAAGGTTTGTAATGTCATAAATAGATTCAGGTAAATTTCCTTCGATAAAATTATTAAATAAAACCAATTCTTTAAGATTTTTTAAATTTCCAATTTCAGCAGGAATTTGACCTTCCAGTTGATTCATAAATAACTGGATTGTTACCAAAGACTCAATAGTTGTAAGTTCCGCAGGAATTTTACCGCTTATTTTATTAAACCCTAAATTTAAATGGCGTAACGATTTTAAATTACCAATAGTTGCAGGAATTGAACCTGTTAAATTGTTCATGATTAAATTAATTTCGGTTACTGTATTGTTTTCAACAGTTATTCCGTTCCAAGATGCAACATCTTTGGTTAAATCCCAATTGGTATTCCATGTTGTACCTTCGGTTGATTTGTATAAATCAAGCAATGCATTTTTTTCTAAATCTGAAATTTGTGAATAGGCGATAGGAGAAATTATCAATAGAAATGCGAGTGTAAGTGCTAATTTTTTCATCGTCTTTGGGGTTTTGGGGTTAATTTTATAAATTCCTTATGCTAAGTTAATTAAACAATTTTAATTGACCAAATTTTTTTACCGTTTATTCATAAAATAGTACCATTCATATATAAAAACAGTCTATTTGTTTGATTTCAGTATTTTGGCGAATAAAATTTAATGAGTTTTTTAAAGCCTCTATCCTTGAAAAATTGTTATATATTTGTGTAAATATTAAAGTAAATTTGGCTTATGAAGTTAGCGATTTTAGCAATTGGTGCACACCCTGATGATGTAGAATTAGGATGTGGAGCAACTATTGCAAAAGAAATTTCACTTGGGAAAAAAGTTGGAATTTTGGATTTAACCAAAGGAGAGTTGGGCACAAGAGGTTCTGCTAAAATTAGGGCTGAAGAGGCAGAAAATGGCGCAAAAATTTTAGGGGTGGCAATAAGGGAGAATTTAGGTTTTGCTGATGGGTTTTTTGTAAATGATGAAGAACACGAGTTAGAAGTTATTAAAATAATACGGAAATACAAACCCGAAATTGTGTTGTGTAACGCTATAGATGACCGGCATATAGATCATTCCAAAGGCAGTAAATTGGTTTCAGCGGCTTGTTTTTTATCTGGGTTGATTAAGATTGAAACCTGTCTCTTATACACATCTCCGAGCCCACGAGACTTCG
>JAENXD010000037.1 GCA_016649745.1 Flavobacteriaceae bacterium | reverse complement strand
TGATTAATCATGTTGTCTATAATGTTTGAATTTCACTATAAATATACTGATTGTCAGGCTTTTATGCAAATATTTTGATGCTTTTTATCATTGAGTTATTGCTTTTTTCTTGTTGTTTTTAACCCTTAATTCGCATTATTATTAATTTTTCAGTTAGTAGCTATTTTTAATGTAATAATTAAAATAAACTTTCTCATCGCAGTTTTAAGTTGAAAGTTGTTAAAGTTAAGCAATAATTTAACACAGTGTTAAAAGATACTTGCGGCATTAATTTTAATTAAGCGTTAGGTTAAACTGTAATATGTTAATTATTTCATTTTCACTTATCGATGAATTGTTACAACTCATCGATACTTAATTAAGACTTGTCGAATAATTTCATAAAAATTGCAACAATTTTTTGACTTTTAACAAATATTTTTAATTATTGACGTTAAAAATAGATGAAATAATTTAAAACACTACTGATGAGAAAAAGTTTAAACATATTGCTGGTTGAAGATGATATGATAGAAATCATGAAATTTAACAGAACAATCTCAAAATTGGAGTGCCCTCATAAAATTGTTGAAGCTAAAAATGGGGAAGAAGCTTTGGATATTTTATATAGAAAGGAATCTTTGCCAGATATTATTTTGCTGGACTTAAATATGCCTAAAATAAATGGTCTTGAATTTTTAAGGATCATAAAAAAGAACAGTTCTCTAAAATATATTCCAACCGTTATTTTAACAAGCTCAAATAATCATAAAGATGTTTCAGATTGCCATGAACTTGGCATTTCTGGATATTTGGTAAAACCTTTGAAATTTATTGATTATTCTGAATCAATTAAAAGAGTTTTGGATTATTGGTGTTTTAATGAATTTGTAGAAGTTTAAAGCTGAATATAATGCTTCAAAAAGAACAATTACTTCAAAAATTAAAGTATCAAAATGAGCAATTAAGTGATTATGCGCATTTGGTTTCACACGATTTAAAATCTTCTATTAGAAGTCTTTCCGCATTGTTATCTTGGGTGAAGGAGGATTGTGGAGAAAAAATTGGAGAAGAAGGTGTCAGCAATTTAAACCTTATGGAGGCGAAAATTGAAAAGATGGATAAATTTTTAGAGGACATTATAAATTACTCGGAGATTGGAGCGATTGACCTAAAAACCAACACCATAGATTTAAATGCAAAATTGATTGAAATAATAGAGGGTCTTTATATTCCCAAAAATATTAAAGTGGTCATAAAGGATAAATTACCTGTTTTAAAAGCGGATGCAAGAAGGATGCGTCAAGTTTTTCAAAATTTGATAAACAATGCCATTAACTTCAATGACAAAGAGGAAGGTTTGGTTGAAGTTGCCGTTAAAGAGACTGAAGATTTTTATACTTTTTCTGTTAAAGACAATGGACGTGGAATTCCAAAAGAATACCACGAAAAAATATTTGAAATATTTACAACGCTTGGTTATCAAGAAAAATCTACAGGTATGGGCCTATCAATTGTAAAAAGAGTTATTGATCTTTATGGTGGCGATATTTGGCTGGAAAGTGAAGTATCAAAAGAGACCACAGTTTATTTCACCATTCCAAAAAAATATAATAAATAAAAGCCAATATGCTGTCTATTAAACGAAGCTTAAAAAAGGTATATTTGCAGTATATTCAAATAAAAAAACAGCTTCATGAAATGTATTAGTATTGATGATGAAGAGATAGCAAGAGTTATCATTGAAAGGTTAATTACCAATAATAAAAATTTAAATTTGGTTGCTAGCTTCAGCAATTCAATCGAAGCGATTAAATATTTAAATCAGAATAGTGTTGATCTTATCTTTTTAGATATTCATATGCCATCTTTTACGGGTTTTGATTTATTGCAAACGTTAAAAGATCCGCCAAAAGTAATTATAATAAGTTCTCATTCAAATTTTGCCTTAGAGGCTTTTGAATACGATAGTGTGGTGGATTATTTGGAGAAACCAATTTCTCAGGCGCGTTTGGATAAAGCGGTGGAAAAGGCCAAGTTATTTTCCAACTCCAAAAAAGAGATTCAGGATTTTCCGGCTTTTCGAGCCAAAGAAAATTCCAAAAGCGAATTGTATGTGAATATTTATAAACGCTTGGTAAAAATTAATTTTGACAGCATCAATTTAATTGAAGCAAAAGGCGATTATATTCTGATTAAAACTGATAAGGAAAATCATACGGTACATTCTACCTTAAAGAAAATAGAAGAAAAACTACCTAAAGATTTATTTTTAAAAGTGCATAGGTCTTTTATCATCAACATAGAAAAAATAATTGATATAGAAGACAGTAGCCTGTTAATAGGTAAAAATGTAGTTCCAGTAAGCAGATCAAGTAAACCGGAATTAATGAAACGACTTAATTTGTTGTAAATTAAATCACAGATAAACTTTTCTCATTCATAATAATAAATTTTAAAAAATGAAAAAATCCCTACTATTTCTTTTCTTATTTTTAAGTTTTCAAGCTTCAAATGCCGGTATAGTTATTTTAAATGGCTTAACCCATGTGCATGAATCTGCTTCCGGACAATTAATTACTGGCGTTATCAGGTTGAAAAATACCGATGAAACTGAGCAACGCGTTATTATTTATTTTAACGATTTATTTCAGGAATGTGGTAAAGAAACTGTTTTAACGGCTGATGCCACCCATAAGAATTCAATCAAAAACTGGTTGTCAACCAATGTAAATGAACACGTTTTTACGGCAAATGAAGAATATGAACTTATTTATACCATAAATGTACCTAATGATGTTGCATTTGATGGTTCTTATTGGGGCATTTTAATGGTTGAAATTGAAAAACCAATTAAGGAAGATGAACTTGAATATGGTGTAAAACTGGAATCAAAAGTAAGATATGGAATTCAAATTATAGCCGACATTAACGAAAGAACACCTTCTGAACTTGAATTTTATGACATAAAAATTGAAGAACCTGACGGAAATAAACTCATAAATGTTAAGTTAAAAAACTTAGGGGCCTTTTATGTGGAGCCGACCTTAGTGCTTGAAGTGTTTAATACCAATGGGGAACCACAAAAAAAGGAAGAGGTTAAATTTAAAAAGGTATATCCAAATTCCTGTAAAGGATTTACGCTAGATATTTCTGGCTTGCCAAAAGGAGCTTATACGGCTGTATTGGTTGCCGATTATGGCGAAAATATTTATTCTATCGATTTAGAATTTGAAAATAAATAGCAGTAAAATTGATGATGACCCTAAAAATTACTGTCTTTTTTTAATTTTAACTTGAGAAATAATCCAGAAATATCAACATTAACCTATTTTTTTCTTTTTTTATTGACAGTCTTGTCAATTTCAAAAGTTAAAGCACAAAATAGCGTTGTTGAAATTTCAGCAAAAAATGTCCCGGAAAATTTAGTTCCCGGAAAAAATTACACCATTGCCTTTGAAATAATAAATCCATCTGAAAATCCCCTGAATTTAAAGTGTGAATATATAGTTTCCAGTCAGTTTTATTTAACAACAAACGTTAAAAAGGTTGTTGTTGATGCAAATAATAAAAAAATTGTGCTCTTTACCTTTGCGGTTAACAGCTATTGTGCAGCCGGCGAATATAAAACGATGCTAAAAATTACAGAAAATAATGAGTCTGTTGCTTCTAAGAAAATATTGCTGAATGTATCTAAATTATATGATTTAACGGTTGAAGTTTTAAATGCTCCGGAATATTTGAGGCTTGAAAAGGAATTTTACTGTGAATATTTGGTGACGAATAACGGAAACAGTGAAGAAAGGATAAATTTTGAATCGAGTAATGCGCTTAAAATAATGCCTGCAAACGCTTTGCTGAAACCAGATTCTTCCATGGTTGTTGCTGTTTTTCAACAAGTTCCGGGAAACGGAATCAACAAAACATTGGTTTTAAATAATTTAAAAGCCATTATTGCTTCAAAGGATCTCATGTTTTCAAATAGAGTGGCAGTAACGGTTTATCCGAAAAACACCAAAAAACCTGATCTATATTACCGATTTCCAATTACTGTATCCACTATTTTTAATTCGTTAAAAGGACAGGATACCTTAAATGTTTTTAAATTTAAGGTAAACGGACAAGGTTTTTTGGATAGGAATAACGAACATTATTTAAGTTTTGAATATTCGGGCCCAAGTCAAAGTGATATTGTGAGGTTTGGGGAGTATGAAAGGTACAGTGTGCTTTATAGAAATAAAAAAATGGAAGCTGTTTTAGGGCACGTAAATTTTTCGCTTTCAAATATTACGGAAGCATCCAGATACGGAACGGGAGGAATAGTAAGTTATGATTTCGGTAAAACAACGGCCACATTATTTTATATAAAATCTAGGTTTACCAAGCAAATATCCAATTCCTATGGCGGTAAAATTTTGTATGATTTGTCCGACAGAACATATGTTGAAATGGGATTTATAAATAGAAATCTTTTTGAAAATAACGAAGAGTTTAATTCTAAAATTTTTAACATCGCTTCTTTTTATACCATTGACAGGTTTAAAGTTAATGGGGAAGTTGCATATGAAAGCAATTATAAGACAAACGGATTTGCCTATTCTTTGGCGGCTTATTTAAATTTAAAAAAATTGGACCTCATCAATTCTGCTCAATATTCCGATAAAAATTATAAAGGTTATTTAAGGAACAGCAAACAATTTTTGTCTCAGGCAAATTATCGGTTTAATAAAAAATTCAGTTTACAAATTGGGGCAGATTATCGCGCGATAAATCCTGTAAAAGACACTATTAATTACAGCTCTTCACCAATAACAACAAAGTATCAGTCCAATGTTAATTATCGAATAAGCCGATACAATAAAATAAGAGTTGGGGGGTATTTTAGAAATAAGAAAGATCAATTAAGTTTAGAATCTTACAATTTTGAAGAAAAATTGGCGACACTTTCTTTTTATAGCAGAATGCCCTATAAGTACGACTTAATTTGGCAGAATAGGGTGGGAAAAACCACCAATTTTTTAGCGGAAAGCACGGTGCCTCAAAACACGCTTTTCAGCTCTTTGAGTATTTCAGTAAATATTTTTAGAAATTTAACGGTGGGTTTAAATGGTGACTACCAACAAAGCAACAAGCATTCTGAAGAAAATAAAATTCTTAAAACATTTTATTACGGTGGAAATTTGCAATATTATTTAAAATCGTACTTAAATTTAAGTTTGTTTTATCAAAAGGACTATGATTTTGATGAATTGGATCAGGAACAAAATTATTTACAGGCGCAGTTAAATTACAACTATCATAGGAAACATTTATTAAGCATTGAAGTTTCACAAACGAGCTTGCCGGTTTTTCCTATAAAAAAGGAACTTTTAATTATGGCATCTTATAGTTTTGTAATAAACGTGCCTGTTTCAAAAAATAAAACAGTAGGTTCTCTAACGGGTAAAATAAATTCAGATGAAAAAGTTAGTTTAGAAGGTATTTTGGTTTTTTTGGATGATAATATTGCGATGACCAATGAAAAAGGAGTATTTAACTTTTATAATTTAAAACCCAAAACCTATCGTTTATATATAAAACAATCGAGTCTTCCCAAAGGAAAAATTATTGCGCAACAACAACCTATTGACATAGACATTTTACCTAATAAAGAAACGGAAATTTTTCTTGAAATGGCAAATACAGGCTCTTTAAACGGAAAAATTATTTTTGAAAAAACTATGTTAACCCAATCATCTAAATTTATAAAAAAATTGCCTAATTTAATCGTTAAAATAACCAAAGAGGATAAATACTATTATACGAAAACTGACAATGATGGCAATTTTTGGTTTAAGGAACTTACACCTGGTGACTGGACCGTTGAGCTAATTGTTAAAAATTTGCTGAACGACTTTGCTTTTAGTGAAACACAAAAAACCATTTCAATTTTATCCAATGAAGAAGGTAAGGTTGTTTTTAAAGCCAGCAATAAAAATAGAGAAATTAAAAAAAGTAATAAAACATTTAAATTATGAAACTATTAATTTACATCATTTGCTGTTTTTACGCAATTTCAAGTTACGCCCAAAAGGCCAAAAAGAGCCATAATAATGATACGGATGAAACGACTGCAACTTTTGAGCTAAGGGAGGTTGCTTTATTAGACTTGGAACCCAGTAACGCAACTGTTAGGTTAGATATAGTGTCACCTAAAGAAGCTGGTAAAAAGGCAGAAGTTGTGACGACAAATAATAATAAATGGATTAACTTTTCATCGGCAGTTTCTGATGACACTGCCTCTAGAAGTATTTCCATTGAAATAGAGGATGGACAGGTGCCTCCCGGGATTTATTTGAAATTGGGCATTTCAAATTATGTGGGGTCGGGTGATGGTGTGTTAGGCTCGGCTGTGAGCAGGGTGACGTTAAATAATACATCACAAACAATTGTATCCGGCATAAGGGGTGCATACACTGGAAATGGTGAAAATAACGGGTACAAACTTTCTTATAATTTGGAAATTTATGATTACAAATTATTGGATTTCGACCAATCTGCAACACTCAATATTAGTTTAACTTTATCCGACCTTTGATGAAAAATTTATTACTTATCGCTATTTTAATTATTTCAAATTGTTTATTTAGTCAAGAGATTAGTGTTAAAGGCAAATGGACTTGGCCATCTGGCCGGAATTGGATCTCTGATTTAAATGAAGCCGGAAACGATTATGTTGGCACTTATGAAAGTGATCATGATGAAACTAAAATAACTATAAATGCAAAACATAAAAACCAACAGACAGTTGTTAATATTCATAAGGAAGATAATGGTGATTGGCACACAGAATTGATTCTTGAAATTCAACGTACAGATCGAGGTACTAATAATAATTACAGCATCTATGATGGTTTGTCATATCAAATAATTGGAGACACAGATACTAGGTTTTTCTATACATATGATGATCAAAAAGATGTGCCAATCCAATATAGAATTAGCGGCATAAGTGTAACATTGCCTGTTAAAGACTATTCAACCACCATTGTATTTACGGTGTATGATTATTAATGCTGTTAACCAATTAGCAACTGCAGGAGTTAACAAACAAAATGAACTGGTTTAAACTTTTTTGATTGAAGCGAAAAATAGGGTTTTTTTGCTCAATTGAAGACTTTTTTTAACTGCATAGCATCGCTACGGAGTTCAAAAAAGACAAAAAATGAGTGAAAAATAACATTTTGTAGCCAATTGAAAAAAAGTTTAAACCAGTTCAATATTTAAAAACCAAAACGATGCCCATAAAATTGCTTATAATAGAAGAAAATGAAATAAAACAAGAAGCCTTAAAATTGTGTCTTAGTCAGAATACCGGTATTCAATACGATATAATTGCCGATGTTAAGGAACTCGATGCTGAGTTAAATACAGACGGTTACACGCATTTGGTTTCTCAAGCTCTTATTAAAAATGAATCTGTTCTGGAGTTTAGCCACTTAATAAATCTTCCTCTGTTGATTATTAATGATGGCGATATAGATTTAGGGGAAACTTCTTTTTCCAGCACAAAATCGCCCTTAAGCTATTCAGAGCTTTTTGCTTTTTTAGTGAAAAACACGCCCATTTCTTATAGCGGTATTGAGGAATACGCGATGGGTGATGAAGAATTTTTTAATCAATTAAAGGGATTGATTGTGGAAGAATTCAGCCTTAATTTTAAGGAAATACCAACATTCATTGAAATCGGTAATTTAGCTGAATTAAAAAGCAGGGCGCACCAAATGAGCAGTAAATTTTCGATGATTGATATGCCTCTTTCCTGGCAATTGTGTAAAGAAATCGACATGCATATTTTAGAGGATACTGAAAAGCAAATAGAAAACATGAAATGTTTACTGGTAGATATTGAAATTGCTTTGTTGCATCTAAACTAAAGTAGCCGTTTCTTTAATTTTTTTGTGGCAGATGACTTTTTTATGTTCACTTCATCAAAATAAGTTGAATAACTTAAAATTGATTTAATGGGTGTTCATCTAAAATTTTATAGCTAATTGTCAAAAATTAATTTCTCCTGTTCATAGTTATCATTCTAATCCCTTTTTGTTAATTTTTTGAATAGGTTGCTCTGCTGTCACAAAGTTTTTGAAAGCCGGTGGAAGCATCTTTTATACAACTTTTTACTACCAAATTTCTTCAAAATTATAAAAAAAAGAAGGCTCAAACCTGAGTTTTTTTTTGAATCCAGTACAATTTTTATAAATATAATATCTTAACTTTATTTAAATAAATGAGGTATAATATTGAGTAAATATTTTTTAAAAATCATAAAATGTCATTAAAAACTAACAAACGGTAAGTTTTACACAACAAATGGTAAATTATATGAATATTTTCATTGTATAATGATTTTTTGTTTGTACCTTTAATATGGAATTAATAAAACGATTAATCTTTTTAGTGAATTTAACCTAAAACACAATAGCCCATAAGCCAAAAAAATGACCACAACCTACAAAAATATAACCCTGTTCATATTTTTATTTGTGTTTGGCAATTTAAGTGCTCAAGAGAATCATAGCAATCATAAAATAAATTTAAAAATACCTGAAGTTGCCTTAATCAATGTTTATTCAAATTCAGCGATTTCCTTAGGGAATAATACAGTTGTAGAAGCTGGGCAACCCTTAAATATAGAGGAAACAAATAACAGCGTTTGGATTAACTACTCTTCTATTGTAGGCTCACAAACTCAGCCAGGTCGGGACATTACCTTACGTATTTCTGAAGGCACTATTCCTGATGGCGTTAAGCTTTATGTTAAGGTTGCCGAAGATATGGGCGCTGGCGCTGGAACAATGGGAAAACCTGTTAGTGAAATACAAGAACTTACTGCAAACCCTTTAACGATTATTACCGATATAGGGAGTTCTTATACGGGAGTTGGGGCAAATAAAGGCAACAATGTACAATATACTTTAAAGCTTAGTGATGAACCAAACGCTTTTGCAAATTTGGATTTTAACCAAAGCAGCACCTTGGTGATTAACTATACGCTATCCGATAACTAATTTACCTATATTATCTTTATAAGGAAAAGACACTATCCCAAAAACATTTTTTAGGATGGTGTCTTTTTTTATGCCATAACTTTTACTTAATTTTTTATTGATTGTTTGTTTATTGGCTTGGTTGAATGGTTGAATTTCAAATTTTAAATCTGCAATAAAGGCCAATATAGCCTTTAATCACAAAGCTTTCCTACAATTATCCTTGACTGATAACCCCCTTTTTATTTGCCGTTAAGTGTATTCATCTACAGAAACTTACCGTTCATCGACACTTACGGTTTACCTATCTATTTTTCTTCATCTAAACATAAAAGCCCCCATATATTTGTCCCATCAAATAGAAATAATTAGAAACAAAAAAATAACAACCAAATAAAAAACCTCACATTATGAAATTACAAAATTTATTTTTCGCCGCTGTAATCGTTTTATCTGCCAACGCTGCTTTCGCACAAGATACCAATAAAGATTCTCATTTAGTAACCATTACCGTTCCTGAAGTTGCTTTGTTGGATCTTGAATCTTCAAATAAAAGTATTGATTTTATTTTAGCCGGAACAGCACCAAAAGAAGCTGGTTTGCCAATGACTTTTGAAGATGCAACCGCTAAAAACACTAGTATTTGGATGAACTATTCTTCTATAATAGGATCAAAAACTGAAAAGGAAAGAAATGTATCTGTTCAAATTACTGAAGGAGATGTGCCTACCGGATTAAAATTAACAGTTCTTGCTGGTGCTTGTAAAAGTGGTGCAGGTGCAATTGGAACCTCAAGTGCAATTCTTACTTTGTCAGGTGAACCTCAAAATATTATTACTGGAGTGGGAAGTACTTATACTGAAGACGGAGCTGGTAAAGGTCATAACTTAACTTACCAACTTGATTATATTAAAGATGCAGCAACTGATTACGCTAAATTAGATTTTGATGCTTCAAATGTACTTGAAATCACTTACACACTTTCAGATATTTAATATATAAATAACAAAATATTTAAAAACCTCCATCTAAGGGAGGTTTTTTTATGCGTTAAAGTTTGGTTATGGTTAATACAGGCCAAATACCATATTGAATTAATTAAGCGGTATGGTAAAATTAAAGATGCTGCCTTTTCCTGTTTCAGATTCAACCCATATGTTGCCGCCGTGCATTTCTATAAATTCTTTGCAGAGCAATAAACCGAGCCCAGTCCCAACTTCCTGCTGTGTGCCCAGAGTAGAGTAACTGTTTTCGATTTGGAATAATTTATTAATGGACTCTTTTTTCATCCCTACGCCATTGTCGGCAACAGAAACTAGTAAATGGTCTTCATTTTGTTTGGCACTAATTTTTATTTCACCGTCAGGATTAGTAAATTTTATTGCGTTTGACAGGAGGTTTCTTAAAATGCAGCTGACCATGGCCTTATCTGCAAAAACAGGAATATTTTCAGGCAATTCTTTAATAATGGTAATTGATTTTTGTGTGGCGGAATCTTTAAACAATCCGGTTACTTTATTGATTGTGGTAACCAATTCAAAATCTTCAGGATTAAATTTATTTCTGCCTGTTTGTGACCGTGACCATTCTAATAAACTTGTAAGTAAATCCAAAGCCTTCTTTGAGGAATTTTGAATGATTGTGGTATATTTTTCAAGTCCATCTAAATCCTTTTTATGAAGTTGATCTGCCAAAAGATTACTGAACCCAAAAATACTATTGAAAGGGCTTTTTAAATCATGGGCAATGATGGAAAAAATTCGGTCTTTTACAGCATTGAGTTCTTTTAAACGGGTTTCATTTTCTTTTAATAGTTGTTCCGCTTTTTTACGTTCGGTTATATCGCGAACATTCAGAATCACTGATTTAATAAAAGGATTGTCAATTTGATTGGTGCCAAAGGCCTCAAGATAAACCCAATTGCCATTTTTATGACGATGTCTGTATTGGGTGCCTCCATTTGCTGAATTTTCAATAATATCTTTAAATGCCAACATGGTTTTTTCCTGATCCTCGGGGTGAATCATTTGCTTAATTACTGAAATATTGATTAATTCTTCAGTTCTGTAGCCTAGGATATTTTCGCAGGAATCACTAACAAAGTGCTGAACTCCATTTGAATCTAATAGCACGATCATATCAAAAGAGTTTTTTAGCAACTGTTTAAATTTTTCTTCACTGCCTTCTTTGAGTTCTACTATTTGCTCTTCTAAATCTTTGTAGGTTGGTTTTTTAATCATACTTGAATAATTGTGGGTAAAATATTTACTTTTACTTATTTGTATATAATGGTTTATAGGGCGGTTCAGCCCTAAACATTTTTTTATACAACTAGTTTCACAATTTTTTTAGCAGTAACCCAAATATAACGATAATTAAATTATTTATCAATTAAGTAGAGAAACATTTAGTTGAGAGAAGTATTAGGTTGTTATTTAGTATTAAGCAAGCTAACCGTAAATTACCCTACTTAATATTTTGTTAATCTTTTTATTAAAATTTTTGAAATGGAATTTAATATTGAATCTGGTATGATTCTAAATGAGATTAGTAATTAAGAAAGCCTTTATTTAATTGATTTCAAAAACTTTTCCTTCTATTGATAGAAGGGTGTTCTCAAAAATTTCCTGTGCTTCAATTTTAAAATCCTCTTTGTTTTTGTAGCGACCGCTATAATGCCCAATAATTAACTGTTTTACTTGTGCCTGTTGAGCAATTTCGGCTGCTTGTGCCGCTGTGGCATGTTTTGTAGTTGCAGCAAGCGCTTCTTTGTCTTTCAAAAAAGTAGCTTCATGATACAAACAGTTTACATTTTTTATTAAAGGTATAATTTCAGAAAAATAAGCGGTATCACTGCAAAAAGCATAGCTCAAAGGTAAAGCCGGATCTAAGGTCAGCGTTTCATTTTTCAGGACAGTAGCATTTTGTAACATAAAATCTCTCCCGTTTTTTAAGTTTTGGTAATCGCAAATTTTAATTTCTTTGTATTTTGAAATAGCATTTACATTTAATTTGCGTTCCCCCGATTTTTCTTTAAATAAAAACCCGTTGGTATATATCCTATGATCTAAAGGGATTGTATACACTTCAACTTTTTCATCTTCATAAATAAGTTCGCTTTCAGTTGAAGTGAGCTCATGGAAAAGCAGTGGATATTGTGTCCAGGAATTAGAGAGTTTTAATTGTAACGTTATGATTTCTTTCAATCCTTTTGGCCCATAAATATGCAGCTCGCTTTCACGGTTTAACAACCTGAAGGTTGAAATTAAGCCAATCAATCCATAAAAATGATCGCCATGTAAATGTGAAATAAATATGTGTTTTATTTTGGAAAATTTAACGCCGTATCTACGCAATTGTACTTGAGTGCCTTCACCACAATCGATTAAAAAGTTATGATTTTTGATTTCTAAAAATTGCGCTGTCGGGTGTGCGTTAACTCGTGGTGTTGCAGAATGACAGCCTAAAATAGTGAGTTTTAAACTCATTTAATGATCAATCTTTTAGAAACGATTTCACCATCAGTTTGCAAAGAATAAATGTACATTCCTTTGGTTAAACTATTTCTGTTAAATGGGATGGCATTATACCCGGCAGTTGCATTAATTTGTTCCGCATAAACCGTTGTTCCCAACAAGTTCTTTACAATAAGCGTTATAGTTTGCGCTTTGGAAGATTTAAAGTTGATACTCGTATCTGTGCTAAACGGATTCGGATAAGCAGAAACTGATAAAAGTGTAGCCTGCGGAATATTGTTATTTAAATTCCCATTGTTTTTCTCGGATTGTTGCGCAAAAGAAAATGAGAAAAAAAGCATAAAAGTTATAAAAAGTAGTTTTTTCATCAATAAGCCAATTGGTTTTAAAATCCTAAATCCCGTTCAATGGCATCCATTTCAAGGATGTCTAATGCTTCGTTAAATGTTGGAACAACATTCAATTCGTCGGGTAAATCATCAATTGATATACCTTCGCAAACAAGTACAAAACTTGTACCATTTCTGATGTGTTGCACACTTAGTTTCAAAAATAACAAAATTTCTTTAATCTCTATGTTAATTTTATCAGAAAGGTCAATAATTAAATGTTCCCCGATAAATTCCTTATAACGATCTTTAAATTCAGCAAGGAACTGAGTTACTGAAATTTGATTGGGTTTTATGAGCGTGTATGTTTTATTTTTGGTGACAATCATAACTAATTTTGTTCAGTTTGTTGTGCCAGTAAATATATTACTGCCATACGAATGGCAACTCCATTCTCCACCTGATTTAAGATAATGGATTGGTCAGCGTCAGCAACATCACTTGTCAATTCGACACCTCTGTTAATTGGACCAGGGTGCATAATTAAAATTTTCTTGCCCAAAGAGTCCAGCAGTTGTTTATTTATACCGAACAGTTGCGAATATTCTCTGGTTGAAGGGAAGTAATTAATTTCCATACGCTCATTTTGCACACGAAGCACGTTGGCAACATCGCACCATTCAAGTGCCTTTTTAATATTGTATTCAACACTTACGCCCAAACTTTCAATGTATTTGGGAATGAGGGTTTTTGGTCCGCAAACTTTTACTTCTGCACCTTGTAATTTCAAGGCGTATATATTCGAAAGTGCCACGCGAGAATGCAAGACGTCACCCACAATTACAATCTTTTTTCCTTCTACGCTTCCTAGTTTTTCACGAATGGAAAAGGAGTCTAGCAATGCTTGTGTTGGATGTTCATGAGTTCCGTCTCCGGCATTCACTATTTGCGCATTAACATGCTGAGATAAAAAATCACAGGCGCCAACATCGGGATGCCTCATCACAATAATATCAACTTTCATCGATAAAATGTTGTTTGCCGTATCAATAAGCGTTTCCCCTTTTTTTACGGAAGATTGACTTGCGGAAAAGTTAACAACATCGGCCGATAAGCGTTTTTCCGCCAATTCAAATGAAAGTCTTGTTCGGGTGCTGTTTTCAAAAAATAAATTGGCAATGGTAATATCACGAAGCGACGGTACTTTTTTAATGGACCTGTTAATCACTTCTTTAAAATGATCGGCTGTTTTAAAAATCAAATCAATATCAGCCTTATTTATATGTTTTATTCCTAAAAGGTGTCTTACGCTTAACTGACTCATATTTAATTAATTATTTATAATATATACGGCATCTTTACCATCTTTTTCTTCCCAGTGAACGTTTACTTTTTCTTCGTTAAAAACATCTACCTGACTTCCGCTGTAATCTGGCTGAATAGGTAAATGGCGGCTAAACCTTCTGTCAATTAACACTAAAAGTTCAATTTCCGAAGGTCTTCCAAATGATTGAATGGCAGTCAGCGCAGCACGAATACTTCTGCCGGAAAAAAGCACATCGTCTATAAATACGACATTTTTGTTTTCAACAATAAAATTAATTTTGGTTTTATTCGCCTGTAAAGGAGTTTCTCGTCGCCTAAAATCATCACGATAAAAAGTGATGTCCAACAACCCTAATTTTACGTTTGGGATGTGGTAATCATTTTCTAAAATAGAGACTAAACGTTCGGCCAAATAAGTGCCTCTTGGCTGAATTCCAATAAGCGCCGTGTTTTCAAAGTTAGTGTGATTTTCAATTAGTTGACAGGCTAATCTGTGTAAAATGATATGAATCTCTTTTGAGCTAAGAAGTATTTTTTTACTCATGACAGTACCAAACATTGTTTGGAATACAAATATAAAGCATTTTGTTAATTAATTTGTTAAAAACATTTATTAGTTATGTTTAATATCTTAGGTTTGTCCCGTAATTTTAATGTGACGCTAAATTATACAACTTTTATGATGAATTTAACTCCAAAAGAAAATAACATATCACTTTCAAAATTTGAATCGATGCTAAAAACCAATAGCGTTTATTTTTTCGATTCCATTGAGTTTGAAGAAATTGTGCACTATTATTTAGATTCCGGGAAAAATTTATTGGCAAAAAAAGCAATTAATTTAGGACTTAAACAACATCCCAATTCTGTAATGTTAAAATTATTGCGGGCTGAATTGCTTATTTTTGATGAAGAATTTGACAAAGCTTCAGCATTGTTAAAAGAATTACAGGCAATAGAACCCGCCAATGATGAAATTTATGTGCAACAGGCGAGTATTTTTTCAAAAAAGGACAATCATTTTAAGGCAATAAGTTTGCTGAAAATAGCCTTGACATATACTCATGACGAAGCGGACATTTTTTCCTTGCTTGGAATGGAATATTTATATTTAGATGATTTTGATGAAGCACAGCTAAATTTTTCAAAATGTCTGGAAGCTGATGTAGAAGATTATTCCGCACTCTACAATGTAATTTATTGCTTTGATATGCAAAATAAGCATTTTGAAGCCACTGAATATCTGAACAACTATATTAATAAAGATCCTTACAGTGAAATTGCTTGGCACCAATTGGGTCGTCAATATTTTATAGGTGAAGCATATGAAGAAGCATTGCGTGCTTTTGATTATGCTGTGCTTATTGATGAATACTTTGTGGGTGCCTTTTTGGAAAAGGCAAAAACGTTGGAACAATTAAACCGTTTCGAGGAAGCCATAGAAAATTACAAGATCACGATAAAATTAGATGACCCAACTTCATTCGTTTTTTTTAGAATAGGGGAATGTTATGAAAAATTAAAAAAAGTAACGTTGGCCCAAAAGTACTACAAAAGAGCAGTTCAGGAAGATCCGCTTTTGGATAAAGGCTGGATTGCCATTGCCAATCTTTATATTAAAGAAAAAAAATATGATAAGGCCTTATTTTATGTAAATAAAGCGCTTGAAATTGATGATCAAAATACGCAGTATTGGAGAAAATATGCTGAAATTAATTTAAAACGCAACTATTTTGAAGAGGCTGTAAAAGCGTTTGAACAATGTATTTTATTGCAGGATCTGGATCTTGTAATTTGGGTTGGATTAAGTGATGTGTTGTGTTTTTTAGGCGAATATGAAGATGCATTGACAAATTTGTTAAAAGCCAAATTATATTTTGACGATTTTGCGGAAATAGAATACAGACTGGCAAGTTTGTATTTTAAATTTAAGAATTACACAAAAGGAACGTTACATTTAAAAGAAGCATTGTCCATAGATTTTGAATATATTTCAATAATTAAAGCGTTGTTTCCTGAAGTTTATAAACTGCAAAAAGTAAAGGATATAATAACCCAATACAAATAAATTTCATTATAAAATGTTACATTTGCCTAATAACCATTAGTAACAAATGCAACAAAGAAATTTTAGCCATTACCTCATTATTTTACTGAAAGGAATAGCCATGGGTGCCGCTGATGTGGTGCCGGGAGTTTCCGGAGGAACTATCGCTTTTATATCAGGTATTTATGAAGAGTTGCTTTCTTCAATTAGTGGAATAAATATTGCGAATTTTAAATTATTAAAAAAAGAAGGTTTTAAAGCCGCTTGGAAAGCTATTAACGGCAATTTTCTGTTGGCTTTATTATCGGGGATTTTTATTAGCATCGTTTCATTGGCGAAACTTATTTCATGGCTGTTGGAAAATAAGCCAATTTTGGTTTGGTCTTTCTTTTTTGGTCTGGTCTTGGCAAGTATTTTATATGTTGCCAAACAACTGACAAAATGGAATGCTGTCACCATAATATTATTGATGTTAGGCGCTATTGCAGCCTATTTTATCACAACCTTGCAACCGGCAATTTCAGAAAGTTCTTCACTTTTATTTTTCTTTTTTGCAGGAGCTTTGGCGATTTGCGCCATGATATTGCCAGGTATTTCAGGCTCTTTTATTTTGGTGCTTCTGGGCGCTTATAAACCTGTTTTGGATGCCATTCATAATAGAGATGTTAAATTACTTGGCGTGGTGGCTTTTGGTGCTGTGGTTGGACTATTATCCTTTTCTAAAGTGTTGAGATGGCTTTTTGACCATCATAAAAATTATACATTGGCGGTGTTAACGGGTTTTATTTTGGGTTCATTAAATAAAATCTGGCCTTGGAAGGAAACACTTACCTGGCGCATAAATTCTCATGGCGTAAAAGTTCCCTTTAATGAGCAAAGCGTTTCTCCTTTTTCTTTTGAAGGCGATTCACAATTAATGATGGCTATCATTTTGTCAATTATTGGTTTTGCAGTGATTATATTGTTAGAAAAGCTTGCGAATATTTCAAATAAAGTTTAATTTATGGCAAGAAACCGCAGTTTTTCAGACAAGTTTTTCCTTTTTATTAAAGGACTTTCTATGGGTGCTGCAAACAAGGTTCCCGGAGTTTCCGGCGGAATGGTTTCTTTTGTGCTGGGTTTTTATGAAGAGCTGATTTATTCGCTTCGAAAAATAAATTACAAAGCGTTTTTGTTGCTTTATAACAGAAGGTTTAAAAGTTTTTATGACTACGTTAACGGAACTTTTTTATTGCTTGTTATGGGTGGAAGCGTTTTTAGTTACTTCAGCGTATCATTATTGTTGGATTATTTGCTGCGGCATTACGAACTGTACGTTTGGAGTGCCTTTTTTGGGATGATTATAGGTTCAATTTATTATATTTCAAAAGATTTTAATGATTGGAGGAGAAGCAATATTATTTCAATGGTTATAGGAATTGTCATTGGTATCGCCATCAGTTTTATGAATCCGGCCAAAGAAAATGACAACTTATGGTTTGTGTTTTTCTGCGGAATTATTGGAGTTACAGGAATGACATTACCCGGACTTTCAGGATCATTTATCTTAATTTTAATGGGTAATTATGTGCTGCTCTTAGTAGATTCTGTTACGATGTTGTATAAAACTTTTATTGATGTTTTTACTGGTGATTTTAGTTTTATCAACAGTGAAGAACGGATGAGATATCTTAAAATTGTCGCAGTATTTACTGGTGGTTCGGCTTTTGGTTTAGTGATTACTTCACATATTTTAGGCTATGTGTTAAAGCGATGGCACCAAATAGTTACCTCAATAATTATCGGTTTTATAACGGGTTCTCTGGGTATTGTTTGGCCATGGAAAAGAGTGGTTTATAAAATTGTAAATGGCGAAATGTTATTTGATATTAATGGAGATAAAGTAATTGAAAATTATAAAAGGTATTTTCCCGATTTTTCGCAACAGGAAACGTGGGTTGCCATTTTCTTTATTTTTTTTGGTGCCGCACTTGTTTTTTTAATAGATAAATATGGATCTGAACGTAAAGAATATCAAAATGAATAATCGCAATAAATTTGGAATCATAGGAAAAAATATTTCCTATTCTTTTTCCAGAAAATATTTTTTGGAAAAATTCAAAAAAATGGGCTTAAATAATTATCAATATTTCAATTTTGATATCCCTGAAATTGAAGAATTTCCTTTTATTTTATACCAACGAAAAGATGATTTTAAGGGATTGAATATTACCATTCCCTATAAAGAAGCTATTATTAAATATTTAGATGAAGTTGAAAGTGAAGCGCAAAAAATTGGCGCCGTTAATACCATTAAAGTAACAGATGACCATAAATTGATTGGTTACAACACTGATGTGTATGGTTTTCAAAAATCGATTGAACCTCTGTTGAAAGTCCATCACAGGAAGGCTTTAATTTTGGGAACTGGTGGTGCATCAAAGGCCATTGCTTATGTTTTAAATAAATTAAAGATTTCCTATAAATTTGTTTCAAGAAGCAAGATTGAAAATAGGTTGACTTATGAGATGCTGGATGCAGATATTATGGATGAATATTCAATAATTGTTAATTGCACGCCAATTGGTACACATCCAAATATTGAAGATGCTCCCGCTATTCCATATCAATATTTATCTGACAAGCATTTGCTGTATGATTTGATTTACAATCCTGCAGAAACTAAATTTTTACATGAAGGCAAAAATCAAGGAGCTAGTATTAAAAACGGATTGGAAATGCTTGAATTACAAGCAGAAAAGTCTTGGGAAATATGGAATTCCTAAAAAGAATTTCCTAAATTTACGCAACTTTTCTAAAATTTTTACATCTCTTAAAGAAATGGTTTTTTCAAAAAAAGGCTATTTTTAAAATTATTAATGAATATAATTAAACGAACCTTAAACATTTTTATATGTTAGACCAAGACAACAAATTACCAGTCGAAGAAAGTAATGCAACTCCACAAGATTCCGAAATTCAGGAAGAAACTCAAAAAGAATTAAATCAGGAAAATGGGATTTTAGCGGGCGGATCTGTTGATGAAGTGGATAATGAAATTGCTGAAGGGAATGAAATACCGAAAGATTCCAAAATTCTGGAAGACACTCAAAAGGAATTAAAGCCGAAAAAAAAGACTTCAACCAGTAAAGCTGTTGACGAAATGGATAGTGAAATTGCTGAAAGTTCTGAAAATGTTGATCAGTCAACTATTGAAATAGTCAATTATGCCAACTTCAATTTAGAAGATCTCGTAAGTGAATTGAGTAGGCTTGTTAAAGAAAATTCAGTTCAAAGCATTACAAGTAACGTTAATGCCATAAAACAGGCTTTTCATATTAAATACGGAGAAATATTAAAAGTTGATAAGGAAAAATTTTTGGAACAGGGAGGTGATTTGATTGATTTTCAACATAATAGTCCAATAAAATCGAATTATAACAGCATTCTTTATGATTTTAAAATCAAAAGAAATGAGTTTTATGCCAGTCAGGAAAATCAATTAAACGAGAACTTACAAGCAAAACTTGGTTTAATAGATGAGCTTAAACACTTAATTGATAACGCTGAAGGCGCTACCATGTATAAAATGTTTAAGGACATTCAAAACAGATGGGTTAAAATTGGACTTATTCCAAGAGTGAAATACAACGATACTTGGAAAACCTATCAACATCATGTGGAACGTTTTTATGATTTATTGCATTTAAGCAATGATTTGCGCGACCTTGATTTTAAGCATAATTTAGAAGAAAAATTAAAGCTTGTTGCAAGAGCAGAAGAATTGGCGGAATTAGACGATATTAATGCTGCTTTTAAAGAACTTCAGGTATTGCATAAATTATGGAAAGAAGATGTAGGACCAATAGCAAGTGATCAAAGAGAAGAGGTTTGGGATAGATTTAGTGAAGCAACCCGAAAAGTGCACGATAAACGCCATGATTTTTTCAAAGACATAAAATTTAAATATGAAGAGAATGTTCAGAAAAAATTTGCCGTTATTGCAGAGATTGAAGCACTCAAAACTTCAAAAAATTTAACAAGAACTGATTGGCAAAAAAGCATCAAGGAATTGGAATTTTTACGCAATAAGTTTTCTGAAATTAAGCAAGTGCCAAGAGAAAAAAGCGATTTAATATGGGCCAAATATAAAGAGGCGACTCGTAAATTTAATGTTGATAAAAATAATTACTTTAAACTTGTCAAACACGAACACCTTGATAATTTAAATAAAAAGAAAGCACTTATTGAGCAGGCAATAGCCGTAAAAGATAGTGAAGATTGGGATACTACTACTGAAATAATGAAAAAAATTCAGATGGAATGGAAGAAAATAGGCCATGTTCCTCAAAAATATTCTGATAAATTATGGAAAGAGTTTAAAGATGCATGCAATCATTATTTTGACAGATTTCACCAACAGCAGGATGCCGGTACTAAATTGGAACTTGATGTTTTCAGTAAAAAGAAAGACCTTTTAGCAGAAATTAAAGAAGCTATTGACAATAAAACCAAAATTACCATCAATACGCTTAAAGAATATGTTAAAAAATGGCGTGAGCTTGGAAGAGTACCCCATGAAATGAAGCATATTGAAGTTAAGTTCAATAAATTGTTGGATAAAATTATCGAAGAAAATGCAATTGATAAGCAAGATATTGAAATGATTAAGTTTGAAAACTTGGTGAATAGCTATATTGAGCAAAAAAACTATAGAAAATTGGATTCTGAACAACTTTTTGTAAGAAGAAAAATTGACGAAACTTCTAAAGAAATCCTACAATTAGAAAATAATCTTGGATTTATTTCCAATGTTTCTGAAGATAATCCTTTAGTTCAAAATGTAAGAAATCAGGTCATTGTTTATAAAGAAAAATTAGAAATTTGGAAATCTAAATTAGACTATTTAAGACAATTGGAATATTAAAAAAAAATGTAGCGATTGCAGATCTTTTTTATGGAAAAGAGCTATCTCTTAAAGTGTGTAAGTTAAAAAATATCGGGGTTTGCAAGAGGCCACTGAAAAAGCTCATCTAAATTGATCAATATTTATTAAAGCGATTAAGTTTAAAGGTAACTTAGACTTAGTCGCTTTTTTATTTCTGTTTCTCAATGTGTTCCTTTTGCCAATACCATTCAAAAATGGTTGTA
>JAENXD010000097.1 GCA_016649745.1 Flavobacteriaceae bacterium | reverse complement strand
TGTGGATTTCCGGCTGGAAATCCGCCATAACTTGCAACTGGTTATATCCATACAAATATAGCTGTTTATTATTAATAGTTTCCGGATAACCGTATGTTTTTGTTGTTTTTATCAGTTTCAACTAAGCTTTTCACAGCCAGATCTAACGGACTCTCAATTTTTAGTAAATCTTTCTTTGTAACATGGGTATAAATCATTGTGGTTTCGGGTTTTGCATGGCCAAGTAGCTCTTGTATATAACGCAAATCAATGCCGTTTTCTAACAAATGTGTGGCATAACTGTGTCGTAAAGTATGAGGTGTTACGTTTTTTGTAATTTTTGCGATTTTACGTGATCTGTGTAAAAATGCTCTAATGCTTTCGGCGCTGTATTTTTGAAATGGTTTTCCTTCAACAAAATAGTTTTCAGGTTGGTAACTGGTTAAATAATTATTCATTAACGGAATAATGCTTTCGGCCAATATAATATTTCTGTCTTTGCGCCCTTTACTGTTTTTCACCAATATTTGTCTTCGGTCAACATCAATATGTTTTAGTTCTAAATTTAAAAGCTCACTTATCCGCAACCCGGCTGAATAGATCATGGCTAAAATGGCGCGGTGTTTTAAATTTTTGGTATAGCGTAGCAAGTCAATAACTTCTTCTTTAGACAAAACAGTTGGCAATATTCTGCTTTTTTTTGGACGTTTTAGCTGTAATTCCTCAATCTTACATTCCGGATAAAAAGCTTTAAGTAATTTAACGGCACTTATAAACTGCCTGTGCGTGCTAATACTGTAGTTGCGGGGAACAAAAACCGTTTCAATAAATTTTTCAACATCCCGGTTGGTCAATGTTGTTAAAGGAGTGTCCTTTAGGTAATTAAAAAAGTCAGCTATAAAAGTAGTATAAGTTTTAACGGTGCTTTCACTGTAGCATCTTCCTTTTAAATAGCTCAAATACGATTTTAGGATTATATTGTTGTTTGCTGATATTTCTCTTTCTTCACGTTCAACAGGAGCTTTAAGTCCTTCATTGAAAACAGAATTATCCAACTTAAAAACAACATCGTCTTTAAGTAATTGCTTTATAAAGTTTATATTTTCGGTTGTATAGTTTGTATACCAGCCACGCAAAGTTCGGCTCCAGGCATAACCTGGTGTTTTTTTGATTTTTGAAATAAGAGCTTCGTTATATGGGAAAACCAACAACAACCGAACTTTTTCTCGATGCAAAACTTTTTTAAGTAATAAGGTGATGGTTATTTTAAGATCATTTTTCATAGCACTTCAAATATACACTTTTTTTAGAACAGATCCATTAAATATTTTTAAACACCTAAAAAATTAAAAATTAAAAGTTTTCAAATAAACCCCCCTTTAAAAATGCCTGATGAAACGTGCCTTTTATTTTGGTTTTGTTTTAACCATATTATTTACCGAAACAACTATTCTAAAAAATTCGTATAGCTGGTTTAGGATTAAAAATATGATAAAAAACCGTCATTGCGGGGCAGAGCGTTAAGAAAATGTTTGGTGAACATTTTTAGTGATAGAGCCAGTTGGCGCGAGGGAGAGCGATAGCGGAATGACAACGCGGCAAACTTATGTTAGCAGGCAGATAACGCCTTCAACAGAACATAGAATTCTAATAACGAACAGATTGCCATACCGAAATAAATTCGGCACATGCTATTTTTGTAAAAACTTCATATGACACGACCCACGACTACACGACAAAAAAGAGCGAAGCGAGACCGCACGAGCCAATTACACAATTAAACAATTAAACGATTCAACAACAAAATTGTATATTGCAAGCGCTTTAAAATTAGTTTCTTTTGAATAATTCGTTTGATAAATATCAAAAAAGAAGATTGCGTTCTTCTTACCTTTCGGTCATCGTAAGCATTGCTTTGGTGTTATTTTTAGTGGGGCTTCTAGGTCTTATTGTTCTAAAAACCAATAGTATAACGAAACATTTTAAAGAAAAAGTTGCCATTACCGTATTTTTAAATGACAGTGCCAAGGACAATGATGTGGAGACATTGCAGGCCGAATTAAAAAAGGAAGAATACGCAAAAACGGTCACCTATATTTCAAAAGATGAAGCAGCTAAAATATACAGTGAAGACATTGGTGAAAATTTTTTAGAATTCTTGGGTGAAAATCCGCTAAAAAATGCCATTGATATTTCGTTGAAATCAGAATTTGTGACGCCTGAAATTATGGCTGGTATAGAAAAAGAATTGGTGCTTAGAAGCATTGTTTCGGAAGTTACTTATGACAAACCGCTGATTGAATTGCTTTCGAAAAACATCAATCGTCTAAGTTTTTGGATGCTGCTGTTTAGCGCGCTGTTTACCTTAATTGCGGTTGTTTTAATTAATGGTTCTATTCGGCTATCGGTATATTCAAAGCGCTTCACTATCAAAACAATGCAAATGGTGGGTGCCACGAAAGGTTTTATCAGAAATCCGTTTATTTTTCAAAGCATAAAATTAGGCATTATTGGCGCGTTGGTTTCTATTGTTGGTCTGATTGTTTTTATTTCCTATTTAAACAAAAATATTCCAGAATTGGAGCTGTTTAGCGATATTAATATATTGACCGTGGTGTTTTTTGGCATTATTGGTTTGGGGATCTTAATTACCTGGTTAAGTACATTTTTTGCAACCCAAAGATTTTTAAACCTGAGAAGCGACGAACTTTATTATTGATAATAAAGCGGCATTGAACACTGTTTAAAACCACAATTAAATTCAAGTTGATTTTATTCAAACTTTAAAAACTATTAAAAACCTTCATAATGAAGAAAAAAAACGAAGAAGTTAAAAGCGAATTCCTTTTCGGAAAAAGGAATTATGTGATCATGTTAATCGGTATTGCTTTTATTGGGCTCGGATTTGTTTTAATGGCGGGAGGCGGAAGCGACAATCCCGAGATTTTTAATGCAGATATCTATAATTTTAGAAGAATTCGTTTAGCGCCAACTTTGGTAATAATTGGTTTGGGCATTGAAATTTATGCCATAATGACCAAACCTAAAAAATAAGAATGAATTTAATTGAAGTTATTATTTTAGCTATTATTGAAGGAATTACTGAATATTTACCTGTTTCATCAACTGGCCATTTAATTATCGCTTCATCCTTTTTTGGCATTGCCAGCGACGATTTTACCAAATTATTTACCATCGTTATTCAGTTGGGCGGCATTTTGGCTGTGTTGGCTTTATATTGGAAACGTTTTTTTCAAAGTGTCGATTTTTATTTAAAACTATTTGTGGCGTTTTTGCCCGCTGTTTTCTTCGGATTGCTTCTTAACGATTATATTGATAATTGGCTGGAAAGTCCCATAATTGTTGCAGTTACCTTAATTTTGGGTGGGATTATTTTAATAAAAGTTGATGATTGGTTTAAAACGAATGAAATTATTGACCCAAACGAACCTTATATTCATACGGAGATTGGGTATGCCACTGCGCTGAAAATTGGTTTTTTTCAGTGTTTGGCGATGATTCCGGGAACTTCCAGAAGCGGCGCCTCAATAATAGGAGGGATGACCCAAAAATTAAACAGAAGAACAGCGGCCGAATTTTCATTTTTTCTTGCCGTGCCAACCATGTTTGGCGCAACTTCAAAAAAACTGTTCGATTATTACAATAACGGATTTGTTTTAAGCAATGACCAAATAAATTACTTGCTGCTGGGAAATGTAATTTCTTTTTTTGTAGCGCTACTTGCCATCAAATTTTTTATCGATTATTTAAGCAAAAACGGATTTAAATTGTTTGGTTATTACCGAATTGTTTTGGGTGTTGGTTTATTGCTGATTCATTATTTTGTCATGCCATTAACTGTTGTATAATGTTAACTGTTGAAGATTTTAAAAGCGGACAGGTTTTATTGATAGACAAACCTTTACACTGGACGTCCTTTCAGGTCGTTAATAAATTGCGTTGGCATATTCGCCAAAAATTTGGATTGAAAAAAATAAAGGTGGGTCATGCAGGCACGTTAGATCCTTTAGCAACCGGATTGTTAATTATTTGTACCGGAAACTTCACAAAGAAAATTGATGAATATCAGGGGCAAATTAAAGAATATACGGGTGAAATAACCCTAGGTGCAACAACACCAAGCTACGATTTGGAAACTGAGGTGGATGAATTTTTTCCTGTTAATCATATTACGAATGAATTAATTTATGAAACTACCGGGCAATTTATTGGGGAAATCAATCAAATTCCACCAATATTTTCTGCCATAAAAATGGAAGGAGTACGGTTGTATAACTTGGCCCGTGAAGGAAAAATTGCCGAAATAAAATCGCGGAAAATTACCATTGAAACATTTGAAATTACCAATATTGATTTGCCAAAAATTCGATTTAGAATTGTTTGCAGCAAAGGAACATACATTCGTTCTCTGGCCTACGATTTTGGCAAAGCGTTAAATTCAGGCGGACATTTGTCGGCGCTAAGACGTACAAAAATTGGTGATTTCAGTGTAGAAAGTGCTACAGAACCTTTAGCGTATATTGATGCTTATTTAAGCTGAAAAAATAATTAACTAATTAGCCAATGAGTCAATGATTGATTGTGATATAAAACTTTGTGAATCTTTGTGTTTATTCTTTGTGAGTCTTTGTGATATAGCTATTAATTAAACGAAGTTTCATGGAAAGCCACTAGGTTACACAAACAAAAATTTCATTCTCGTTTAATGGTAATTATAAAGCAAATAGCGAACCTTGCGTAAAGCTTTGCGAAATTAGCGGTTAAATAATAATTAGCCAATTAGCCAATGAGATAATTAGTCAATGATTGATTTGTTGTGATATAGAACTTTGTGAGTCTTTGTGAAATAGTTTTTCATTACAAGAAGTTTCACAGAGCACCACTAAGTTGCACAGAGTAATATTTCAGTAAATAACGAACCTTGCGTAAAACTTTGTGAAATTAGCGGTTAAAAAAAGCAGTGTTGTTAATTATTTGGTTTGCTATTTCACAAATCGTCCCAGCCAACTGTCCATAATATTAATTTCCCAACCAAATTCCAATTCTTCTTTAAGGTTAATCATGGAATTAAATACCATCGTATTTTGTGAAACACCTTTGTCTTTAATCATTTTTTTGAACTCGGGAAGTGTTTTATATTGCACAAATTCTCCTTGTTTGTAACATACATTAATCCTGTCCATTAAAATAAGCTCGTAGCTGTTTTCAAGTGATTGGATAAAGCCTGCCAATTGATCCTGAGCATCCAAACTCAAGTTTTGCTCGGTATCGTTGGCAGTAACAATAATAAATCGGTCGTATTTTATAATGTATGCCGCTGAAATAGGCTGATTCTCATTTTCCCAGTCCGTTAAAAATTGTTCAATTTTGGCAGTTATTTCTGGAAGTTCCTGTGCGTAAAATTTTCTGCTTGCCGGAAATACCCAAATTTTTGCGGTTTCGGGGATGCTGTTGAAATCTGTAATCATGGGTTATATTTAGGCCGCAAAGGTATTCAAAATAAACTGATAGCTGTATTCTGAGATTAAAAGCAATTGAATTAACAATTAGTAAGAAATAATTAACAAATTTTAATCATACATCATACATCATACATCGCTGCGCTCAAAGTGAACTGTAAAAGAAAACCGTTCACAGTTCACAATTAAACAATTACACGATTAAACATCACTGTACACAGACAATAGTTCACAATTAAATATAACCAGTCAACATTAATCATTCAACATTCATCTATAAGTATTAATTAAAAAAGTTAGGATGCCCGTAACAAACCAATCAATTCTTCCTGCGTATTGTTGCCTTTATCTTTATTGTACCAAATTTGAAGATTTTTTTTAAAATCTTCATCCAAACTTCCGTTTTGAGCTTTATAATCCACCACCATTTTCGATGCAACAGAAGGTCTTGGTCCCCAAGAATCCACCACATTATTTTCCTGGTCTAAAATAAGGACTTTAGGAATGGATTTGCTTCCGTTTGTTAAATACTGGTTCATCAAATCCTCATTTTCATCGCGCAGCACAATTTTGAAATCAATTTTGTTCGATGCTTCTGCAACTTTATTGATGATAGGTAAAATTTGGGCAGCATCGCCGCACCAGCCTTCTGTCATCACTAAAAAAGTAAAACCTTTGTTCAAATTGTCCAGGGAATTTTGGGTTTTATCAGATATTTTCAACGTTTTATCCAAGCGATCCATTCTTTTGTCATTCAGGATGCTGAAATTAAGATGGTTATCAGATTGTTCTGTTCCGGTAGATTTTCCTTCAGAAATTAGTTTTTTTATCAAGCTTCTATAAGCCAAATAGGAAATTGTTTTGTTTAAACTGTTTTTTATTAGAAAGTTATCCATTTTTTTATTAAATTTATTGTCGTTTTTGTCGCAATTGAGATTTTTTCTTACAGCATTTAGCATTTTTTAAATCTCGAAATGCAAAGTTAGAATTTGATTTTGGCAACAAAGGTAACATTGGTAGCAATGTATAAAAGATAAAAATATCTTTTATACATTAAAAGATGATATTAGTCATATTTTAGCTAATTTTGGAACGTTACATTTGCTGAGTATTTATTAACATTAACCATAAAATTATGAAAAAAATCAATTTAACCATCTCTCTTTTAGCTATATTTGCGCTATTCATTGTGTCGTGTAATGGTGGAGAAAAAAAACCAGAAGTTTCTGAAACACAAACAGAAGCAGCTCCTTTAGAACAACAAGGGCAAGCATCAGTTATTGACACTGTTTCAGCAGCAAACGCATTACAAGTGGCAAAATCATTAGACGATTTTAAAACCTTGGTTACAGCAATTGAAGCCGCTGGTGTTGAAGATGCTGTTGTAAATGCAGGTCCTTTAACAATATTTGCGCCTGTTAATGCAGCATTCGACAAACTCCCTGCGGGAACTGTGGACGATTTATTAAAACCGGAAAATAAAAGTAAATTGGCATTTATTCTTGTCAATCATGTGGCTCCGGCAAATTATGGGGAAAAACAATTAAAAAAAGAAGCTGCTAAAGGACGAAAATTATATATGGCTTCCGGTAAATATTTACTTGTTGAAGATAAAGAAGACGGTATTTATGTTGGCGGAACCAAAATATTAAAATCCGTTAAAGTGAGCAATGGCTGGATTCACGTAATTGACAATGTATTGGTACCGACTGAATAATTTGAAACAAAAAAAAGAATAAAAAAATTAAATAGTCGGGATTTCTTATTGAAAACTTAAAAAATGGCTATTTTATATTACCCTAACTAAAATAAATTTTATAGATGAACTTAAAAATAGTCGTATTAGCACTTGTTGCAACTGTAATTACAAGCTGTGGAGGTGATGGTAAAAAGGAGGAAAAGGTTTCAGCACCTGTTGAAGAACAAAAAGCAGTGGTTGAGGAAACTGATCCTTTGAAAAATAAAGGTATTGGACCTATAACCAGCATTGAACTTGGTGAAATTGACCAAAAAATGGCTGATGAAGGAAAGACCATATTTTCAGTAAAATGTACTGCTTGTCATAAAATCAGCAAAAGGTTAATTGGACCAGCCTTGGCAGGAGTAACTGAAAGAAGATCTCCCGAATGGATTATGAATATGATTCTTAACCCAGAAGTAATGGTGGTAGAAGACCCAATTGCTAAAAAATTACTTGGTGAATATATTGCTCCAATGGCCAATCAAAATTTAACAGAACAAGAAGCGAGAAAAGTATTGGAATACTTTAGAACAAAAACATCCGCAACGGATGAATAAGATTAAAAACAAACAATCAAATACTATAATATGAAAACAATTTTTAAATCATTACTTGCAATTACAGTACTGTCAATGGTACTGGGTAGTTGTGGAAAAGGGGACTCTAAGAAAAACGGTGCCTTATCCAGCAATGCTGCCGAAAGAGTTTATGTAGCTCCAGGGGAACATGATGAATTATATGCCTTTGTATCTGGAGGATTCAGTGGTCAATTGGCAGTTTACGGACTTCCATCAGGACGTCTGTTTAAAGTAATTCCTGTTTTTTCAGTAGACCCTGAAAAATCATATGGGTTTAGTGAGGAAACAAAACCAATGCTTAATACTTCTCACGGATTTATTCCTTGGGGAGACTCACATCATCCGGATATTTCTCAAACCACAGGTGAATTGGATGGACGTTGGGTATTTATCAATGAAAACAATACACCTCGTATTGCGAAAATTGATTTGACAACTTTTGAAACTACCGAAATTCTTGAAATTCCTAACTCAGCAGGGAACCACAGTTCCTCTTTTGTTACTGAAAACACAGAATATGTTGTGGCAGGAACACGTTTTAGTATTCCTTTTCCTCAAAGAGATATGCCTATTAAAGAGTATAAAGGAAACTTTAAAGGAGCGTTAACTTTTATTAAAGTTGATCCTAAAGATGGCAGTATGGATATTAAGTTCCAATTAATGATGCCTGGTTTTAACTATGATTTATCTCACCCAGGAAGAGGTGCTTCCCATGGTTGGTTTTTCTTTACAACTTACAATACTGAAGAAGCAAATTCATTGTTAGAAGTAAACGCCTCTCAAAATGACAAGGATTTTATTGCAGCGGTCAATTGGAAAAAAATTGAAGAATATGTAAATAATGGAGGTGGTAAAAAAGTGCCGGCTAATTATGCGCATAATGTTTATAATGAAGAAACGCATTCAGCAACTTCTACCATGAGAGAAGAAGTGTTGATTGTGAATCCAAGTGATGTTCCTGGAGCTGTTTACTTTATGCCAACACCTAAATCACCTCACGGTTGCGATGTCGATCCTTCAGGTGAATATATTGTTGGAAATGGTAAATTATCAGCTGATTTAACAGTGCATTCATTTAGTAAAATGCTTAAAGCTATTGATGACAAAAAATTTGATGGAGAGGCCTATGGAATTCCAATTTTACAATTTGAAGCAACTTTAGCAGGTACAGTTAAGCAAGCAGGTTTAGGCCCATTACACACTGAGTTTGATGGAAAGGGAAATGCATACACTACCATGTTTATTTCTTCAGAAATTGTAAAATGGAATGTAGGTACTTGGGAAGTTGTTGATAGAAAATCGACTTATTATTCTCCAGGTCACTTAATGATTCCAGGAGGAAATTCAAGAAAACCATTTGGTAAATACGCATTGGTTATGAATAAAATTACAAAAGACCGTTATTTACCAACAGGTCCTGAAGTAACTCAATCAGCGCAATTATTTGATATTACAGGAGATAAAATGGAGTTGTTATTAGATTTTCCAACCATTGGAGAGCCTCATTACGCTGCAGGAATTTTAGCAAGTACCATAGAAGCAAACTCAAAAAAGATCTATAAGTTAGAAGAGAATAAACACCCGTTTGCCACCAAGTCTCAAACTGCTGCTAAAGTGATAAGAAAAGGAAACGAAGTTCATATTTATATGACCATGATTCGTTCTCACTTTGCTCCGGATAATATTGAAGGAGTGCAAGTTGGCGACAAAGTATTTTTCCACGTAACAAACCTTGAGCAAGATTATGATGTGCCTCACGGATTTGCGATGATTGGCGCTCAAACTTCTGAGTTGTTGATTATGCCTGGACAAACAAAAACAAATATTTGGGAACCTAAGCAAGTTGGTGTATGGCCATTCTATTGTACAGATTTCTGTTCAGCATTGCACCAGGAAATGCAGGGTTATGTCAGGGTATCTCCAAAAGGATCTGATGTTCCGTTAACATTTACTTTGGATGGTGATGCCGTTGATGCGGAATAACTGACTTAATGTAAAAAAAATGAATCTTTAGAAAATTATATAAACGGGCAAGTCAGATTTAAATCCTTGCCCGTTTTTTAATAAAATTATAATGAAAAAATTCGCTTGCTGCATCCACGAATCTTCACCTTAATTTATTGCAATCAATAATTGTGAATTCTTAAAATTACCCATTCGCAAATTATGTTTACTTGAAATAAGGTATTTTGTTGAGAATGTGTCAGCTATTTTGCCACATTTAATAAAAGCAATAATTTTTAAAATGATGAAACGAGCAATGCAAATTTTGAGACACAAAGGAATTATTAATAGCGAACAGCATCTGTTACCGCTAAAAAATAAAATTTAAACAGATGAAACGAGCAAAACAAATTTTAACATTCAATGGAATGATTAATAGCGAACAGCATCTGTTACCGCTAAAAAATAAAAATTTAAACAGATGAAAAAATCTAAAATATTAATGATAGTAGGCTCTCTGCTGTTACTTGGACTATTTGTATTTCCTTTATGGAATATAACGCTGGAAGCGCCTCAATATCCAATTCCTTTAGGAATGGATATCCACATCACTAAATTCACGGATACTCATGAATTTGATATCAAAAATATCAACTTAATGAACCACTACGTGGGGATGCAATATATTCCCGAAACCATTCCTGAGTTTAAAATATTCCCTGTAGCTATTGGTGCTATGGTGATTTTAGGCGTGATTATCGGATTCTTTGGCAACCATAAATTATTTTTGGCATGGTTTGTTTTAATGTGTATTTTAGGCACAGTCGGTATGTATGATTTTTATATGTGGGAGTACGATTACGGACATAATTTAAATCCGAAAGCAATTATGAATTTTAAAAATCCGGATGGATCGGCAATGGGCTTTCAACCACCCCTTTTCGGCTCAAAAGACATCCTTAATTTTACTGCACATTCATACCCTAGAGCGGGAGCTTATTTTTTGTTTGTGGGAATGATGTTAACATTTGTTGCATTTTTTGTCGGTAAAAAGGAAGCGAAAGCATAAATATTTTTATTGTTGTTCAACAGATAAAACGGGTATATGTTCTTATACTCGTTTTATATTGAATCAAATATTTTATTAATTAATAAACCGGTAACTAAGAGGTTGAATTCTAAATATTCAAAACTCAAAACTTTTTACTGTATATTTGACAACTATTAAAATCAAAGAATAATGAAAACTAAATTCCTCAAACTATTTCTTGGGACCATCGTTTTGTTGCTTACAATTTCTTGTAAAGTAGAACCTGAAGCCATTGAATTCGGTAAAGATCAATGTGCTTTTTGTAAAATGAATATCGTGGATAAAACCCATGCTGCACAATTTGTTACAACAAAGGGCAAGCAGTTCAAATTTGACGCTATTGAGTGTATGGTTAATTAT
>JAENXD010000138.1 GCA_016649745.1 Flavobacteriaceae bacterium | reverse complement strand
TTGCTTTTCGACCTAAATAAAATGAATAATGAATTGCAAACTGCAGTTTATAAATTAAAAGAAATGCAGTTTCAAAATGGTGGTTTTCCCTGGTTTAAAGGAAGCAATTATCCAAATCGATATATTACCCAACATATCGCTGCAGGATTCGGTCATTTAAAACAATTAAATGTTGCCATCGACCAAAAAGATGCTTCTGAAATAATTTCAAGAACAGTCCGTTTTTTGGATGAAGAAATAGTAACCGATTACCAAACGCTTTTAAAAGAAGCTGAAAAATTAAAAGAGAAAGAAAAAGACGGTAAAAAAGGCATAAAAGCTGCCGCTGATTATTTAGCCGAAAATCATTTGGGTTATTTACAGTTGCACTATTTATACATGCGAAGTTTTTACAAGGATTTAAAAATTGATAAAAAGGTACAAACTGCCATAGATTATTACACAAACCAATCGGCCAACTATTGGAAGGAAAATAATTTGTATTCAAAAGGATTGATTGCTTTAATTCAGCATAGAAATAAAAATGCAACGGTTGCTTCAGCCATTTTAAAATCGCTTAAAGAAAACAGTATTGTTAGCGAAGAATTGGGAATGTATTGGAAAGAAAATACCGGAAGTTGGTATTGGTACCAGGCTCCTATTGAAACGCAGGCTTTATTAATTGAAGCTTTTTCAGAAATTGAAAATGATATGGCAACGGTTGATGAATTAAAAGTTTGGTTGCTGAAAAACAAGCAAACCAACAGCTGGAAAACAACCAAAGCAACTACAGAAGCCGTTTATGCGTTATTATTACAGGGAAACGATTGGTTATCGATAAGCGAATCGGTTGACGTGACTGTGGGAAATCAAAAAATTGAGCCTTCAAACCCCGATAGCCATCGGGAAGAAAATGTAAAAATTGAAGCGGGGACAGGCTACTTTAAAACTTCTTGGAACGGAGATGAAATTACGCCAAATATGGGTGAAGTAACCCTTTCCAAAAAAGGAGAAGGAATTGCCTGGGGAAGTTTGTACTGGCAATATTTTGAAGATTTAGATAAAATAACCACTGCGGAAACGCCGCTTAAATTAAATAAAAAATTATTCTTGAAATCGAATGCTGATAAAGGTAAACTGTTAACTGAAATAACCGAAAATTCGAAATTAAAAGTTGGTGATTTAATTACCGTTCGAATTGAATTAAAAGTAGATCGTGCCATGGAATTTGTTCACCTGAAAGATATGCGTGCCAGTGGTTTAGAACCTATAAATGTTTTGTCGCAATACAAATGGCAAGATGGTTTGGGTTATTATGAAAGCACCAAAGATACATCAACCAACTTCTTTTTTGAAAATTTGCCAAAAGGCGTTTATGTTTTTGAATATGATTTGCGTGTAAATAATGCCGGTAATTTCAGCAATGGAATTACAACAATACAAAGCATGTATGCACCGGAATTCAGCAGTCACAGTGAAGGCGTACGAATTAAGGCAGACTAATTATGGTTGCTGAGCGTAGTCGAAGCCTTATTTTTTAGGAGGATATTTGCTTAATAATCTTCTAAACGCCTCAGCATAAAGTTGCTCTTTTTGGGTAATTTCAACGTTGTTAGGAAAATCGTCTTCATAAAAACCGCGCCAAATCAATTTATCATTTTTTGCATCAACAAAATCAATGGTAAATTGTTTGGTTAAAGTGTTGCTATTAATTGGTATTTGACCGCCAAGACTTATGCCGGAATGCCTCCCGAAACTGCCAAAACCAACCCCAACAGAATTTCTTTGCGCTTCAAACTGATTTAACTGAACATCTATAAAAATGTCAGGATTTTCACGGAATGCCAGACCTTTTTCTATCATTGCATTTTCCAATTGGACAAAAATCCGCTTCGCTTCTATCTCATTTACGGGAAGCTTAATATCATCAAAAAATCGAAAAGTTTTGTATTGATTAAAATCGACCTGATCATCATAATCATATACTGTTCTCGGGCCTGCGCAACCTATAAAAACAAATACCAACAAAAATTTAAAATATTTCATACCCTTAAATTTAAAAATATCCATAAATGCTTGCCATAAAATTAAGAATAATTCTGTTTTAATCAGCTATATAAAATAGTATCTTTGAAAAAATTTAAAAATCATGAATTTAAATCTGATTCCTAACATAAAACATACGGATAGTAATAACTTCTTTTTATTGGCCGGTCCTTGTGCCATTGAAGGCGAAGAAATGGCTTTAAGAATTGCCGAACATATTTTAAGAGTGACCGATAAATTGGAAATTCCCTTTATTTTTAAAGGAAGTTTTAAAAAAGCCAACAGATCGAGAATAGATAGTTTTACCGGAATTGGAGATGAAAAAGCCTTAAAAATACTCAAAAAAGTATCCGAAACTTTTAACATCCCAACAGTTACTGATATTCATGAAATTTCAGATGCTGCCATGGCGGCTGAATATGTTGATGTGTTACAAATTCCCGCTTTTTTGGTGCGTCAAACTGATTTGGTGGTGGCAGCGGCTAAAACAGGAAAAGTGATTAATCTTAAAAAAGGACAATTTATGAGTCCGGCTGCGATGAAACACGCCGTGCAAAAAGTAAAAGACAGTGGCAACGAAAAAGTGTGGATTACAGATAGAGGAACCATGTTCGGTTACCAAGATATGATTGTTGATTTTAGGGGAATTCCGGAAATGCAACAGTTTGCACCAACAATTTTAGACATCACACACTCTTTACAACAACCAAATCAAAGCAGCGGTGTTACAGGCGGAAAACCTGAATTGATTGAGACTATTGCGAGAGCAGGAATCGCAGTTGGTGTTAATGGTTTGTTTTTGGAAACCCATTTTGACCCAGCAAATGCAAAAAGCGATGGCGCCAATATGCTGGATTTAAAATATTTAGAAAATTTATTGAGTCATTTGGTTGCTATCAGGAAAACGATAAATAGGTTTTAGTAGTGCCCTTCGGCTCCGCTCAGGGTAAAAGTTATGAGATGTAAGATGTGGAAAGACGTCTTTGCGAGAAGGCAATAGCCGCCGAAGCAAGCTGCCCAAAACTACCGCGAAGCTATAAAAAAAGCGACAAAATTTTAAAATTTTGTCGCTTTTTTTAGTGTCTCAATATATGATTATCCGCATTTGGTATGTCCGCAATTTTTGCATTTCAAACAACCTTCTTCATAAATTAGTCCGTTGGGATCACCACATTCAGGACATTTTTTATCTACAGCCTGCGTACCATCCTCCACAAATTGTTTCAATGCACGCGCAATACCGTTTTTCCATGTATTGATATTCTCATCGTACATGTTTAAGTTGTTAATTAAATCAACGGCATAAGGAATTGGCATTCCGTGACGCAATACACCGGAAATTAATTTGGCATAATTCCAATATTCTTTATCAAAAGTACGTGAAAGTCCTTCAAAAGTTACTTTATAACCATCTTTGTCCAAAAATTGAAAATCGTAACGTGATTCTCCACTTTTATCTCTGTTTTTTATTACCCAACCCTCTTCCAACCAGGCAGGCAACATAAAAGCGTCTTCAATTTTTCCGGTAAATATTTCATATGGCCTGTTGTTTATCAAACCAACAACTGCCACCCATTTCTCGTAATCATTTTGAAAACGAACTATTTTTGCCGCAATTTTTTTAGGGCGTTTTGGGAAAACAGTTTCTGCATAACATTCTCCTTTTTTTTCTGCTTTTTTGGTGTCATTTGCGATTAAAATTCCGCTTCGTGAGCCATCTCTGTAAACTGTAATTCCTTTCAACCCTTTACGCCAAGATTCAATATAAATATCGCCTACCAAATCTACAGGAACATCACGTGCCAAATTTATGGTTGAACTAATGGAATGCGTGGTGTATTTTTGAACCAACGATTGCATTTCTACACGTTTTTTCCAATCAATTTCAGGTGCTGTAGATCCTTTATACGGACTTTCATTAATGTCTGTTTTTCCGGTAACATCCATCCATTGTTTCAATTTTGGATGATAAACTTCAAATTCTTCAAATGCATCACCCATATCATCAACATAAGCAACTTTGGCATTTGTATCGTCTTGATTTACTTTTCTTCTTCGTTTATACGACAATAAATATACAGGTTCAATTCCCGAAGAAGTTTGTGCCAACATACTCAAACTTCCAGTTGGCGCCACAGTACTGATGGAAATGTTTCTTCGGCCATATTTCATCATGCGCGCATAAACATCCGGAAATTCCTTTTCCATCATTTGTACAAACTCAGAGAATTTCTCGATTTCAGGATTAAACGCTTCAAATTTACCTCGGGTAATTGCCATATCAATACTGCTGTCAAACTCACCTTTTAATTTGGTTTTCATAATTTCGTCAACAACCGCTATCGCTTCGTTGGTATCGAATTTTTTACCCAAAGCAGCCATGGCATCTGCCAAAGCGGTAAAGCCTAACCCTGTTCTTCTGCCCTTTTTACCAGTTTTATATAATAATTTCCAAGTATCTATTTCAACCTTTTTAATTTCGTCAGGCTCTTTATCGTGCATTATTTTATTGAAAATTTTATTTACGGCTTCCAATTCCAAATCCACCAAATCATCCATCAAACGTTGCGATTCATAAACAACTTCATAGAATTTTTTAAAATCGAACTTTGCTTTTTCCGTAAATGGGTTCTCAACAAAACTGTATAAATTAATTGCAATTAAACGACAACTATCGCCTCCTTGCATGGCAATTTCTGAACAAGGATTTGTGGAACTGTTTTTAAATCCCGGATAAATAGAGGAAGTTGAATAATAATGTTGACGGTCCCAAAATATTAAGCCGGGTTCAGCAGTATTATGGGCACATTTTATAATGGTGTCCCAAAGTGATCTTGCTTTAATTACTTTTGTATAGGTCGGTGTTTTACTGTCAATTGGCCATCGCAATGTAAAATCATCATCATTTACCACCGCCACCATAAATTCATCTGACAGGCGAATAGAAATATTGGCACCGGTTACTTTTGTCAAATCTTGTTTTATGGTAACAAAATCTTCAATGTCAGGATGGGCAATATCCATCGTAAGCATTAGTGCCCCTCTTCTACCGTTTTGAGCAACTTCCCTTGTGGTGTTTGAGAAACGGTTCATAAATGAAACCGCTCCTGTTGTAGTACCGGCCGAATTGGAAACTTGGGCGCCACCCGGTCTTAAATTAGATAAATCCACCCCAACGCCGCACCGTCTTTTAAACAATTGCGCCAATTGCTGATCTGTATGAAATATCCCACCATAGGAATCAAAAACCGGAGGAACAACCACACAATTTGACAAGGAAGCAATCACATTATTGTTTCCCAAGGAAGACATTACGCTTCCCTGCGGAATGACATATTTGAAATCTTTAAATAAATTAAAAATGGCTTTTTCTGATAAAAATTCACGTTTTTTTCCATAATCTGAAAGCCCTTCTCCTTTCTTTTCCCCTTCCTGATATTTCCTTTCCATACGGCCAAATTCCACCGCCATTCGTTGATGCATATCATTGGGCGTAGTCTCTAAAAACTCACCTGTTTTGGTTTTCATTGCATACTTATTCATCCACGTTGTCGCTGCAAGCTCGTCACCTTTAAAATACTTTAACGTACTCTTTAACAAGTCGTTATACGTAAAGGTTTTTGGGAACACTAATTCTTCTGTCATTTTTAAGTAGGTTTATGGTTTAGTAAAATGGAGTTATAAAATTATTGAATAATTAAACTTGATTCATGTTAAACTCTAAATAGTTAATAACATTTCATTGTTGAAAAGTTATAATTTTTTAATGATTTTTTTTTGTAGTTTTAGCTTTTACAAAAATTTATGAAAGATTGAATACGAAAATTCATAATTTGTCATTAAGGGAATCACCGGAATTTTAGCAGGAATAATTTCTTTAATTTATCTCTTTATTTGTAGGAAATTTTCTTTGGGGCCTACCATATTATTTATGGTATATTTTATTTTTTTAATCATAGAATACGTCCCGATCTATCGGGAGAAACGCAGTGAAATGAAGCAATCTGCTTCGGTATAACTCCGTGGTAGTTTTGGGCTGGTACCTCGTATGAAGTTGCACTGTTCTTTTTTTGTGGTTTCACTGAAAAACACATCCCCATTTCGGATAAGCTTGTGCTGAGCGCAACCGAAGTACTCAATACCGGTCTCAATAAGAGCGTTTGTTTTGTTCAGCTTTGTGCTTTCAAACCTTAAGCCTTCTTACTAAATCTTCCAATCCGTTTAATTGAATTTCATAAACCAAATGCATCATTTCTCCCAATTTATTCTTTGGAAAACCTTTATTGCGATACCACACCAAATAAAATTCAGGTAAATCGATTAAATATTTTCCTTTGTATTTTCCGAAAGGCATTTTGGTATTTGCCAGTTGTTCCAGCAAATGTTGCTGATTATTTTCCATCAACAAAATCTTGTAAATAACTGAATCTTTCCGTAAGCTTTCCATTTTCGGTCATTTTAGCTCTTTGAAGCACGCCATCTTCATCGTTATTGAAAAAAGCCGGAATCACATTCTTTGCAAAACTTTCCCCAAAACCTTCAGAAGCATCTTTTGGTAATTCACAAGGTAAATTATCAACCGCCATCACAGCTATGGCATCTTTATCCATAAAATTTACTTCTTGTTCCGTTTTCGGATTGTATCCATAAATTGGGTCTTCAATGGTTGAAGAACGAATGGTGGAAGCCACCGGCCCGTCAACATCGCAACTGATATCTGCAACCACTTTAATGTTGAAATCCGGAGATTTCGCATCTTCCCTTGTGAAAATATAAGGTGCGCCAATCCCGTAAAAATGGGCTGAAATATATAAATCTGCCACTTTGGCAAAACGCATAAAATCACTTTTATAGTCTTGTGGATTGTTAAAAAAATCGTTTTCATCCTTAACAATTCCGTCTTTTCTTTTATTGTAATCCAGTACATCTATTTGAACATAAACCGTTTCTTCAAAAGTATGGGTTAAAAATTCATCAACAGTAACCTCTCGCATTTGCATGCCATCCAACATTTCTTTTGCACCATTTCCTACCCTGCCTTTTCCTGTTATAACAACTTTAATAGCCGGTAATTTTAATTTTTTCAGCTCATCAATCAACATTTTTTGATCGTGCAAAACTTCCCCTTTCGGCAACTCAAATAAATTAAATTTTAAACCAAACGTTCTAAAAGCATTGTAAGCGCCTACAATACCGGCATATTTACCAAAAGCCACTAACCTGATATTGTTTTTATCAGTGATTGTTTCGTGATCATAATGTTCAATACTTTTAGCCAAAATGACCTTTAATAAATTGCGATTGTATTTTTGTTTTTTGATGGTATGAGAAAAGTAAAAGTATTTTTTATTCGGAATTAAACTATCAATTGGCACTTCTTTTACCCCTAACAACACATCACAATCGGAGATGTCATTCACCACATCAATTCCCTCATTCCTATAATCTTCATCAGAAAAAAAACGTGAGTCAGAGCTTTCAACTTTAATTTCAAGCTGAGGGTATGTTTTTAAGAGTGTTGTACATTTTTTTGGAGACAATACGACTCTTCTGTCCGGCGGATTTTTTCGTTCTTTTAGGATTCCTATCTTCATAATGTAATTTGGTATAAGTTTTGCTTCAAAGGTATTATGAATTAAAGGATATTGCAAACGATAAGTTTGATTGAATTTTTATACATTTGCATTCTTCTCAGAAGAATTGGTTCTTTGATTTATTGGGGACGACTGGTTTTGACTGCAAGGTCAATTAAGGTATAAGCATGTCGAGTAATGAAATAGCACTCGTAAATCTCAATTTCAAAAATTTAAACGGCGAAGATAACTACGCTTTAGCTGCTTAATC
>JAENXD010000242.1 GCA_016649745.1 Flavobacteriaceae bacterium | reverse complement strand
TATAAATGGTTGTTCTATAAATCCAATAAGCAACGTCTTCAGTTTCGTTGGAAGCTTTTTCTATGATTTCTTCTTTTAAAGATTTGGGAATTACTTCATCTGCATCAAAAAAGATAATCCATTCGTTTGAAGCTTTTTCAATGGCATAATTTTTTTGGCTTGAAAAATCATCGAATTTTCTTTGATAAAATTTCACTTGCGGAAATTCTTTGATAATATCAACCGTTTTATCTGTACTGAAAGAATCAACTATAATCAATTCATCTACAAAATCAACAGATAAAATATAGTCCCTGATAAATTTTTCTTCATTAAAAGTTATCAAAAGTGCTGTTATTTTTGGCGTATTTTTCAATGCTGATAAAATTTGTAAATAATTAATTTTCAGAAACTTTCACCGTAATTGGCTTATTGTACGATTTTAAAGTCCAATAATTTAGCTTTTTTCTGATTTTGTATTTTCTTACCAAGCTAAGCGGTTTTGGTTTTAAATGCGATTTGTCTTTTTCTAAAAATGCCAATACTGCATCTATGACTCGTTTAGATGATTTTCCGTCATAATAAGGATGTGAATCCTCGGCATATTTTTTAATATTTTCAAGCAATTCGGCAGGCATTGTTAGCGCGTATTCAATGGCATTTTCTATTTCTGAAACTTCCGTAACATTGATATAACTTGGCAAAGGCATATTATTTCTAAAAGTGACTACGGGTTTAATTTGCAGCAAATATTCAATCAAAGCAGAGGAAGTGTCGCACAACATCACATCCGATTTTTTAAATAAAGGAATTAAGTTTGTGGTGTCGTGAAAGGTAAAGTTTTCATTTTGAATGTCTTTAAACTTTTGAACAACCTCTTTGCTGATAAGTGGATGCAAAACCATATCAAAATGCCATTTTCCTTTTATTGACAGCCGTTTTATCTCTTCAAAAACTTCTGGAATTAGCGCCAAACTATAGCGTTCCGTAAAGGTTGATGATATCATAACAACAGGCTTTTTATTGGGCTCGTTCTCCTTTATTAAAGGAAATAGGGAATCCATTTTAGACCAACCGGTTTCAACAACTTCAAAGTGCTTTAATTTTTCCTTTTTTGCTTTAAATACTTGGGTTGAAGTTGGCCCTTGGGTGCAATATAAATCGAAAAAGTTTCTGATGATAAATTGATCTGTTCCTTTTCTTTTATTTGCGGGAAAACCGTGAAACACCTGTACTTTAATTCCCGGAATAAAATCGGCAACATAATCTGTTGCTGTTAAAACAATATGAGGATTGAAATCAATAGCTTCTTGTATGTCTAAAACCTCCTCATTTTCTTCAAAATATTTTTTTGTGTCATTAACCTCAACAAACCATTTTACCATCATTCCTCTTGATTTAATTTCTTTTTCAAGCGGTTTACAAATTGGTATGCTGTAAGGATATGTTATGTATAGTAAGAATCTTATCATTTCTTGTTCATTTACTTTTCATTTAGAATTTAATCAAACAAAAAAACATAAACTAATTCACTAAAGTTTTATCTCGCAGTTTTAAATTTAAATAAATTCCAGCAAAAATATAACATTAAAATTTAATTATCTTGCCCTTTTTATAAAGGATATAAAAATATTTAATTAAAAAAATCGCGTCAAATATTATGTAAAATACTCATTTACAATAACTATTTTTCATTTTTTGACTTCCAAGCCCAAATATAGCCGGAATAGTTGCCTTCATCTAAAATTTCGGTTTTGTATCCTACATTTTTTAGATACTTATTAAGCGAATTTAAATTTTGATTTTCGTTTTCTCCTTTATGGGTTTCTATACATAATGATTTTATAATTTTAAATTTTTCCTTAGGCAAAGCATATAAAATTTCATATTCAGATCCTTCACAATCTAATTTGATGAAGTCAATATAATCTATCTTATTCTCTTCCAAAAAAGTGTCAAAACTAACTGCTTTTACAGCAAAAACTTTTATGTCCTTGCTCTTTTTAAAAACACTTGTTACTGTGGTAAAACCTTCTAAATTATTGGTATTCAGAAAAATATTTTCATTTTTATTGCTAACGGCTTGGTTAAAAATATTCCAATCAAATCTTTTAAATTCCTGTTTGTAATTTTTCAACACTTTGAAACAATATGGATGCGGCTCAAACGCGTAAATTTTTGCCTTTGGATATTTTGAAAAAGCGGCAAGAGAGAAAAATCCAACATTTGCGCCAATGTCAATAATAACCGGATTCTGATTGGTGTTGAATACGGATTTTGGGATATGTTTAAAATAAATGTCGTCTAAAAAATTTTCCCTAAACGGACCCAACATATTTTTAAGAACTAAAATTTTACCGAAATTTCTAATGTTAAATTCAAAATCCTCATTGAAACCTACCACCTTTTTTAAGATATAAAATTTCCAGTTTAAAACCCTTTTTATGAGATTTTGATATCTATTTAATTTACTTTTTGCTTTGCCCATATTTTTCTTTTAGTAATATTTAAGGAATCTGCATTCAAGTCAAAAAAATAACTTTTTGGTTAAACCATAATTTTTCCATGACAAATATAGACGAATAATTTAAAGCTTTCTATTTTATAGAATCTTTCATTTATAAGTTGAATTCAATGTATAATTTTTAAATGAAAAATAAAATTATACCGCCACATCATTTTCTCGCAGCGCATCATTTAACGATGTCTTTTTGTCGGTGCTTTCCTTGCGTTGCCCAATAATTAAGGCACAAGGAACCTGATAGTCGCCTGCAGGAAATTTTTTGGTGTAACTTCCCGGAATTACCACAGAGCGCGCCGGAACGTAACCTTTAATTATTTTGGGCTCATTTCCGGTAACATCAATTATTTTGGTAGAACCCGTAAGCACTACATTGGCGCCTAAAACAGCTTCTTTTTCCACGCGAATTCCTTCCACCACTATACAGCGCGAACCCACGAAAACATTGTCTTCTATAATAACAGGCGCTGCCTGTAAAGGTTCCAGCACGCCGCCTATGCCTACGCCGCCGCTCAAATGCACATTTTTGCCAATTTGGGCGCAGCTTCCAACGGTTGCCCAAGTGTCGACCATCGTGCCTTCATCAATATATGCTCCAATATTTACATAGCTGGGCATTAAAATGGTTCCAGCAGAAATGTAGGAGCCATATCGTGCCACTGCATGCGGCACTACGCGAATTCCTTTTTCTTTATAACCTCTTTTTAAAGGTATTTTATCGTGATATTCGAAAATTCCAACTTCAAAAGTTTCCATTTTTTGAATCGGAAAATACAGCACCACCGCTTTTTTTATCCATTCATTTACCTGCCATCCATTTTCTGTAGGTTCCGCAACCCTTAGAATCCCGTTATCCAACAAATCAACAACTTCGCGAATGGCGTTTTGGGTAATTTCTTCTTTCAATAACTCCCTGTTTTCCCAAGCTCGAGCAATGAGTTCTTTAAGTGCTTTCATCTGTTTAAATTTTATTTTTTAGCGGTAACAGCTGCAGCCTGCCTGCCGGCAAGGCAGGTTCGCCATTAATCATTCCTGTGTGTATCAAAATTTGATATGCTCGTTTCATTTCTTTATTTTTCTGTTCAGCACAAATATATTGCTTTTAAAAAAAGTACCGTCCAAAATGCCTAAATTTGCACAACTTTATTAATTATGTTAACATTTTGGCGCGAATTTTAGCTTTAGATTACGGTGAAAAAAGGACGGGAATCGCCATCACGGACGAATTGCAAATTATTGCATCCGGTTTGACAACTGTTGAAACGAAAAATATTTTTTCATTTTTAACCGAATATTTAAAAAAAGAAAAAGTCGAATTGTTTTTGGTTGGCGAACCCAAACAAATGAACAATACGGCCAGCGAAAGCGAGCAATTTATCAAGCCATTTATCGAAAAATTAAGCCAGACGTTCCCTAAAATCCCAATAAAACGCGTGGATGAACGTTTTACTTCAAAAATGGCCTTCCAATCGATGATTGTCAGCGGCTTGAAGAAAAAACAGCGGCAAAACAAATTGCTTATTG
>JAENXD010000062.1 GCA_016649745.1 Flavobacteriaceae bacterium | reverse complement strand
GTTCTTTCTGATATATTGGGAGATGAAGATCATTTAGGTGATATGGACTTTAAAGTTACAGGAACTGTTGACGGTATTACTGCTTGTCAGATGGATATCAAAGTAAAAGGACTTCCATATGAAATATTGGTAAAAGCATTAAAACAAGCTCGCGAGGGTCGTTTACATATTTTGGGAATTCTTAAGGAAGCAATTGCGGCTCCTAAGCCAGATGTGAAGCCTTATGCTCCAAAAATGATTACGAGAACTATTCCTAATGATTTTATTGGTGCTTTAATTGGCCCAGGAGGAAAAGTAATTCAAGAATTACAAAAAGTAACTGGTTGTACTATTGTTATAAATGAAGATCCTTTAACAGGAGAAGGTATTGTTGAAATTTTAGGAACAAAACAAGCTGGAATTGATGCTGTTTTAACTAAAATAGATTCTTTACTATTCAAACCGCAAGTTGGTGGTGTTTATAGTGTAAAAGTAATTAAAATGCTCGATTTTGGTGCAGTTGTAGAATATCTTGACGCTCCTGGAAATGAAGTGTTATTGCATATTTCTGAATTGGCGTGGGAACGTACAGACAATGTTACCGATGTTGTGAATATGGATGATGTTTTTGACGTAAAATATTTTGGTAAAGATCCAAAAACGCGTAAAGATAAAGTATCTCGAAAAGCACTTATGCCAAAACCAGAGGGATTTGTAGAAAGACCTCCACGTGACAGTAGCAGAGATAATAGAGGTGGCGGTAGAGATAATCGCGGTGGTGACAGAGACAGAAAACCTAGAGAAAGAAGAGATTAATAATAATATTTCTTTTTGAACTAAATACTAAAAATGGCTTCTCAAATTTGAGAAGCCATTTTTTTTTGACACTATCCTAAAAAGTGTGTAAACATAATTCTCGGGGTTTTATTTTTCAATAACAATAAACTCGGTTCGTCTATTTATGGCATGTTCCGCATCTGAGCATTTGACATTGTTTTTACATTTGTTTAATAATTTGGTTTCACCATAACCATTTGATTTAATTCTATCGGCACTAATTCCTTTTGATATCAAATAATCTTTTGTGGCATTTGCCCTATTTATTGTTAGCTCAAGATTGTAATCATCAGGACCTCTACTATCAGTATGATAATTAATTTCTATTTTAATAGTAGGATTCTGATTCATGTTATAAATAAGCTTGTTTAACTCAATTTTTGCTTCATCAATAATTTCATACTCGTCTAGTTCAAAAACTATTGGTTTTGTTTCTATATATTTTATGCCTTTTTTTTCTTCAAATGGAATAATTGGTTCTATAATTAAATCTACTTTGTGAGGATATCCATTTTTTTCGGATGAAAATATATTTTGTTGGGCTTTTGTATAATTTAATTTTTTGGTATAAACTGTATAGGCTTCATTACATTCAATTTCAAAATAAAATGTGCCATTTGAATCGGTTAGAGTTTGTTTGATTTTTTTTGAATTATTTAATAAAACAACTATTGTATTTGGTGCTGGGTTGCTTGTTATATTTTCTTTAACAACACCATTTATGTACTGAATACAAACAAGAGGCTCAATATCAATATGTAAAGTCAAAGTTTGGTTGTTCTTGGTTACAGTTTTAAGTTTAGATGTCTCTAAATAGTTGTTTTTAAAAACTGTTAGTTTATAAGTTGATGAACATTCCAGTTTAAATATATACACACCATCATTACCAACTGTATATGTGTCAATAACCTTGTCGTTTTGAATTAATGAAATTGTAGTATTTGGAAGTGGTTTTTTTGTCACTTTATCTCTAATAATTCCTGTAACGGTTTGGTTGCATTCTTTTTTGTTTAGCCAAATATTTATTGAGTAAACAGTATTTTTTTCGTTAGTTGATGTGAAATTTTTGGATGATAATTCATATTGATCATTTTCAGCCACAATTTTATAGCCAATTTCACAATCAATGGTAAAAGAATAGTTTCCGTTTTCAATAGTTGTAGTTTTATAAATTTCTTGATTGCCTTTAAATAATGTTATCTCAGTATTTGCCAAAGGAAGTTTTGTGTTTTTGTCGAATACGGTTCCTTTTAAAATTTGGTTACAATCTAAGGGGGCAAGTTCAAAGGGCTTGGTTGATATTGCATTTCTTATGTTATTCGTACTCAAAGCCACCGAATTGGAGTTATAATCGGTTTTTGTTGCAATAATTTTGTAATTGGTATTGCAGTTTATGTTGAATGAAAAAGCTCCGTTACTGTCCGTAGTGCTTTTGTTTGTCTGTTTCTTTCCTTCAAACAAAGTTATCTCGGTATTTGCCAAAGGAAGTTTTGTGTTTTTATCGAACACTGTTCCATTTACAATTTGGTTGCAAATTTCTTCTTCTAAATAAATATTTTGAATAATCTTTTCACCTTTGACAGACGAAACTTTATAATTGACAGTTTCGGAAAGCATAGCTTGTTTAATCGCTTTTAGTTCATAATTTGAACCACATTTAACATTAAAAAAGTATGTTCCATCACTATTTGTTTGAAACACGTTAATTTCCTGATTTTGAAATACTAAAATAACAGTAGAATTTGGAATAATTTTCTCTGAATTTTTCTCTAAAACTTTTCCTAAAACGGTTTGGAAGCATTCATTAGGTTCTAAAAATAAGTTCTTTTTTAAATAAAAATAATCAGGTTGTTTGTTTTCAATATAGTCTGTTAAGAAATTATAAGAATCATCAAAATAGGTGGGTTTGCTAGCTACAATTTTATAATTGGTTGTGCATTGAAATTGGATAGTATATTTACCATCATTATTAATTTGAATTGTCTCAACTTCAACATTGTTTAAATACAATGTAAGTTGAGCACTCATGGGTTCTTTTGTAACTTTATTCAAAATAGTACCAACAATGGTTTGAATACATTCAGGTTCTAAAATAAAATCGTGGTGAACAATTTCATTGTTATTTTTTGAGGAGGTGAACTCAAATAAATTATTTATAAAATCCGGTTTTTTAGCTATAATGTAATAATCGGTATTACATTTAATCTTAAAAAAATACTTTCCGGAGACACTTGTTTTTAGAGAGGTTATTGCTTCACCATTATTATAAAGGGTAACTGTTGCATTGTCTATAATTTTCTTAGTTAACTTATTTGTTATTTTCCCAGTGAGTGTTTGAGAGCATTCTTTTTCCAATAAAAAATTTTTAGTTGGGTTTTCGTTTTTTTTAGTTGAAGTTTTAAATTTATAGGTGGAATTATGATATGTGCCTGCACTGACTTCAATTTTATAATCTGTACCACAATCTAACTTTATTGAAAACTCACCGATTGAATTGGTTTTCGTCAGTTTAATTTCTTCTTCGTCAAAATATAAGGTTACTACAGCATTTTGAATGGGCAACTTTGTTTCTAAGTTGAAAATTTTCCCTGAAATAGTTTGAGTACAGTCTGATACTTTTTGCTGAGTGCTAAGTTTTTGTAGATTCGTGAATGAAGTTATGGATTGTCCAATCCCATTTTCTGAGAATAAACTAGCAATTAATACAAAAAGTATGATTAGTTTAGTAGACTTCATTTTTAATTAATAATCTAAAATTTTGGGAATAAATTTAGTGGAGTTCCACTATAAATATATAACCTATTTTTAAAGGTATCTACTATTTTAAAGGTTTTTTTATTAAAATTAATGATATATAGTTTAGTAATTGCAAGTAAAAGAAAAACCCCAATATTTAAAACATCGGGGTTTTTGGAAATCATATTTAAATGTTAATTACATCATTCCTGGCATTCCACCACCCATTGGAGGCATTCCGCCAGCTGATTCTTCTTTTATTTCAACCAATGTACACGCAGTAGTTAAAATCATACCCGCAACAGATGCTGCATTTTCTAACGCAATTCTTGTTACTTTTGTTGGATCAATAATACCAGCTTTAAACATTTTAGTATATTCATCTGTTTTAGCATTGTAGCCAAAGTCACCCTTTCCTTCAATAACTTTTGCAACTACCACGGAGCCTTCACCACCTGCATTTTCAACAATTTGACGTAATGGCTCTTCAATTGCCCTGTCTAAAATTCTGATTCCAGTTAATTCATCTAAATTTTCAGTAGTTAATGATTTTAGCACTTCTTTAGTTCTTACTAAAGCAACGCCACCACCGGCAACAATACCTTCTTCAACAGCAGCGCGAGTTGCGTGTAAAGCGTCATCAACCCTGTCTTTCTTTTCTTTCATTTCAATTTCACTGGCAGCACCAACATACAATACAGCTACACCACCGGCCAATTTAGCCAAACGTTCTTGTAATTTTTCTTTGTCGTAATCGGATGTTGTGGTTTCTATCTGTGCTTTAATTTGTGCTACTCTTTCTTTTATATCATTTGCTCCTCCAGCACCATTTACAATGGTCGTATTGTCTTTGTCGATGGTAATTCTTTCTGCAGTACCCAACATATCAATAGTGGTATTTTCTAAAGTCAATCCTCTTTCTTCAGAAATTACGGTACCACCTGTTAAAATTGCAATATCTTCTAACATTGCCTTTCTTCTGTCGCCAAACCCTGGTGCTTTTACGGCAGCAATTTTTAGTGCACCTCGTAATTTATTCATTACCAAAGTTGCCAAAGCTTCACCTTCCACATCTTCAGCAATAATTAATAATGGTTTACCGCTTTGGGCAACCGGCTCTAATATTGGCAGTAAATCTTTAAGATTTGTTATTTTCTTTTCAAATAAAAGAATGTACGGATTTTCTAAATCGGTCAGCATTTTTTCTGCATTTGTAACAAAATAAGGAGAAAGGTATCCTCTGTCAAATTGCATTCCTTCAACGATATCAACATAAGTTGAAGTCCCTTTGGCCTCTTCCACAGTGATAACACCTTCTTTACCAACTTTTTTAAATGCTTGGGCAATTAATTCACCAATGGTATCATCATTATTTGCAGAAATTGAAGCAACTTGTTTAATTTTATCGGAGTTGTTGCCAACTTCTTGCGATTGTTTTTTCAAATCCTCAACAATTGCTTTAACAGCTTTATCAATTCCACGTTTTAAATCTAGTGGATTTGCGCCAGCAGCCACATTTTTTAACCCTTCTTTTACAATGGCCTGAGCCAAAACAGTTGCAGTTGTTGTTCCGTCACCGGCTAAATCGCTAGTTCTTGAAGCAACTTCTTTCACCATTTGAGCACCCATATTTTCTAAAGGATCTTCGAGTTCGATTTCTTTTGCGACAGTAACACCATCTTTTGTAATAACAGGTCCGCCAAACGATTTTCCGATTACAACATTTCTTCCTTTTGGACCTAAAGTCACTTTTACTGCATTTGCCAATGCGTCAACACCACGTTTTAATCCATCACGTGCTTCTATATCAAAAATTATATGTTTTGCCATTTTATTATTTTTAAGTTTTATGTTTTAAGCAGAAAGTTTTATGTTTCTGCAAAATTCTTTAATAATTGTTATTAAATGCTATGTTATAAGTTTTAAGCAATTTTTTTAAAACTTTCTAAATTAAACTTTTTAACTATATTTTTTAAACAATCGCTAAAATGTCACTTTCTCTCATGATTAAATAATCATTTCCGTCCAAAATTAGCTCAGTGCCTGCATATTTGCCAAATAAAATGGTATCACCAACTTTTACAGTCATTGGTTCATCTTTTAAACCTTTTCCAATGGCGATTATAGTACCTTTTTGTTGTTTTTCTTTAGCTGAATCGGGAATAATAAGTCCGGAAGCGGTCGTTTTTTCAGCGGGTAGTGGTTTTACCAATACTCTATCTGCTAATGGTTTAATATTTATTTTACTCATTTTTAATTGATTTAAAAATTATTATTTCTTTGAATTAAGTGTTCCAAAATTATGCCAATTCTATAAAACTGACAAATGTGTTTTTAAAGGAGTGCGTATGAAAATAAAAATGCCAACGTGTCATTTACATTGGCATTTTTAAGGATATATTTTCAGAAACTATTATTGAACTGTATCTTGTGTAAGAGGTGTTGATGTCAACGGTTGTGCTGGCGCATCCTGAACTTCACGGTTTTGAATAGTATTTTCAATTTCTGAACCAGTGTCAACTGCATTTGGTTTGGGTGCCGCAAAATTTGACAATAAAATTAAGGCAAGCAATACAATGGAAAGAGTCCAAGTACTTTTATCTAAAAAGTTAGTTGTGTTTTGAACGCCTCCTAAAGATTGTGTTCCGCCACCACCAAAAGAAGTTGATAATCCTCCACCTTTTGGATTTTGAACCATAATAATTAAGATGAGCAAGAATGCTACAATCATAATCAGAACTAAAAATAATGTATACGTCATGACTTATTTTTTTGTAATTTTTTTATTGTATTAATTCGGTCTGCAAAGAAACCACTTTTTTCTGGATATTTCAAAATTAAAATGCGATAAGCTTTTACGGCATTTTCATATTTTTTTTGTTCAAGATAAACTTTAGCCAGTGTCTCCGTCATTAAACTTTCATTTTCTGGAGTGTCTTCCATTGTGACATTGAAATTTATGGCATTTTTATCTACTGGTTTTATTTTAGGATTCAATTCAATAAACTTATTGATTAAGTTAAATTTTTCTTCAATTTCTTCAATTTTGCTAACTGGATTTTCTTCTCTTACAATTGGTTTTTGTGCAATTAATTGCATCCATTCGTTAAATGAGTGCGGTTCGGAACTTACAAACTGAATGGGTTTTCCAATTCCCAGTACATCAGTTGCTATTTCTTCCTGTTTTGAAATTTCTTGTTTTTGAAATGTTACTGGTTCAGCTTCTGCATTTTTACTGAAAAAAGAGTCTGTAATTTTTTTATGAAGGGCTTTCACATCTTCGTGGTCAATTACTTCAATTTCTTCTAATGGCTCAATTTCATTTTTTTCCTTGCTAATAAATATAGGAGAAGTAATGAAATCAAAAAGTACTTTTCTGTCAATGGTATAGGCCGCTGTTTTTTTTAAGGTTTGGTTGTATTTAAAGCTATTTGTTTTATTAAGTCCCTTTAATTGAATTGCTCTGGCCGATTGGAAATAAGGAAATTCGGAAATAACTTCATTTAATTGTTGCGTTTTTAGCGCATCAATATTTTCAGGATGTTGCAATAAATATGTAAATTCATTATTATTCATAAATTTACCATTTTGCTACTGAAGCATTAAAAATATCTTGTGTAATACGTTCAATAATTTCATTAAAGGCATCATCTAAAATACCGCCGGTCAATTGTGCGTTTCCGTCATAATCATAATAATGTGAAAAGGTGCGCTCAAAATTGTCTTCTTCAAATTTATTGTTGAAAAAACGCACATTTACCGTAATGGTGAGTCGGTTTTGGGCAGCAGTTTGTTCCGCTGTCGCGGTCATTGGGTTAATTTTATACCCTGTAATTTCACCTTCAAATTGGAGATCTCCTCCAGCTTTTACCAAACTTAAATTGGTTTGCTGTAAAAATAAATCCTGCAAACGAATTGTAAATTCCTGACTTAAACTTGGTTCGACCAAAATGGCATTGTTGGGAAAATAATCTATTTGAATTGTTTTTACATCAGATTTAATATTTGTTCCCGTAAATGAATAAATTCCACAACTTTGTACGGTAAAGATTAAAAGCAATAAGATTAGGCAACTAATTTTTTTCATTTTAATATTTTGAGGATGTTTAAGGATACAAAAGTTAAGGTCAAAGTTACTTATTTTAATTATAGATCGTAATGTTTTATTTTTCGATACAATGTTCTTTCTGAAATCCCCAATTCTTTTGCGGCCAATTTTCGTTTGCCCTTGTTGCGATCTAACGATTTTGTTATCAATTCGATTTCTTTACCCTGAATGGAGAGGCTTTCATCAGCATCAATGGTTTCTTCAAAGTCATAGGAGTCGGATTCTTTATATTTTTCATCCATTCGAACAACTTCTAAATGATTTTCTGCTTCGGAATCTAAAATATCTTCTTTATATATTTTCTGAATTAATTTTTTACTTTCTTCCTTAACGTTTTCAACATTGTCGCTTTGTATTAAATCTAGTGTTAATTTTTTCAAATCGTTAATGTCGTTTCGCATATCGAACAAAATCTTGTACATAATTTCCCTTTCTGAGGAAAACTCACTGCTTGATTTTTTAGTTTCAATTACCGTTGGTAAATTAGTGCCTTTGCTTGGTAAATACTGTAACAATCGTTCAGATGAAATCAATCTTTTTTCTTCAACTACGGAAATTTCTTCAGCAATATTTCGCAGCTGCCTAATATTTCCGGGGAAACCATAATTTTCCAATACCCTAACAGCATTATCAGAAAGTTTAACGGTTGGCATTTTATATTTTTGAGCAAAATCCGAAGCGAATTTTCTAAATAATAAATGAATATCACCAACACGATCTCTCAATGGCGACAAATTTATTTCAATGGTGCTTAATCGATAGTATAAATCTTCCCTAAATTTTCCTTTATTGATGGCTTGTTGCATATTTAAATTGGTGGCGGCAACAATGCGTACATTGGTTTTTTGCACTTGTGATGAACCTACTTTAATAAACTCTCCATTTTCCAATACACGCAACAACCTAACTTGGGTGGTTAAAGGCAATTCACCAACTTCATCCAAAAAAATGGTACCTCCGTCTGCGACTTCAAAATAGCCGTTTCGTGCTGCAGTAGCGCCTGTAAATGAGCCTTTTTCATGACCAAATAACTCACTGTCAATAGTCCCTTCAGGAATTGCACCACAGTTAACGGCGATGTATTTTGCGTGTTTTCGGTGAGACAGGTGATGAATTATTTTTGGAATATACTCTTTACCAACACCGCTTTCTCCGGTAACCAATACCGAAATATCGGTTGGTGCAACTCTAATTGCTTTTTCTATCGCACGGTTTAAGAGAGGGTCGTTTCCAATAATTTCAAAACGCTGTTTTATAGCTTGTAATGATTCCATAGTCTAAATGCTTTTTCCTATTAGCGTGGCAGAAGTACAACCTTCAATATAAACGTTTACAAGATCGCCAAGTTTTTCATCTCCTTTTGGAAAAACCACCACCGCATTTTGTGAATTTCTGCCTTTCCAATGGGTATCCGATTTTTTTGAAGCGCCTTCAATCAAGACTTCAACAGTTTTTCCGACAAATTGTTCTGTATGGAATAAACTGTGTTTTTGTTGTAAAAGGATGATTTCAGCAAGTCGTCTTTTCTTTACTTCAAAAGGAACATCATCTTCCATCTTTTTCTCGGCAAGTGTTCCCGGACGTTCAGAATAAGCGAACATAAATCCGAAATCGTATTTCACATATTCCAACAAACTCAGGGTTTCTTGGTGCTCTTCTTCTGTTTCACCGCAAAAACCTGTCATTATATCTTGTGACAAACCACAATCAGGAATAATTTTTCGAATATTGTCAATCAATGTTATATACTCTTCACGTGTATGTTGGCGATTCATTCTTTTTAATACTGAAGTGCTTCCGGATTGTACAGGAAGATGGACGTAATTGCAAATATTTTCATATTTTGCCATGGTATAAATGACCTTTAAATTCATGTCTTGCGGATTTGAAGTTGAAAAGCGAATCCTCATTTCAGGAAATGCCGTTGCTACCATATCTAACAATTGTGAAAAGTCTATGGCTGTTGCCTGAGCGATATCAGACGCATTTTTAAAATTCTTTTTCAATCCGCCGCCATACCAAAGATAACTGTCCACATTTTGGCCTAAAAGGGTGATTTCTTTGTAATTTTTTTCGCTCAATTCCTTAATTTCTTTTAAAATACTATTCGGTTCGCGGCTTCTTTCACGTCCGCGGGTAAAAGGAACCACACAAAAAGTACACATATTGTCACAACCTCTTGTGATGGAAACAAAAGCTGAAACACCATTGCTGTTTAAGCGTACCGGCGAAACATCTCCATAGGTTTCTTCTTTTGATAAAATAACATTTACGGCATCGCGGCCGGCATTTATTTCTTCCAATAAATTGGGCAAATCTCTGTATGCATCCGGTCCAACAACCAAATCAACTATTTTTTCATCTTCTAAAAATTTCGCTTTTAAACGCTCGGCCATGCATCCCAAAACGCCCACTTTCATGGCAGGATTTATCTTTTTTACCGCATTGTATTTTTGCAGTCGTTTACGCACAGTTTGTTCCGCTTTTTCACGAATAGAACATGTGTTTACCAAGACCAGGTCGGCTTCTTCCAATAAATGGGTGGTATTATAACCTTGCTTTGAAAGAATAGAAGCTACAATTTCACTATCATTTAAGTTCATGGAACAGCCATAACTTTCTATATATAATTTTTTGGAATTTCCTTCAATTTGTTCAGTTAATAGAGGTTGTCCCTGATTTTTTTCTACGATAATTTTTTCGTTCCCCATAAGTTTTTCTTGGACGACAAAGATATAACCAATTTTTTAAAAATGTGACAGATTGGCAGAAATTTAACAATCCATTGATTTAGTAAAATGTTGTATAAAACAGCTCTTTAAATTGATGGCTAAAATATTTTTTATTTTTCAATAAATAGCGGAAACTTTTGTAGCGTTTTTATAGTTTTTAACGTATTGATATAGAATGGGCTTAAAAATAGCACATCGGTTCCTTATTTACTTTTAATAATTAATAGCAATAGCATTATGAAAACCAATTACTTATTTTTACTAATTGCAACCTTAACCCTTGTATTTTCATGTGAAAAAAACGCAGATGAATATGAACTAGTAAATGTAGCTACGCCAAAATATATGACCAAAGACGCCTTAAGGTCATCAGTTGAAATTACTGTGCCTACTCCAATTATTAAATCTGGAAAAATCTATGCATACAATGAGTTGGTTTTAATAAATGATGTTGATAATGGAATCCATATTATTGATAATTCTAATCCAAAAAATCCAGTTAAAATTGCTTTTATTAAAATAATTTCAAATAAGGATATGGAGGTGAAAGGCAATTATTTATATGTTGATAGCTTGATGGATTTATTGGTTTTTGATATTTCTAACAAAGATAATATTCATGAAATTGCAAGGTTGGAAGATGTTTTTCCGGGGTATATTAATTTACCTCTTTTAGATAATTTAATTGTTGATTATGGTACTAATTCCTATAATAATCCGAATGAAATAATTGTTGGCTGGGATATTAAAGAAGAATATAGACGGACTGAAGATATTAAAAACAGTGGTTGGAATGGAGGAATTATGATGGATATGGCACTTGCTTCATTTGAATCCGCAGGTCAAGGAGGTTCATTAGCAAGATTTAAAATTGTAAATGAATACTTATATGCTGTTGATAGTCATAATATTAATATTTTTAATATTGGTGATTTAAAGGCACCTGTTGAACTGGAAGACGTACATGCTGGTTTTGATATTGAAACTATATTTAACAGAGGGGATAAGTTATTTTTAGGCAGTATGAGAGGAATGTATATTTACGATATTTCATCTCCTGCTATACCAAAATTCGTTTCAGAGTTTCAACATGGAACAGCTTGTGACCCTGTGGTTGTTGATGATAAATATGCCTATATTACCTTACGAGCGGGTAATTTTTGTGGGGCATTAGAAAGTAGTCTTCAAATAGTGGATATTTCTGATTTATATAACCTTGAATTAGTGAAATCTTATAGTATGGATAATCCATATGGTTTAGGAATTAAAGGTAATTTACTTTTTATTTGTGATGGTAGTTCTGGTTTGAAAGTTTATGATAAAACGCAAATTGAAAGTTTAAAGCTATTAAATACATTTAAAAATATTAATGCCTTTGATGTTATTCCATTGGAAAATCAGTTGTTATTAATTGGAGATGACACTTTGTTTCAATATAAGTATTTTAACAATAGTATTACTTTATTAAGTGAATTTCAGTTAAATTAGAAATAGTTTTTCTCTTTTAAAAACGGGCTATTCAGCCTGTTTTTTTGTTTTTTTACAAAATATTTTTGATAAGTATTAAAAATCTTATATACTTTTGCAATCCAAAACCTTAATGGAAATCAATATTTTTTGAAGAGGAAAATGAATTTATTGAGGGTTTAAAATTTTAATAAAAGAATATGGCGAAAAATTTAGTAATCGTAGAGTCACCTGCAAAAGCAAAAACCATTGAAAAATTTTTAGGAAAAGATTTTCAGGTTGAATCCAGTTTTGGACATATTGCAGATTTGCCTTCCAAAGAAATAGGGATTGATGTTGAAGGTAATTTTAGCCCGAAATATGTGGTTCCTACTGATAAAAAGGCTTTGGTAAAAAGATTGAAAGATTTAGCTAAAAATGCCGATATGGTTTGGTTGGCTTCGGATGAGGACAGAGAAGGAGAAGCAATTGCATGGCATTTATATGAGCAATTAAAATTAAAGGAGTATACCACCAAACGCATTGTTTTTCACGAAATTACCAAAAAAGCCATATTAAAAGCGGTGGAAAATCCGCGAAGTATTGATTATAATTTAGTAAACGCACAACAGGCACGACGTGTTTTGGATAGGTTGGTTGGTTATGAATTATCGCCAGTTCTTTGGCGGAAAGTTAAAGGAGGCTTATCGGCAGGCAGGGTTCAATCTGTGGCTGTTCGATTAATTGTTGACAGAGAACGCGAAATAAAAAGTTTTGTTCCGCAGCCTTCCTATAAAGTTATGGCGCAGTTTATTACGGAGGAAGATAAAAAATTTAAAGCTTCTTTGCCGAAAAATTTTGATACTAAAGAAGAAGCGGCATCGTTTTTAAATTCTTGTATTAACGCCAAATTTAAGGTTGACGATTTACAAAAAAAACCAGCAACAAAATCTCCGGCAGCACCATTTACAACTTCAACATTACAACAAGAAGCTTCCAGAAAACTATATTTTCCGGTAGCCAAAACAATGATGATTGCGCAACGCTTGTATGAAGCTGGATTGATAACTTATATGAGAACAGACAGTCTTAATTTGTCAGAAGACGCAAAAATTGAGGCTCAAGAAGAAATTATATCCTCCTATGGAAAGGAATACAGCAAACCAAGAAGTTTTCATACAAAAGCAAAAGGTGCTCAAGAAGCTCATGAGGCAATTAGGCCAACAAGTATGAGTCTTCAATCTGTTTCTGTTGATTATGATCAGGACAGATTGTACGATTTAATATGGAAAAGAACCATTGCTTCACAAATGAGTGATGCGCAATTGGAACGCACCAATGTAAAAATTACAAACACCAATAACAAAGAAGTTTTTACAGCAAATGGTGAAATGATTAAATTTGAGGGTTTTTTAAAAGTATATTTGGAAGGAACTGACAATGAAGATGAAGAGCAGGAAGGAATGTTACCAAATTTATCGAAAGGTGAAGTATTGGTCAATAAATCCATTACGGCAACCGAGCGTTATACAAGAGCTCCATACCGTTATACGGAAGCAGCACTTGTGAAAAGATTGGAAGAATTGGGAATTGGGCGGCCGTCAACGTATGCGCCAACAATTTCAACCATTCAGAAAAGAGAATATGTTGAAAAAGGAACCATTGAAGGTGAAGACAGAAGCTATACGGAGTTAAAATTAAAAGGTGGTGAAGTAATTATTAAAAAGTTGACCGAAAAAGTTGGTTCAGATAAAGGAAAATTAGTGCCTACAGATATTGGAAATATTGTAAATGACTTTTTGGTTGAGAATTTTTCCAATATTTTAGATTTTGGTTTTACGGCAAAAGTGGAGTCGGAATTTGATGATATTGCAGAAGGAAAAGAAGATTGGATTGCAATGATTAAAGATTTTTACAAATCATTTCATCCAATGGTTGAGGACGTTGCTGAAAATGCAGACAGGGCTAAAGGGGAACGTTTATTGGGTGTTGATCCAGAAAGCGGCAAAAATGTGTACGCGCGTTTAGGAAGATTTGGCGTTATGGTTCAAATTGGAGAAGCAACTGATGATGAAAAGCCAAAGTTTGCGAGTTTACAAGGCGATCAAACATTATCTTCAATCACTTATGAAGAAGCCATGGATTTGTTTAAACTTCCGAAAATAATTGGAGGTTATAAAGAAAAAGAAGTTATAGTTGCTGTTGGGCGTTATGGTCCATATATTAAATATGACGAAATGTTTGTTTCAATTCCAAAAGATGAAAACCCGATGTCGGTTGATATTAACCGTGCTATTGAATTAATACTTGAAAAACAAAAAGCAGATGCCCCAATTTGTGAATATGAAAACATTCCTGTTCAAAAAGGTGTCGGACGATTTGGCCCGTTTTTAAAATGGAATGGACTTTACATCAACGTAAATAAAAAATACGATTTTGATAATTTGACAGAAAAAGATGTTGTTGAATTAATTGAAGAAAAGAAACGCAAAGACATTGAAAAAGTTATTCATCACTGGCCTGAAGATGGAATTTCGGTAGAGAAAGCGCGGTGGGGAAGATCAAATATTATCAAAGGAAAAACAAAAATTGAATTGTCAAAAAACATTGATCCAAGTAAATTAACCTTGGAAGATGTTAAGGAAATAATTGAGAAAAACGCCCCAAAAAGGAAAACAACTAAAGGAAAAAAGGCTAAAAAATAATTTTTTTATTATATTGCCGCCGAAAAAGAAATCTTACAACCCCTAAAAAATGAATTTCGATTACCTTAAACCTATTGACAATGCATTATTGGAATATGCTAAAATGCAATCCGATCAATCCTTTGGCCAATGTATCGAAATCTATTCAGCAAAAAGTGGTTTCCCAGATTTAACAAATAAAAAAATAGCAATAATTGGTGTTGAAGAAGGCCGATCCGCTATTGAGAATCATGAAACAGGTTCCGATTTAAATGAAATCAGAAAAGAGTTATACAAATTATTTCCCGGAAATTGGCCAATTAGCGTTGCAGATATCGGAAATATTCCGCAGGGAAATTCAATAGAAGACACCTATTTTGCTTTAGGGGAATTATTGGTCTATCTCATAAAAAATAAAATTATTCCTATAATAATAGGGGGTGGACAGGATTTAACCTACTCAAATTACCGAGCTTATGATAAGTTGGAGCAAACCGTAAATATTGTTTCAGTTGACAATAAATTTGATCTTGGCGCTATTGAAGACGATTTAACCTCACAATCCTATTTAAGCAAAATTGTGATGAACCAGCCAAATAACTTGTTCAATTACAGCAATATTGGCTATCAAACGTATTTTAACTCCCAAAACGAAATTGATTTGTTGGATGGCTTGTTTTTCGAAGCCTATAGATTGGGTGAAGTTTCAAACTCAATTCAATTGGTTGAGCCTGTTTTACGAGATGCCGATATTGTAAGCATCGATTTATCTTCGGTAAAAAACGCAGATGCTCCCGCCAATAACAATGCGACCCCTAACGGTTTTACGGGTACAGAAATTTGCGCTATTTCAAGATACGCGGGCATAAGCGATAAGGTGACCTCTTTTGGCATTTATGAATACAATCCAAAATTTGACCTTAAAAACCAAACAGCTCAGTTAATCTCACAAATGATTTGGTATTTTATAGAAGGTGTTAATTATAGAGCAAATGATTATCCTTTCGGACTAAAAGATAATTACCAAAAATATATAGTACCCATTGAAAACGAGGTGTTGAATTTTTATAAAAGCAATAAAAGTGGTCGATGGTGGATGGAAATTAATTTGAGTGAAAGTAATAAATTTAAAAGACATGCGTTAATACCTTGTGCATATCAAGATTATATAAGTGCTACCAATCAGGAAATCCCTGATAGATGGTTAAAAACGCTGAAAAAATTAGTGTAAAAAAATTGTATTCCTATACTAGGAATACATTTATTTTTGTTTTAAACAGATAAATAAAATATTGTTTTTTAAGATAATTAGTAATACGTTTGCCTTAAAGGATTAAGAGAAAAAATATGAAGAAAATATCGTTGTATATTTTACTGGTCTTAGTTATATATAGTTGTGGATCTAGCGATCAAGGTGAGTTAGTTGGGGTGAGGTCAGGCAGTAAATGGCATTCTCAAAAACCTTTAGGCATGACTTTAATACCTGGGGGATCATTTACAATGGGTAAACAGAGCGAAGATATTGCGGGAGCCCTAAATTCTCCGACCAGAACTGTAACAGTACGCCCATATTATATGGATGAAACTGAAATTACCAATAGTGAGTATAAAGAATTCGTGTTTTGGGTTCGGGATTCTATTGTAAGAACCCAGCTTGCACTTTTTTCTGAATTAATGTCTTCTGATGGAGATATTGTTTTGGAAGATTATCAGTTTTTGGATATAGATACCACTAAAATGTCTCCATATCAAAAATACATGATGAAAACCTATGGAAGTTTAGGAGATATTAATTCACCTACGCAAGGTAAAATGCTCAATTGGGATGAAAAGATTATATGGAATGTCAATGAATTTCCGAGTGAAGAATATGCGGAAGTGATGATTGATTCTATTTTAACGCCTATTGAAGATAGTTTTGAGGGTAGAAGAATGGTAGATCCGACAAAATTAAAGTTTAAATTTTCCTGGTTAGATCAAGAAGCTGCTGGAAGAGTTAAAGGAAATCGAAGAGATTTTATCAAAACGGAAATTGTATCTGTATATCCTGACACAACAGTATGGATTAAAGACTACAATTACTCTTACAATGACCCAATGCATCAGGACTACTTTTATCACCAAGCTTATAATGATTATCCTGTAGTTGGCGTATCATGGATACAGGCAAAAGCCTTTTGCCGATGGAGAACCAAAAAGAAAAATGATTATTTAAGCACTAAGAAAAATCCAACTCAAATTCCCCAATTTAGACTGGCAACAGAAGCCGAATGGGAATACGCTGCCCGTGGCGGTCTTGAAAATGCTACATACCCTTGGGGAGGTCCATATACCACAAGCGATAGAGGCTGTTTTTTAGCAAACTTTAAGCCAACCAGAGGAAATTATGCTGTTGATGGCGCATTATATACCATGGAGGCGAAATCATATTTCCCGAATG
>JAENXD010000190.1 GCA_016649745.1 Flavobacteriaceae bacterium | reverse complement strand
GAATTTTTGTTTTGGGGACTGATAGCCCTTTGTATTCCTGAAAGCACTTTTGCTATTTATGAAAAATTTAATTTAAAAATATTTTTTTTAGTAACCCGGATTTTGAACTATATCGTAGTATTTGTCTTTATTTACCTGTTTTATAAAAATTATAAAGCAATTTCAGTGGTTGACAATACTGGTTTGTTGATGAAAAATATTTTAAAAACACGTAGAACAGTAAATTACTATGTGTATGTCAATATTATTTTATACATATTCTTGTCAATTATAATGAATGCTTTAATGTTTTCCCATCCCGATATTTTAATTGAAAATATGATGCCTAAAAACGCCACTTTTGACAGCGATAAATTCCTGGGCATTATGATTGTGTTTCAAGTTGTTGTTTTGTTGGCAATGTGTGCAATTATTTGGGCTTATTACCGCATCATTTACGGAATTTTGCTGAAAAAATTAAGCAAAAACTACAAGGAATTGGAGTCTTTAGAAGTTTAAACAAAAAATAGCGCTTTTGCAAAAGCGCTATTTTTTTTGATCAATTAAAGTTATGCTTTTTATTTATTTCTTCGATTTTAACTTAACGCTCCATTCAAATTCATAGGCAGAAACTTGTTCATTATTTTCGTTTACGCCTGCGGATTTCAATAAAATAGTTTGTCCTTCGCCGGTTTCAATGGTTCTTTTCAGGGCTTCATCAATTAAATGGCCGTCGGTACAAGTGAAAATTATTTTCCCTACCGCTTTTTTTGTAAAAGTGCCGTTGTGGTTGGTCACCAACATAGAAATTTGCTTGCCGCTTTCCTTAATTTTCTTAATCACCAAAGCCCCAGTAGTCAATTCAGCCGCCATAGACTGCACGGCAAAATACATGGAATTAAAAGGATTTTGGTTGATCCATCGATGTGTTACAGTAACAATCGTTTTTGAATTGTCGAGTTCCTTTAAGCGCACACCGCATAAATACGCCGATGGCAATTTAAACATTAAAAAACAGTTCATTTGTTTTACTGTAACGCCCATAAAATTTAATTTTCGGCAATTTATAAAAAAAAGACCGATTTAAATTTTATATTGAAAAGTATCTTGTTTAGGAAGATGCTTCCAAGGTAAAGATAAAACTGCTGCCGACATTTTCTTTGCTAATCACTTTAATAGTGCCGTTATTTTTTTCAATAAATTCATTGCAGAGCACCAAGCCCAAACCAGTTCCGGCTTCTTTGTCAGTTCCGGCAGATCTATAATTATGTTCAATTTTAAAAAGATTCTTCATTTTTTCTTTACTCATTCCAATTCCGGTGTCAGAAATTGTAGTTTCTATCATTTTCTTGTTTTTCACCATAATTTCTTTTGAAGAAATTGTAATCGTCCCTCCTTTTGGGGTAAATTTAATGGCATTCGACATTAAATTTCTGGTGATGGTAGAAACCATTTTTTTATCTGCAAAAACCCCTAAATTTTTGGGTAAATCCGCTATTAAAGCAATATTTTTCGAAGACACAAGCGGATTTACGCTGGCAATATTATGTGCCAATAAATCGCTCAAAATCAGGTTTTCTTTATTGGCTTCAATACTTCCTATTTGAACTCTTGACCATTCCAACAGATCGTGAAGTAAGGCCAAGGTAAAATTGGCAGACTTGTTAATAATGGTTGCATAAGATTTAATTTTTTCGGGTTTCAAATTCTCTGAATTTTCTTTCAATAACTCGGAAAATCCAATTATTCCGGCTATAGGATTTATTAAATCGTGAGATATAATAGAGAAAAATTTATTTTTGGTTTCATTTTGCACCTTTAATTCCCCCGTCAATTTTTCCAATTCCAATTGATTTTGTTTTCTTATTGAAATATCTTCAGAAGTGCCAACAATACCAATAACTACATTTTTTTCATCAAAAATTGGCAATTTATTGGATACATAACATCTTGTTTCGCCATTTTTAATATGAGATTCCTGGTAATTTAATTTTGGTTTGCCACTTAACATAATAGCCTGTTCATCGGCTTTATATTTTGCCGCATCAATTTGGTCGTAAAAATCAAAATCCGATTTGCCAATAATATCACTTTCATTCTCCAAGTTCATTTCCTTTAGAGAAATGGCGTTGACACCCAAAAAATTAGAGGCGGTATCTTTCCAAAAAACATTGATTGGAATATTGTCGAGCACTTTTCTTAAAATTTGTTTTGAAATAAGTGTTTCCTGATGAATTTTTTTACGTTGAATTGCCAAACTGATGTGTGATGCCACAAACTCCAACAATTCAATATCACTTTCCTTAAAGGCATTTTCATTGTCGTAACTTTGAACAACAATGGCACCAATTGCTTCATCATTAACTCTTAAAGGAACCCCGAGCCATACTTTAGCTGAAGACCCAATTAGTTTAATTACATTTTGATCCAATAATTTTTTAAGACCATCTGCGTGAAGAAATATAGACTTATTGGTGTTTATTAAGTGAGCGGTCATCGATTTTTCCGCAGGAAATTCTTCTTCAGATTCTTCACCTGAAATAAAAGGAATATTGATGGTCTGTTTTTCTTTGTTAATAAATGCTATATAAAAATTACTGGTGTCGATAATGCGACTTAACTCCAATTGAATATACTGGACAAATTCTTTTAAATTGGATGAAGCATAGCCAATTTTAGAAATTTTCAGCAATACGTCAAGAACATCATCATATTTCTTTTTCTCAGAAACATCCCTTAAAATTCCTTCGTAATAGAGAATCTTCCCATTAATGTCATAAACATTTTTGCCGTAATCCTCTACCCAAATTTCAGTGCCATCATTTTTACGAAGTCGGTAGGTGTCACTTTTTTTAAAAGTTCTCTGTAAATTACTCAATTCTTGGTTTCTTTCAGAAACATCAAAATAAAGCTCAGATTTAATATCAATATTTAACAAATCTTCCCTTGAATCATAACCCAGCATTTTAACCAACGAAGCATTTACCTCAATAAATTTGCCGTCATCAGTGCTTTTGTAAATTCCGTCAATAGAATTATTGAATAATTTCTCGTATTTATTTTCAATTTCTTTAAGCGAATCAATCAATTTTTCCTGTTCACTCAATCGATTTAACAATTCGCTTTCCGTATTGTTAGGGTATTTCAATTTGTTTTCGCCAGATGTAGTTGGATTTTTCATTTCATTACTCATTTTACGTATTTCATAGCTCTAATAGTACCAAATATACAAATTATTATAGCAAAAGTGACTTGTTAATCATATGTATTCGTAAATAGCTGTTTAAATTGTGTTGTGCGCGCTTGTATTTTTCTTTTGCAAGCTTTGCATTGAATGCATGGGCGTCAATGTATAGCATATTTGCTATACCGCGTAAACAGCCGCTTTTTGTAATAAGTTCACTTTCCCTGGTGGCTTCCAAGCGTACAATTGCTTTTATCACACTGGCATTGATAATTAATTGTTCAACAGTTTCAGGAATTAAGTAGGATCCGTCAAGATATTGGTAATCATTATAATAATCCACTATTTTTTTTTCTGCTTTGTGAAATTGCTCAAATTGGCGCTTGTATATTTGTGGGTTGCTAATGGCTACTTGCGCGCGCTTTGAAGGTGTGTCGAATTTTATGGGTAATGTCGTGTCCATTCCTCCGCCTCTTTGCGTACATTTTAAACCGTAGCCTCGTTTCTCATCACTATCCAATCTTCTTTGTAAAGATTGATAATGACTCCAGTATCTTGGTACCAGCTCATCTTTGGTTACTACTAATATGTCCTCTATAAATTGTGGCATTTATTCTGGGTTAATTTTATTAGCCTCATCAATAAGTAGCTGTTTTGCCGATTGTCTTATTTTCTTCGCTAATTCAGAATTATTATAATAATCAAGACTTAATTGAACGGTAGTTAAACTTGTCTCAAACCTTTTAGCCAATTCTTTTTTTTGCGTTGAGGAGATTTGTATTGTCTTTTTTTGCATATCTTTGTTTGTATTTACAAATAAGAATTACAAATATATAGTATTATTGATATATATCCCAAATATTTATAGTAAAAATGATAGATTTTTTTTCAAGGCTTGATACTTATATGAAAATCAATAACTTAAACGATAATAAACTTACCATCGAAGCTGGGCTCGCTAATGGAATTATAGGGAAAGCACGTAAAAGAGGATCGTTATCTCAGGATAATATAGCAAAAATACTATACGCCTATCCTTTAGATGCAAATTGGCTATTTACTGGATCTGGGAATATGATAAGGGAAAATGATAACCATTTACAAGAAACTAAATCCATATATCAGCTAAAAACGGACATGCTCCTGAATAGTCAAAAAATACCTTTATTCAATGCAGAGGCCATAGCTGGAGCAGTTCCTGTTTTTGATGATTTCGTGGAACAAGATCCTATTGATTATTTACACATCCCCAATGCGCCAAAATGCGACGGCGCTTTAGTGGCTAATGGAGACAGTATGTACCCTTTAATTAAAAGTGGTGATTTAATTGGTTACAAAATTATTGAAGATATTATAAATGATATTTATTGGGGCCAAATCTACATTTTGTACATAACCGTTGCCGGAGATGTGTTTAGTACCATTAAGTTTGTACATAAGGCTCAAAATGAAAAATATCTTAAATTAGTGTCTGAAAATAAGCACCTACAAGATAAAGAAGTCCTAATCAGTAAAATTATTTCCATTGCCCAAGTGAAACTGATAGTTCGCATTTACTAAACACCATTTGTAAACGCACACACGGTTTTACGGCTCAGCATATTAAGAAACACATCGTAAACCCCATAAATAGGGGTTTTTTAGTTATTTTATACTTTATTAATGTTCTTAGGTGGGGAGAACTAATACTTAAATTTGTGCAGATATAAGATATTTTATAACACTTAAAGAATATTGAATGTGTTGCTAAAATTATATTTAGTGTTGTTGCAATCCATTTTCTACTATTTTTATGGCATTTACCGTACTAATTTAAAATTGACTACAGTTTAAACTTCTATTAAATTATATTTAACCAAAATATAAAACTACCTAAATTTCACTGTTTTTAAGGCTTTTAGGCTGCTTTATTGTAGTTGGTGCAGTTTTATTTGGTATAACTATGATTATAATTAACCGCGCGGTGTGACTTATATAATTGTGCCAAAATGGTAGATGATTATAGTTATTACACATTCCGATTTATTTGTGTTTTAAGTACAATTAACCTCAATGCCTTAATTTTGTTGAATTTTTGGGCAAAAAAATACTGCTCTCTCTTTAGTATAGTTTGTTTTGGGGTATATATTTCATAAAAAAACATGATAAATTGTTAATTTTATGTTAAAATGTAGTACTATGTTTTGCATAATACTATATAAAATTCATACATTTGTTTAAGAATAAAAAAAACATATAATTATGGTCACTCAAAATGATAAAACTTACAGTTCCATTACCCACTTAAGCAGTTTTGCCGGATGGGTTTTTCCTTTAGGAAATGTGATTGCGCCTTTCATATTATGGTCGGCAAAAAAAAACGAAAGCGCTTACATCGACATGCATGGGAAAGCAGCCGTAAATTTTCAGTTGAGCTTAATGCTTTACTGCTTTTTACTGGCATTGCTAATACTGCCGCTTACAATTTTTACGCTTGGATTGGGATTGATCGCTGTTATATTGGGTATTATTCCGGCAGTAATTTTAATCGTTGCCACCATTATTTCAGCCAGTATAAAAGCAACCAATGGGGAATATTACGATTATCCATTCACCATAGAATTTATTAAATGGCACATTAAATTTCAACTTATGAAGATAG